>NZ_JAIEZP010000001.1:2487272-2798181 GCF_019679475.1 Hyphomonas sediminis
CCAATCCCTCTCTCCAACCGACAGTCTCGGCGAATACCTTGGCGGCCGGAGCCTTTTCTCTGCATCTGCGGAACTACGCTGGCGGCGTTCCGAGCGCTTCGGTTATGCAGCCTTTGTAGATTTCGGCGCGGCAAGCGACGATCCGGGGGCTGTCTTTGGCGAATCCAAAGCTGCCGCCGGTCTTGGTATTCGCTACTATCCCGGTTTTGGCCCTATCCGGTTCGACATCGCCGCACCGCTGAACAAGCGAGACGGCGACTCCCCGGTGCAGATTTACGTTTCCATCGGGCAGGCATTCTGATGCTGCCAACGTTCCCCCTCAAGGATTGGCGCAAACGCCACCCCTGGCTTACTGGCGCCATCCTGGCAACCGCGGGCGGCGTGGCAGCTATCAGCGCGCTGCGCATCTGGATAACGACCGACAGCGGACGCAATTTCATCCTTTCACAGATCGACGGGATGGATGTCGCAGGCTATGGCGAACTTAAAGTCGACACGCTCAAGGGCGACCCACTGTCGGACATGACCGTGGGCAGCATCCAGGTGCGCAACGACGACGGCGTCTGGGCCGAGGCCAAAAACGTTCGCCTTCGCTGGTCGCCGCTTGGTCTCCTGACACGTAAGCTATCGATCAGCGAACTGGATATCGACACCGTCTCAATTTACTCCCGGCCCGTGCGTGCGCCCCGCCCTCGTTCCGAAGGCGGCGGCAGCTGGCGCGTTCACATGAACTCGCTGGTGCTGGATCAACTCGTTCTGGCCGATGGCGTCGCTGGGCCCCAGTCGACTTCCGAAATTAGCGCCCGGTTCGTCCAGCAGGACAATGGCGCCCTGGACGCCGCGCTGAGGCTTCGCCCCATTGAGGGGCGCGGCGACCGTGTAGACCTTCTGATCGTCATGACCGCGTCCCAGCGGTTCGACATCACCGTCATCGCGGACGCCCCCGCAGACGGCATCTTCGCCCACATGCTGGAACTGGCGCCAGGCTCTACTGCTCGTCTCGAAGCCAATGGCGCCGGCGATCTCGAAAATGGCGTTGCCGAAGCGCGCTTCTCCATCGACCGGGAAGACAAGGCCTATCTCTCCGGCAAGTTAGAAAACGGACAACTCAGCGCGTCTGCCAAGCTTGACGCAACTGCCCTGCCTCTCCCCAAAGCGATTACAGCGCTGCTCGGAAAATCTGCGGAAACATCGCTCAACGCCCGCCTCAATGGGGACGAAGCCCATTTCGAATTCGATGCGCTGGTCGCCGAAGGCGAGGTCCACCTTGCCGGGCTCGCAGACCTCCAAAAGCGTGAACTGATTGGCCCCGCGCATGTGCGCGCTGACCTCGCCTCCCTGAAACCCTTTTGGCAGAATGGCGCCGGCCTAATGCTGAATGGCGAGCTTACCTATGCATCCGGTGAACCGGGCTACACGGGTGAAGTTCGTCTGATTGCGGATGAAGAATCGATCCTGCCGTTTGAGGCAGCCTCCGGAAACGTCACAGTTTCGTTGGCAGACGCTGAAATTCCGTTTTCAGGAAACCTGGAATTTCATGGCCCCTTCCCGATTGGGGATATCGCCAGCGCGGCCATTGGCCCCTCCCCGAAAGCGACCCTTTCCGGACAATTCAATGTCGCTTCGACGAAGCTGACGATCGACGCGGCAGACATTCAACACGATAGCGGAACATTGCGCCTTGCCGGCATAGTGGATGCCGCGAGCGGCGAGATGGATCTATCAGGCAGGCTTAGCCAGTCGATCTCGCCATTCGTTCCGGGCTTTTCGGGAACGGGTGAAGGCATTGTCAGCCTCAAAGGCCCCTTCAACGCAATCGATCTGTCGACGAACCTCTCCCTCCGGAACCTTTCAGGGCCGGACGCCATGGCAGAGCTGGTGAACGGCACGGGAACAGCATCAGCCGCGCTGCGTATTTCCGGCGGAGAGGTAACAGCGCGCATGGTGCGCCTGCGTCTGCCGGGCGTGAGCGCGGATGCGACCGGCCCCCTCGCAGGCAACGCCGGCCTGAACCTCAAGGTTACTGCCGAACAAACTGTTCCGCTCACCACGGCCGGAACAATGGTCAATCTCGGCGCCCTTCAAGCCAGCATCACTCAGCCCGGCGATACGATCCTGATTGCGGCCAACAGCGCTGGCGGCATGCTTCAGAATGGTTCCAATACCGTTGACAACCTGGCTGTCGCGACCTCGCTGGAACAGTCGGGCAGCAATATCGATGGCCCCGTCCGGATCACCGGTTCCTATGGCGACGAGACTGTTGACCTGTCTGCCCTGCTCGAACGCAGGAGCGCTTCCACGCGGATTGACGACGTTGCCGGCTTTCTCGGCAAACTGCGGGTTTCCGGAAACGCCCTGATCGCAGATGCAGGCGGGCTGGAGGCAGACGCGCGTATCTCTGGAAGTGATTTCGTGTTTGGCGGTGTCGAATTCGGTGAAATCCTCGTCAACGCCACGCTCAATCAGGACACGGGCGAACCGCTCGTCATCGTTCTGGACGCCGACGCAAAAAACACCATCGTGTCGAAAGATACACGGTTCGACCGTATCCGGACGAACATCCGAACACAGCCCGACGGCTATGAATATACCGCCCGGTTTGAAGATGCCACGCGCGGCCGCGAAACGGACATGCAGGTCTCCGGTTCGGCGTCCCTTGAGGGTGACGCGCCAGAAGGCACACTGCGCCTGAACGGCAAGGTGTTCGGGGAAACGATTTCCACGCGCCAGGACGCAACCTGGCGCCTCGGCGAAAATCCGGAACTCAAAGCTGACCTCAGCATCCTCGGCGGCAGCATCCAGGCATCCCTCGCCACAACCGGGGCTTCGCCGCATCTGGAATTTGCGTTCGACAATGTCGACGCTGGTCCCATCCTGTCTTCCTACGGCGCGCCCGTTTCAGCTGCCCGCATCGATGGCGCAGGCAGTTTCCTGCCTTTTGGTCGATCCCCAACTGGCTCTTTCGACATCCGCACCAGCAGTCCCGTGACCGGGCTTGATGGCGCGATCGACCTCAACATCTCCGGAAAGCTGGATGCGCGCATGCTGTCGATTGATGGCAGCGCAAGCTATGGCCCGACGCTCGGCGGAAATTTCGCCCTCGCACTACCAGTAACGGCGCGCGAAAACGAGATGGCCCGGCTGAACCGCCAGGCTGGCGTTCTCGGCAATGGTCAGTTCAAGGGTGACCTTGAAGCCATCCGCCAGATTGCGCTCGCCTACGGACATGACGTCGGCGGAACCATCGACTCCACCGTTTTCGTGACGGGCACGCTGGATGCGCCACAGATCAACGCCAAGGCCAATATCAAGAACGGCCTCTACGAATACGGTGCGATGGGCTTCCGCATTGCGCGTTTTGACATGAATGCTGCGTTTGAAAACAGCGCCCTGACGGTCGATGCCGTCGGACAAGGGCCCGATGGCGGGAACATCAAGGCGTCCGGCCGCCTGGACGAAAAGCGACAGGGGCAAGTCGGAATCGAGCTGCGCCGGCTGCTCGTATACGATCGCAATTCGGACAAGATGCGCCTTAGCGGCAATGCGGCGCTGACGGAAACAGATACCGCCAGGATCATCTCCGGCAAACTTAATGTCGATGAAGCAAACTTCTCACTCGATAACCTGCCTGCGGCCAGCGCCCGGCGTCTTGATGTGCGCTGGCGCGAAGACATTACAGATGAGCCGGAAGATCCGGTCCTAGAAAAGCCGATTCGCTTCGATATGCTGATCCAGTCCGACCGCCGCATCTTCATCGATGGTCGCGGCCTCGATTCCGAATGGGGCGTCAACGTCAATGTCACCGGCTCGCCGGCTGCCCCCCTCCTCAATGGGCGCGCGACGCTGGTACGCGGGCAGCTCGAACTGGCCCGCCGGCCCTTCGTGTTTGATACCGGCGTGGTCACCTTCGACGGTCCCGTCGATTCTGCGCGGGTTGACATAAGTGCCGAGCGCCAGGTCGACTCCTTCACCGCTGAGGTGAATGTCACCGGGTCCCCCGGCAGCCCGCGCATCGAACTCTCCAGCACACCAGAACTTCCGCAGGACGAGATCCTCGCACGTATGCTGTTTGGTCGCTCCGTCATGGACCTTTCTGCATTGGAAGCCGCAGAGTTGGCCACCTCGATCGCGCGCCTCAGCGGACAAGGCGGCGGACTTGATCCCCTGGGGCAAATTCAGGCGGGCCTGGGCCTCGACCGGTTGCGCCTCGGCGTCAGCGACGACGGCAATACGGAGCTGGGTGTCGGCCAGTATCTGGCACCGGAAGTATACCTTGAAATAACAACCGCAGGTGCATCCGGGAACTCCGTCGAAGTCGAGTGGCAGCCGAAGCCTCAGATTTCGGTAACCTCCGAAGCACGCTCCACCGGAGAGTCCCGCGTTTCCGTTCGGTGGAAGCGGGATTACTAGTATTTATAAGCAAATCCTGAGCATTCGTCATTTAAGTGGAAATCTGAGCTACCCTTAGATTTTAAACGAACCCCACCCAGCGTTTCAAAAACTTGGTAAGCGTTTCAAAATTTTTGGAACCCATTCACTTGCTTGAACGCTTGTCACTTAGGAGACAGACTAAAACCTAAAGGTGGAAAAATGATGCAAGAAGAGATTCGCGCCGCTGGCTCCCGTTCACCGACAAAGGTTGACCAGCAGGTAGGCGAAAAGATCCGCGAATTGCGCATTGCGCAGAACCTCACACTCTCCGAGCTCGGTCAGGAGCTGGGCATCAGCCACCAGCAGCTCCAGAAGTACGAAACCGGCACCAACCGCCTCAGCGCCGGTATGCTGGCCAGCGTCGCACGCGCGCTTCGGGTTCCGATCGCCGAGCTGTTCCAGGCCTCCGACGCTGCCTCCCAGGACCAGCGCGACCCGGTCAGCGAAGCCCGCGCCCGCTGCCACGCCCTGATTGACCGCACGAGCTCGGTTCCGAAGCTCGACACAATGGCCAAAGTCCTGCGCGCGCTCTCCGCAGACTGATCCATCGCACAAGACAAAAAAGAGCCGGAGCGTTTCGCTCCGGCTCTTTTTTGTGCCCGCTTGCCGGCCTCAATCCATTCGGACGTAAGGCCCGCGAAGCGTGTAAACGTCCTGCCCCAGGGCCACATCCATATTGAGATAACCCTCAATCGAGCGCCCCTGGCTATCGCGCACGCGGTCGCCGGAACCACGCAGCAGCACTGCGCCGTCCTCGTCTCGGACAGACCAGCTGACCGGCGTCATGCCGCGCGCAGAAAAGTCCGCCCGCAGGAACTCCACACCCCCGGCATTCATCGGCAGGGGGCGCGATAGCTGCCCATCCACCCGCGCCAGCAACTGCACGACGAACAGTTTCCCATTCTTCTCGGCAACGCCGATGCCAGTATGATCAAAGCTGCTGCGCACGATGTTTTCCGCATTCGCAGGGTCAGACATCAGCGCCTTGAGCACTTGCCCGGCATCCGTTCCGGCATCGACCACCGCGATTGCCGTACCGAATGTGCTGAAGAGCGATTGCCGGTCAGCAAGGCGCACCTGGTCCAGAAGCGTCAGCCCCTCTGGCGAGACATCCGCCGCATACTGGCGCTCTGCCATGTCGATGGCGTGCGCCTGCGCAACGCGGGAGAGCGAGTCAGAAACCTGCAACAGTCCGACACCCGCCTGAAGGCGTTTGCCCTGCACAGCCGCCACCAACGTTGTTTCCATCGCTGCCGCATCGAGCGATGCTGCTTCTGCCTTTGATTCCCCACCCGAAAGGAAGGGTGCAGAAGCTGGTTCTGAGAAGGAAACCCCGGGCACCGCAATCGCCAGTGCGAGGAGTGACAAAGCCTTGTATCTGAAGTGTAACATAACTGTCACACTATATATTTTACAGTTTTGCGTCAATGAGTTACACGTTTTCGTATCTTCCGTGTAACTCCTTTTTTGTTCCTGCTGCGGAGCGTTTTGGCGCGTCATGCGCACGTCACACTCCTCCCCTATTCAAGGGCACCTGAAAGGAACTCACCGATGAAGGATGTGACCGTAAATGACGAATGGGTGACCTTCACCTGGGTCCGCCTTCGATCAGGCTATGAGCCGCACGATGTAAAGCGCCAGCTCATTGGCCACGGCTTTGACGATGCTGCCGTACGATCCTTGATGCGCGCGGCCTATGATGGCCGCCGCCCTGTGGAAGATGTCGACTACCAGGCTCTCGCGAATGCCCCGATCACGCGCCGGGCATTGTCACACCCCCTGCTCCGCCGTGTGCCGGTGTCCAAGGCGCAACTCTATGTCTGGCCAAACTTCCTGGCCCCGCAAACTTGCGATGCCCTGGTCGCGTTGACTGACGAGCGCCTGCGCGCCTCAACAACAACCGACGCCTTTGCCGATCCGAAGATCCGCACCTCGCGCACCTCCGACATCGGCTCCCTCGGGCACAACCTTGTCATGCAGCTCGATGAATTGATGGCCGATGCTCTTGGTGTTCACTGGTCCTATTCCGATGCAACGCAGGCCCAGCGCTACGACACAGATCAGGAATACAAGGCCCATTACGACTACTTCCCCCCCGGCACGCGCGACTATCAGGTTCATTGCCAGTATACCGGCCAGCGCACCTGGACATTCATGATCTACCTGAATGACGTTGAGGAAGGCGGCGGAACCCGTTTCCGGCGACTGGAAAAGACAATCATGCCGGAAAAAGGAAAAGCCGTTATCTGGAACAACCTCAATCCCGACGGCACAGTTAATCCGCACACGATCCATCACGGAATGAAAGTTCGCAAGGGCTCAAAATACGTCGTGACCAAATGGTTCCGGGAGCGCGGATGGGGCGAGATGTTCCCTACAGAAACATACAATTTTTCGTAATGTTGCCAGAGCATCACACATCAACAAGCCCACTGAGGGCTTCACGGAAGTGTCATCTAAACTTCCCGTAATTGTTGCAAACAGATCTTAAGGCTCCGGCCTGCGGGCAGACAGAGATTCCTGATCTGCGAGCGCGACGGGGGGAACCGTCAGCGCACCCGCTCAGGGTTCAAGACGGAGACTTTCATGCTCACCACCAATAAATTTCGTGCAGTGCTATTGGGCTGCGCGGCAGTCGCGCTGCTGGGCGCATGCAGCGGCGCTGATGGCGTTGCTTCCCCCGGCGCCGGGGCTTTCGTGCCGCCGCCCACCACCACACCTCCGCCGACCACACCGCCGACCACGCCTCCGCCGACCGGCGGCGCAGCGGCTGACTGCCCCACCGGCTTCGCCAATGTCGGCACGGTCTCCGACATGCGCATTTGCCAGCTGCCGAATGACATCATCGGCAACCTCGTCGTCCCCAAGCGCGACGGCACGGTTTACTCGATCAACGGTCGCACGCAGGTCGGCACCGACCTTGGCCCCAATCCGAACGATCCGGCACCAGGCGGCCAGGCAGGCATCCTGACGATCGAACCAGGCGTTACGCTTTTCGGCGATGTGGGCCTGAACTATCTTCTGGTGAACCGCGGTTCGCAAATCTTCGCTGAAGGCACCGCCGCCGAGCCGATCATCATGACCAGCCGTGAGCGGATCAATGGCACCGCCACTGAAAACACCATCGGCCGCTGGGGCGGTCTGGTGATCAACGGTCGCGCACCGACCGCTGATGGCTGCATCACGGCGTCTGTGACACCGCCGAACATCGCTTGCGAAGCGCAGGTTGAAGGCTCGAACGCCTACTACGGCGGCAACTCGCCGTCCGACTCCAGCGGCCGTATCCGCTACCTCCAGCTGTCCTACTCCGGCTGGTCGATCGCTCCGGACAACGAACTCAACGGCATCACCTTTGCCGGCGTTGGCAACGGCACAACTGTTGACCACGTTCAGGTCCACAACAGCTCCGATGACGGCATCGAGATCTTCGGTGGCAACCTGAACCTCAGCCACATCGTGCTCACTGGCAACGATGACGACTCCTTCGACACCGACTCCGGCTGGCGCGGCGCTGCTCAGTTCGGCATCGTGTACCAGCGCGACGGCGGTGGCGACTTCGGTTGGGAAACGTCTTCGCGCGGCACCAACACGGCCGACTTCTTCACCCGTCCGACCTACGCCAACTGGACGGTCGTGATGCGTAACAACGGCACCCGCGACGCCATTGTTCACAACACCGGACACACGGCACGCGTTTACAACTCGGTGATCCGTCACCCCGGCGCCCACCAGTGTCTGAACATTGCGACCGCTGTCACCCTGACGAACCCGAACGGCGTTGCTGGCAACGGCCCGCTTTACAACTCGGTGTTCTTCTCTTGTGACGGCGGAAACGTCGAGGGCGCCAGCGGCGTCTCGACCGTTGACGCTGAAGCGCTGATCAATGCCGGCGCCAACAACGTCCTGAACGGTGTCTCGACGCTGACCAACGGCTTCATCAACGGCGCGAACGAAAACGCTATCACGGCGTCGGCCTTCCCGACATCGCTGAACGCCGGCATCGGCCTGAGCCCCTCCAATACGTTCATCACGGACTTCCTTGAGCCGGTGGATTATATCGGCGCCGTGCGCGATGCGAACGACGATTGGTACGCAGGCTGGACATGCAGCCTCCCAGGTCAACCGACCTGCCACTAACGCAAGACCAGATGGAGGCCTCGGATACGGGGCCTCCATTCTTTCTCACATCCGAAGCATCCATTCAGGATCTTGACTCATGAAATTCCGCGCGCTGTCCCTCCGGGCACTGTTGATCGCCTCGACGGCAATCCTTTCGCCCGCTTTCACTTTTGCACAGACCGACAACGGTACCGACAACACTTCTGAGGCCACAACGCCAGAAGCCACCGATTCTCAGGATCTGCAGCTGAACGAAGTGGTCGTTCTTGGCCGCTACATTCCCGAAGTCCTGCGCAGCACCTCTGAGGTCGCCGCCTTCCTCGCGCCGGAAGACCTCGCGCGCCAGGGCGACTCAGACGCCGCCGCAGCGCTCGCCCGCGTCACCGGCATCAACATCGCCGAAGGCCGCTTCGTTTACGTGCGCGGTCTGGGCGAGCGTTATTCCGCCGCACGCCTCAACGGCTCGCCCCTGCCGAGTCCGGAGCCACTCCAGCGCGTTGTTCCGCTCGACCTTTTCCCGACAAACATTCTCGAAAACGTCCTGGTTCAGAAAACCTATTCCGTCGAATATCCTGGCGAGTTTGGTGGCGGGATCGTAGACTTGCGCACCCGCAACATCCCGCAGGAGAGCTTTCTCGAGCTTTCGATCAGCGGCAGCTATAATACCGAAACAACCGGCAAGGACGGCATCACCTATTACGGTTCTGACGGCGACGCCTTCGGCTTTGATGATGGCACGCGCAAAATCCCCGGCGCCATCCGCCAAGCGATGTCAACCGGCCTGCGTATCCAGCCTGTGAACTTCACGGACGCTGAAATCCAGGCGATGGGCCAGTCCTTCGTCAATGCGCCGATCAACCTGATCCAGTCGAATGACAGCATCCCGATGAACGGCAGCTATGAAGCCACCGGCGGAACATCGTTCGATCTCGGCGGCGCCGAACTCGGCATCATCGGCGTCCTCGGCTACAGCAATGACTGGCGCACGCGTAACGCTGTCCAGGAGTATGGCGAAATCAGCGGTGGCGAGCTCATTGCCGCCTCGCAGTATGAATATGTGTCTACGGAACAGAATGTCGGCTGGGACGCTCTGTTCGGCGCCGGACTCGACTTTGGCGACGACAAGATCAACTGGACGAATCTCTACATCCGGCGCACCACGAAGCAGGCTTACATTCGCCAGGGCTACAACGATCTGGCTTCCCGCGACGTTCGCAGCGATCGCACCGCATGGTATGAGCGCGAACTCTACAGCACCCAGCTCAATGGTGAGCACTTCCGCGGCCCCTGGACGCTGGATTGGCGCGCCTCGCTTGCGCAGACGAAGCGTGATGCCCCTTATGAGCGGGAGATCAACTACGTCTTCAGCAGCCTGACGAATTCCTACGTCTACGATCCAGCCGGATCGGGCTCCTCCAACAGCATCAGCTTCTCGTATCTGGATGACAAGATCGTCAGCGGCGGCGCCGACATCAAATATGTCCAATCGCTGTCTTCGGCCCGCGACATTGAATACTCCGCCGGCATCGAAGCATCCCAGAACGAGCGGAGCGCCCAGACGCGCATCTTCTCGTTCCTGGTTGACAACCCGCCGCTGGATTTCCTGATCCAGCAGCAACGCCCGGACTTCCTGTTTGCAAACTACAACATCAACCCGGATGTCTTCGTCCTGCGCGAGACGACGGGCGCTGCCGGCGCTGCCGCATATGATGCAAATCTCGACGTCTTCGGCGCCTATGCCAAGGTTGACGCCGAAATCATCCCGCTGGTGCGCACCGCAATCGGCTTTCGCTTCGAAGACGCAACTCAGTCCGTAACACCGATATCGCTCATCGCTGCCGAAGCTGCCCCCGCAGCGCCGCCGGAACTGAGCAATCAGTATTTCCTGCCGGCCGCCACGCTCACCTGGAACTTCGCAGATGACCAGCAGCTCCGCCTCGGTGCCTCCAAGAGCATCGGCCGCCCGCAATTCCGCGAACTTGCACCGCAGCAATATTTCGACCCGGAAAGCAGCCGCATCTTCATCGGTAACCCCTACCTCACCGATACGGAGATCCTGAACCTCGACGCGCGTTACGAACTTTACTTCGATCGCGGTCAGGCCCTCACGGCGGGCGTGTTCTTCAAACAGCTCGACCGCCCGGTCGAAGCCGTTGTGGTCCAGCAGAGTGCCTCGGTGTTCCAGACTTACCTCAACGCACCGGAAGCCATTCTCTACGGCGTCGAAGTGGACATCAAACGGGTCTTCGACAGCCCGTTCGAGGGCGCCTTCTTCGGCAACAAGGAGTTCCTGGTTCAGGCCAACTACACCTACACCAACTCCGAAGTGAAAGCTGGCCCGGGCGATGTGGTTTACCCGCTCCAGTCCGCAGGCCAACCCCGCCCCGCCACCGACTACATCGTTGACGGCGCGCGCCTTCAGGGCCAGTCCGAGCACATCGCTAACCTTCAGCTCGGCTGGACCGATGATGTTGCCCGCTCTCAGCTGACGCTTCTGGTGAACTATTCCAGCGAGCGCTCCACGGCCCGCGCCCCTGCCGGCCAGCCTGACTTCATGCAGGAGCCCGGCATCAACATGGACCTCGTCTACAAGAAGGGCTTCGATCTGCGTGGCCAGTCCTTCACGCTGGACCTCAAAGCGAAGAACTTGCTGGGCGAAGACTATGAGGAATTCCAGAGCGGCAGTGGCGGATATGTCCGGGTTAACCAGTACGACCTCGGCACCACGCTCTCCGTCGGCCTCAGCACCGAGTTCTGATCCTGGTTAAAATTCGCCCCTACGGCGAAGCAGGCTGAAAATCGAGGCGCGGCGGGGCTTAACTACCTGCCGCGCCTCAAATTTTAGATGGAATTCAGCTCAGTTCAGGTTACTGATTTCGGGACGTCCGACAGTGCCGCGTTCGACGGTTGCAGCTCCAATTTGCTGCAGCCCACGTCTCAGAACTGTCGCACAAGTGTGATTAAGCAGGATGGCTACCTTTGGGAGTTCAGGGCTGATGAAACTTTTCGGAGCAGACGGCGCCGCACGCCTTCCCTACGCCTCCCTCGGTCGCACAGCGCTGGAGGCGGCACTCGCGCTGACAACCGGATTGCTGCTCGCCCGCTTTGCCTGGGTGATCGCTGCGCCCGGCAACGGCATGTCCAGCAACGCCCCCCTCCTCACAGCAGCGCAGACTGCGCCGCAAGCCTCCTCCAACCTCGCCCTCCTCACCCATTCAGATCCGTTCAGCCAGTCTGCCGCATTTAACGAGGCCGCTGTTCCGACATCACTGAATCTCAAGATCGCCGGCCTGCGCTGGTCCAGCAATGAGCACACCGCCAGCAGCGCCGTCATCATCCTGCCGGACAACAGCCAGAAGCGCGTCGCCCCCGGCGAACTGATCGTCTCCGGCGCAGTCCTCGACTCTGTCGCTGCAGACCGCGTTTTCCTGCGCTACAATGGCCAGCTTCAGGAATTGCTCCTCAGCGATCCGTCGAAGCCGCTCTTCGGCAATGGCGCGCCCTCGGCTGCCTCCACGGCCGCTGCGCCGCAAGCGCCGGCTACCCGCGTCGCCACTGCGCCTGCTCCCGCCCAGCAAGTTACACCCGCCCTCCTCCTGACAGATGTCGATCTCACGCCAGAACTGCGCAACGGCGCGGTCGCCGGCTACCGCCTGTCGTCCCGCGGGCAGGGCTATTTCGAAGCAGCCGGTCTTGAATCCGGCGATCTCGTGCTGCGCGTCAACGGCGCCAGCATTGAAGGCATGGGCCCGGAGGCGATCCAGTCCGCTGTCATGTCTTCCGAAATGATTGCGCTCGATGTTGTCCGCAAAGGCGCAATCGTCCGCCTACGCCTCTCTCCTGACTCCGGCCTCGCTCAATGAAAAATCACATCCTGATTGCGGCAGCTGCCGCTATTTCTGCGTCCCAGCTCGCGGCGGCGCAGGCGCCCGCCCCCAGCCAGGACCGTCACGTTCTGAACCTGGAAGATGTTGAGCTGAACACGCTCATCGAAGACATCTCCACCCTGACGGGCTACACCTTCATCATCCATCCGGATGTTCGCAAGGCGCGTGTGTCGGTCGTCTCGCAAACGCCGATGTCCACGCAGGAGCTGTTTCAGGTTTTCCTGACGACGCTTCGCATCCAGGGCTTCGCCGCCGTGCCCGCCGGCAAGGACACCTACCGCATCCTGCCGCGCGCCATCGCATCCACGGAAGCGCCCATGTCCGGCCCCGGAGCAAACGCCTTCATCACCGAAGTGATCAAGCTCGACCGCGCCAACGCGATGGAAGCGGCACAGATGATCAAGCCGCTGCTGGATTCGCAAGGCCAGGTCGTCGCCAATGCCAGCACAAACACGCTGGTCGTGGTGGATTATGCGTCCAACCTCGAGCGCGTCCGCAACATCATCGATACGTTGGACCGCGATCAGACGATCATCGAAACCGTTCCGCTGGTGAACGTTCCTGCCGCGGAAATGGAAACGGTCCTGACCCGCCTCCAGGGCGAGGCGACCGGCCAGCAGACGCAGACAGCTGCGCGCTTCTCCGCCGTCGCCTCGCTCACCAGCAACGCCATCATCCTGCGCGGCGATGCGTCGTCGGTGGAGCGCGCCAGGCGCGTCGCCATGGAACTGGACGCCACCAACCCACAGCGCGATTCCGTGCGCGTCATCACACTGAACTATGCCGACGCCGCCGAAGTCGTCCCGATCCTGGAGCGCGTCGCCAACAGCATGGCAATGCAGCGCTCGCCATCGGAAACTGCGCCCGTCGCCCAGACGATCGCGCACCACGGGCCCACCAACTCGCTGGTCATCAGCGCCAACCCGGAAACCATCCTGGCGATGGAGCGGGTCGTCTCCGCGCTCGACGTGCGCCGCCCGCAGGTGATGGTGGAAGCGATCATCGTGGAAATGTCGGACGACACGACCCGTGAACTCGGCCTCCAGTTCCTGCTCTCGGGCACGGACGGCAATGTGCCCTTCGCCTCGACCAATTTCTCCCGCGCCGCGCCAAATCTTCTGGCGCTCACCGGCGCGCTGGTCACGGATGCCTTCAGCGACATCTCGACCGCCAACCCCTTCCGGGAAGCGGCAATCAGCTCACTGACGGGTTCATCCGGCCTCACACTCGGCTTCGGTGGTCAGTCCGGTGATACGCTCTTTGGCGCCATCCTGAATGCGGTCGAAGACGATACCTCCTCGCGCATCCTTTCCACGCCCTTCGGTATGACGCTGAACAACGCGACATCCGCCCTCATCGTCGGTCAGGAAATTCCGATCACGACAGGTCAGGTTCTGGGCGACGCCAACTCGAATCCTTTCCGCACGGTCGAGCGCAAGGATGTCGGTATTCAGCTCGAAGTCACTCCGCGCATTGGTGAGAATGATACCGTTCGCCTCGACATCCGCCAGGAGGTCTCCAGTGTATTTGGCAGTGTCGGCACGGTCACGCCCGATCTGATCCTGGACAAGCGCGAAATCCGCGCCAGCGTACTGGCCGACAATGGCGAGATCATCGTACTCGGCGGCCTCGTCGAGCAGACCGATACCGTCCGTGACACCAAGGTTCCGGTGCTCGGCGACATTCCCGTCGCCGGCCGCCTCTTCCGTTCGGAAGGTAAAGGCGGAACGCGCCGCAATCTCATGGTTTTCATCCGTCCGACCATCGTCCGCTCGAAGGAAGACGCCAAATCCATCACCAATCAGAAATACCTCTACGTTCAGGCAGAGGAACTGATGCGCGACCCGGCACCCGGTACTACGATCGACAAATTCGTCCGCGAAGTGCTGGGCAATGGCGGCCCGGCTTCCCAAGCGGTCCAACCGCCGCAATAATCAAATCATGCTACGCGATCAGGTCACCTACGCTTTTGCCCGCGACAAGGGCATCGTCGTAATTCCCGGCAGGGACGGCCTGACCTTTGCTGTGCGCGAAGGCGCTGATCCAATCGCAATGACGGAGGCACGCCGGGTTGTCGGCGTTCCGGCGCATCTGGAAGCCATGAACTCGGTGCAGTTTGAGCGCCAACTGTCAGACAGTTTCGGCCAGTCGCGGCTCGATGGCAGCGCCGCGGAAGCCGCTGCCGGGTCTGGCGGGGATCTTGAAAGCCTGTTCGATGGTCTTCCGCAAACGGAAGACCTTCTTGCGGGCGATACCGATGCACCGATCATCACCCTCATCAACGGCTTGCTGCAGGACGCGATCCGGCGCCGCGCGTCCGATGTTCACATCGATCCCTTTGAGGACAAGCTGTCCGTTCGTTACCGCATAGACGGCGAACTTCAGGAAGTATTCACCGCATCGCGCCGCGTGGCTGCGCCGCTCGTATCGCGCATCAAGGTGATGAGCCGGCTGGACATCGCCGAAAAGCGCATGCCCCAGGATGGCCGCATCTCCCTAACGCTCGGCGGCCGGGCCCTCGATGTCCGCGTCGCCACACTGCCGACGCGCTATGGCGAGCGTGTTGCGCTGCGCATCCTCGACACGCGTCAGGCGCTCATGGGTCTTGAAACGCTGGGCATGGACGAAGACACCGAGCGCCGCTTTCGCGCCGCCCTGAGTGAGCCTAATGGCGTGATCCTCGTCACCGGCCCCACAGGCTCCGGAAAGACCACGACGCTCTACTCTGCTCTTGCTCAGCTCAATACGGGCCGCGTCAACATCATGACGCTGGAAGATCCCGTCGAGTATGGCCTCGATGGCATCAGCCAGACCCCGATGGATCACAAGGTCGGCCTGACCTTCGCTGCCACCCTGCGCTCCATCCTGCGTAACGATCCCAACATCGTCATGGTTGGCGAGATCCGGGATGTCGAAACCGCCGAAGTCGCGCTGGAATTTGCGCTGACGGGCCGTCTCGCCCTCTCCACCATCCACACCAACAGTTCGGCTGGTGCCATCACTCGCCTGCGGGATATGGGCGTGGAAAGCTTCCTGCTCGCCTCCACATTGCGCGCTGTGCTGGCCCAGCGCCTCATCCGGCGCCTCTGCCCGCATTGCAAGGAAGCCTACAGCCCGCCGCCCGAGCTGCTTCAGCGCCTCGGCCTTGAAGGGCGCACGGACTTGACACTCTACCGGCATGTTGGCTGCCCGGCTTGCGGCCACACCGGCTATGAAGGCCGCCTTGGCGTTTATGAGCTTCTGGTGATCGACACCGCCATTCGCCGCATGATCCATGACGGCGCCACCGAAGAAGACATTGAACGGACGGCTTTTGCGAAATCTGATATGCTGTTCCAGAACGGATTGCGGCATGTGCTGATCGGCGCCTCCAGCGCTGAAGAGTTGTTGCACGTATGCCGCCGGGAGGCGTGGTTCGGTGGCAGCGTTTGAATACAAGGCCCTGACGGCGGACGGTAAGCGCACCAGCGGCGTGATCTCCGCTGATACCGCCCGCGCTGCCCGCCGGGAGCTGCGCGACCGTCAGCTCACCCCCGTTTCGGTGTCTGAAGCGCGCGGTGAAAAGGCCGCCGGTTTTGCCGGCGCGGGCCGCCTCAAGGAGAAGGATCGCACCCTCCTCACCCGCCAGCTTGCCGTGCTGGTCTCCTCCGGCATGACCATTGAGCAGGCCCTCACCGCTGCGGCAGGCGACAGCGATGCCTCGCCCCAGCGCAGCCTGCTCCTCGGCGTCCGATCTCAGGTCATGGAAGGCGCCACCCTGGCCGAAGCCATGCGCGGCGCGCCGCGCGCCTTCCCGCCCCTCTATCGGGCCGTGGTCTCGTCGGGTGAAGCGTCTGGCCGGCTCGGCCTCGTGCTGGATCAGCTCGCCACCCACCTTGAGCGCAGTTACCGCCTGCGCACCCTGGTCCAGTCAGCGATGATCTATCCGGCCATCCTCGGGGTCATGGCGACGCTCATGGTCACCGCGCTCATGGTCTGGGTCGTCCCCAAGCTTGTCGAGCAGTTTGCCATGCTCGGCGCCGCCGAGTTGCCGCCGTTGACGCAGTTCGTGATCGCGCTGTCCCAGTTTGTCCGCGATTGGGGCCTGATTGTCCTCGTTTTGATACTGGCGAGTATCTATTTGTCCTCAATCGTCCTCAAAATGACACTGTGGAAACGCCGCTGGGATGCCTTGCTCCTGCGCCTGCCTTTCTTCGGGGATCTCATCCGCAAAGTCGCCGCCGCCCGCTTCGCCCGGATCCACGCGACCATGTCCAGCGCCGGCGCCACCGTCCTCGAAAGCCTCTCCGGCGCCCGTAATGCCATGGGAAACCTGGTGTTTCGGGATGCTGCCGATCAGATCCTGGAAACCGTCCAGCGCGGCGGCGCATTGTCCAGCGCCATGAAATCCACAGGCGTCTTTCCGCCCATGATGGTCCACATGGTCGCCAGCGGTGAAGCGGCCCGGAATGTACCCGCCATGATGAACCGCGCCGCCGATTTCATGGAAGACGAATTCGAAACCGCCACCAATGTGGCCCTCGGTCTGCTCGAACCTGTGATCATCATCCTGCTCGGCGGTATTGTCGGCACAATCGTGCTCTCGATCATGCTACCGATCATGCAGCTCAACACTCTCGCCCTCGGATAATGGAGCGCCCCATGTCGCCTGAAACTGAAGCAACCACGACAGATCGTCGCCGCAAGCAGGCCGGCTTTTCGCTGGTGGAACTGATGGTGGTCGTGTTCATCATGGGCCTCCTGGCGACGCTCATCATTGTCAATGTCGCGCCAGTCGGCGACCGTTCACGCGTCACCAAGGCCCGCGCCGATGTCGCCAATCTGGAAAATGCCCTCGAGCAGTACAGCCTGGACCTCTACACCTACCCATCCAGCGAGCAGGGCCTCGCTGCCCTCTCCGCGCCGCCTCCTGGCGTGGATGCAACGCTCTACCGCCCTGGCGGCTACATTCGCCGCGTTCAGAACGACCCCTGGGGCAATCCCTACCAGTACGCCTTCCCTGGCACGCGGTCCGGTGGGCGATTTGACGTATTCTCCTTCGGCGCGGACGGCAAACCCGGCGGCGAAGGCAACGACGCCGACATCGGAAACTGGGAATAGGACGATCCCTTGCACCATGAAAATCTCCATCTGAAACAGGGAACTTCAAGGCTGCGCAACGCGCATCCTGAGGCTGGCCTGTCCCTGGTGGAAGTCATGGTTACGCTGTCCATCGTGGCGGTCGCTACATCGCTGATCGTGCTGACCCTTCCGCGCGCGCAACCACAGAAACAAGCTGTCGGCCTTCTGCGCGAAGCGCTGGAAAGAACCTCCGAGCGCGCGCTGATCACCGGCCAGCCATCCGGCATGGTTTTCGAGCAAGGACGGTACTCGCCTGCCATCTGGCAAGATGAAACCTGGCGCCTGATCGGTAGTCAAAACCTTCCGGCCGGAATGTCCATCCTGATCGATGGCGAACCCCTGCGTGCGGCAGACGCCACTGAAGCGCCAGTCCCTGCCGTGATCTTTGATCCACTGGGCCACACGCCGCCAGTCACCATCGATCTTGTGCGCAATGACTTCGTCACGCGCCTGACCCTTGGTGCCGACGGCAAAGTCGCCGTGGATATGCCGTCATGAAGGCTCAGCAGGGCTTCTCACTGATGGAGGCGCTTGTCGCGCTGGCTGTCTTTTCGACAGCCGCAGTTGGACTTTTGACCCTCAATACCAACAGCGTACGCATCAGCGCTGAGCTCGGCGACCGGGCGCTCGCGCGGCAAGTCGCTGAAAATATTGCCGTCGACACGATCACAAACCCGCAACTCCAGGTCGTTGGCAGATCAGTCGGCACCGAAGTCCAGCGCAAGAGGTCCTACACCTGGGAGCGCGTCGTTTCACCCGCGCCCAGAGACGACCTCATACAAATAGAAATCCGCGTTCGCGCGGAAGACGCAGAGGCTGTGCTAGGTACAGTGTCCCTGCTGCACAGGGTGGAGCCGGCGGCATGACCGATGCCCGCGCCTCTCAGTCCGGCATATCGCTGGTCGAAACGCTGATCGCGCTGTTCATCATCGCGCTGCTGTCTACCGCTGGCGGCGTCATGTTGATCCAGTCTTTGCGAGGCAGCAGGCTGGTCGAGGAACGCGGCACGCAGGCCCGCGAAATTCAAACAGCGCTCTCGATGTTGAGAGACGACTTTGCCGCCTTTGTGCCCCGCGCGAGCCGCGCCGATGGTTCGGCTGATCAGGCCACCTTGTTTGAAGGACATGCCGTGCGGTTTGATGGCCGCATCGTTACATTTGTTCGTAATGGCTGGGCCAATCCGGGCGAGCATCCGCGCGGAGACTTGCAGCGCGTGGAATATCGCTTTGACAGCGGCGCCCTTGTGCGGCGCTCATGGAGCACGCCGGACGCTGCTCCAGGAAGCAGGATTTCAGACCAGACGCTGATCGCAGACCTGCAGGATATATCGGTGCGCTATGGCACTTTGGATACCTGGCGAAATGACTGGATCGTGCCGGCCTCCTCGCAGGATCAGACGACACCCGACAAAATTGAACTGACATTCCGTTTTGGAGAGGCGGACGAAATGACTGCGCGTTTCCGCATTGGACGACGCCTATGACCCACCCCGAAAACCAACGCGGCGCAGCGCTGCTCTCCATTCTCGTCGTCGTAGCTGCGCTGGCGGTAGCCGCCCTGATGGCAACAGCCGCAATTGCGCGGCAAACGGACTTGTCGAAAGCCTCGTATCGTCGGTCTGATGCCAGCTGGGCCGCCTATTCGGCTGAAGCGCTGGCCTTGAGCGCCGTGGATGAATTGGCCCGGCGCACCTCCGGCCAGATTTCACCCATCATGACGGGGCTGGGCGAAACCGTCGTCATTCCAATCCGCGGCGGGGTTGTCAGTTTTGAGATCGCCGACGCAACCAACTGTTTCAACATCAATGCTTTGGCGGACAAGGACGAGAACGTCGCTAAGCTGGCGAAGCTTTCCTGGGTGACGCTCCTGCTGGACTTGGACATCCCAGCTTCCGACGCCAATGGGCTCGCCAATGCGCTTGCCGACTGGTTGGATGCAGATTCGAACACGCGCCAAGGCGGCGCGGAGGACGGATATTACATGACACTGAGCCCTTCGTATCGCGCCGCAAACCAGATAATGGACAGCCCCTACGAACTGGCCGCCGTCATGGGATATACAGCAGACCTGCGCGCCGCGCTCGAGCCTGTCATCTGCACAAAGCGTAATACGCAGGCTGTGCGGCTGAACATCAATACGCTTTCCCCGGAACAGGCGTCACTTCTGCGTGCAGCCTATTCGGAGGCGCTTACACTCGCGGCGGCCGAGCGTATCCTGTCCGAGCGCCCGGACACGGGCTGGAGCAGCGTAGATCAGTTCGAATTGCTTCCAGATATTCGCACCATTCCGGAAGGGCAGAAACGAACTGAAGCCCTGTCTGTAAATAGCGGCCTCTATGAAGCCAGGGGCCGGACCGTACTGGACAGTGGCAGCTGGCCTTTTGCATTCCTGATCAGTACGGAGAATGGTGCAGCGGCCCACACGACGTGGCGACGCATGGGAGAAGAGTGATGAAGCAAATCCTGTACGCTGCGCTGCCCGCCCATCCTGATGAACAGATCGAGTTTGCCAGAGAGCGTGGAGACCAGCTCGAAGTGCTGTCGCACCGTGGCCCGTTCGGCACCAGCGAATGCCTTGCCTTCGCGCCAGCAACCCTAGTTGCACATTTCAGGGCGCCCGTACCCGCAAGGAACGAAAAGGATGCGGCCCGAGCGGCGCTCTACGCGATCGAAGATGAACTGGCGCAACCGGTCGAAGAAGCCCACCTTATCCTGGGTCCACGCCGCAAGGGCTCGACGCTGAGAGACATCTACGTTGCCGATAAGAAGCTCATTAGCGACTGGATCGAAAAACTGAACCGCGCAGGTTTGACGGCGGCCGCCATTGTTCCCGAACAAAGCCTCTTCCTGGAAATTGAAACGCCCGTATATCTGGACGCCCGGATTATTCAGCGCGAAGGTGACAGGATCATTGGTGTTGATACCGCGCTGCCTTCCCCCGCGCTCAATGCGCTTGATGCAGCACAAAGCAACGAAAAACCACCCGCTGGCCAAAACCTGATCCGGTTGGCCGAACGATCGGCCCGTCTCCAAACCGTCAGTTTTCGGACCGGTCCATTTGCAGCAGTCCAGGAAAAGCAAAAGGGCGTAAGCGGTTGGAGAAAAGCGGCCGGCTTCGCAATCGCAGCCATTTCCGTTTGGACCGGAACTCTCATCTTCGAAGCTCGAAATTTCAACTATGCGACGGACGAGATGAACAAACGGGCGGCGCAGCAATACAGCACCCTGTTTCCCGGCGCACAAATCCCCGTTAACATTGATCGCGCCACCCGAGACATGCTGGCGTCCAACTATACTCCGGATACAATCAATTTCCGGATTGCCGCGGCGAATATGTTTGAAGCGGTCACCGCCAACGCTTCCCTTCAACTAAAGGGGCTATCTTTTGATGGCGATGCGGGCGTTCTGACCGCCAATGTCAGCGCAACAAATTCAGACGCAATCGAAAACAGCGTATTATTCCTCGAAAGCCGCGGGTTTTTGGTGAAGTCGGCAATAGAAGCCACGGTCGACGGCACGCTGAACGGCACGGTAACTCTGGAGGCCACACCATGAAGAACTGGTGGGAAGGCCGGACTGGCCGGGAAAAAGTTATGGTCGGAGCGGCAGGCACTTTGTTCGCGATCGCCGTGATCTGGCAGTTGGTTTTACAGCCAGCCATGATGACGCTGGACCAATCGAAGCTGAACCATGAAAGAGCGGCCCAGACTCTGGCGCGCCTTGATCGCATTGGGTCCCTGATCGAACAAGGAGAGGCCATCTCACCTCACGTAACGTCTGCCGGATCGCAGGATATCGCTGCCGCTCAATCGGCCTCTCTTCGAATGGCCACAGAGGCGGGATTGGCTGCAGTATCAGCACCAATAAGTGCGACATCCGAGTTTGGTGTTCAGTTCTCTGACGTTTCGTCTCCCGCCCTGTTCACCTGGATAGAGCAAGTAGAAACAGCTTTGGGAGTTCATGTAACGTCCGCGAAGCTGCAGCCGAACGCAAACGGACACTTGGATGCGTCCCTAAAATTCCGCCTTGATGGGGTCTCCTGATGCGCTTTTTACTGATTATCTTTCTGGTGATTGGTTTTGTTGTCGGCTTGGCGGCGTTTGCGCCGCTCAGTTTCATCTTGAAAGCCTCTGGCGCGCAGGAACGCGGCCTCAGCTGGACGTCGGTTGAGGGAACCATACTCGGCGGCAAAGTTACCGGTCTGAAAGCGGGCGACGATTTTCTCGGCGATGCGAGTCTCAAGTTTGACCCATCGGCACTTCTCGGTCTCGGCATCGCCTATGATTTCGACTGGGCCGGACCTGCTGGAAAAGGCACCGGCAAAGCCGCGGCCTTTGCAAGTGGATCAACCGAATTGAAGGATTACAATCTGGAGCTGGACTTTGCAGCCCTGGACGGTGTTGCAGCCTGGATCAGGCAGTCTGGTGGCAATGCGCGCCTCTCAGGCGACATGATCCGCTTCCGGAAAGGCGCCTGTGATAAAGCATCAGGACAGGCATGGAGCGACGCGCTGGAGAAGAACGCAGCCCTGCTTGGCCCTGGTTGGCCAGACCTGAGCGGCGCCCTTTCCTGCGAGGGGGACGTATTGCTGATCCCTATGCAATCCCAGAGCCCGACAGGCACACGGCTCGATGCCGCAGCCCGGTTTCGCTTTGGCCAGTCCGGCCGGCTGGAAGCGCGGGTATCAGGCGTTATCCCGCAACAGTTCCAATATGCATTGCCGTTGGCAGGCTTTGTGCCCGATGGCGGGACCTATGTTTATCGCTACCCATCTGCTTTTTCGGAGCTGCCGCAATGATGCGCCTTATCGGAGTTTCCATACTGGCTTCAGCATTGGCTGCCTGCGCATCCACTGAAAAGGCGGCCCCCGCCAATCCGGTAGAAGCCGCCACCGCCGCCTCCACCATGGCGGACATTCCTCCGGAAGGCTTGCCCCCTCAGAAGCTCGGCGCAGGAGAATGCGGGCTATTTCTCTGGGGAATGGCCGCGCCACGCAAGTTCGTCTTCTTTGCAGAAGGCGCGACAGCGGAGGCGCTTGTCCTCCATGAAGGAGAGCCACGCGCATTGTCGGTAACAGACGCGGACGGTGAAGTGTTTGGGCAATTCTTTACCGAGATGCAGTATCTGTCCACTGACGGAAAGTGGTCCGTCAATCTCAGCCTGGCACCTGGTGAGATTTTGGAAGGAGGCCAGCGCGTAGACGCAGGGCGCCTTGTGACACGCGGCGCCGATGGTTGGGAAACCGTATTGCCGGTTACCGGCGTGCGGGCCTGCATGCCTGGATGACTTTGCACTAAGTCAAAATATCTACGGGCACTGCGAGCGCATCGGCAAGCCGTTTTGCTGTTTTGAGGCCGTATGACATTCCGCGTTCAATAGCGGAAATGTGGTTTGGGCGGATGCCGCAAAGCTCGCCCAGTTCCTTCTGGGTCATCAGCCGGAACTGGCGTACGACCCTTACTGGATGCTCACCCTCATTGATGCGCTTGAGCAGCGCAGGCGGCAGCGGAACCACGGAAGGATCCGTTCCTTTCACCCGACCACTCGTGATTTCGTTGAGCAGGCTCTCCAGCTCAGACACTTTCTGTTCGAGATCGATCACCCTCACTTCAAGCGAATAGATGAGTTTTGGATCCTGCATTACGCTAACTACCCCTGTCATACAGGATGCAGCGCTACAGGGGTTCCGCTACAATTCGGTGTCGGATGCAAGAAAGTTTTATGTCAGCACTCAATCACATTCACTGCGAGGCCACCCTGACTGGTCTCCTTATATTTCGAAGACATATCCAGCCCCGTCTGCCGCATCGTTTCGATCACCTGATCCAGAGAAACTTTGGTCTGCTCAAGCGAGTGCAGCGCAAGACGCGCCGCGTTTGCCGCCTTGACTGCACCGATTGCATTGCGCTCGATACAGGGGATTTGCACGAGTCCGCCAACCGGATCGCAGGTGAGCCCGAGATTGTGCTCCATGCCGATTTCGGCGGCATTCGCAACCTGCTGCGCTGTCCCACCCCAAACCGCCGCCAGCCCACCAGCCGCCATCGAGCAGGCAACGCCGACCTCGCCTTGGCAACCCATCTCCGCACCAGAGATGGATGCGCGCTGCTTGTAGAGCAATCCAATGCCGCCTGCGGTGAGCAGAAACTTCCGGACACGCTCGACGGAATCTTCCGTGTCCGTGCAATAATGCCGGATGACGGCCGGAATAATGCCTGCAGCGCCATTGGTCGGCGCTGTAACAACCTGCCCACCAGCCGCGTTTTCCTCATTGACGGCCATGGCGTAGACATTCAGCCAATCGAATAATTGCTCTCTCTCGTTTGAGGGGGGGCCGTCCTGCAGCTTTTGCCAGATATCGGGCGCGCGGCGCCGAACCTTCAAACCACCCGGCAGCTCACCCTTTCGCGTCAATCCTCGGTCGACGCAGGCCATCATCACGGACGCTATGCGATCCAACGACGCCTCTGTCGCGGCCCGCGAACGCTTGGCGTCTTCATTTGCCAGGATTACCGCATCGATTGACAACCGGTTTCCATGACAATGATCCAGCAGCTGCGCCGCAGAGCCAAATTCAAACGGCACAGGATCGCCAACGGGAAGAATATCATCCTCTACAGGCCGCTCGAGTTGCTTGCGCGTGGCAATGAACCCGCCACCGGTCGAATACCACGTCTCATCGGCGAGAATTTCCTGCGTTTTGTCGTAAGCGCAAATGCGCAGGCCGTTGGGGTGCAAATCAGGCATGACATCATAAGCAAAGCGAATATCGGTCTCCGGATCGAATTTTATGAAGCGACCATCTGTGAGCGGAAGGGTCTTTTCTTCATAGGCTTGCGCCACAAGCCTATCAGCCTCTTCCGGGTCCAACGTTTCCGGCTCCATATTTAGAAGGCCCAGAACGACAGCTTTAGGAGTTGCGTGGCCCGCGCCCGTAAGTGCCAATGAGCCCTGCAGTTCGGCTACAATCCGGTCAACACGACTTAGCTTTCCACTGTTGGCCAGATGCGCCATGAACCGATTGCCGATACGGATGGGCCCGACGGTGTGCGAACTGGATGGGCCAATCCCAACCCGGAAAATATCTAATACTGACAGCATCTGACGAGCCGTTTCCTCTGCGTAAGTTTTATTTGATTGGTGGCCGAATTGCGGTGCAGCCGCAAGCAGTATCAGTCAGGCTCGGTCACGTCCAAACCGTATATCCAGTCGTGCCGGCCATGTACAATAGAAGGCAGGAATTTACCCGCCACCCACATAGGCCCATAGGTGCCGGCTTGTGAGAACATATTCGACCGATGGAACAGCTTTGCGTTCTCGCGGGCGACATTCTGGATACGTGTCGCCCGTGGCTTTCGCTTCTGCTCGTAAGCTTTCAACGATGCCGAAATTGAATCTCCGCGCCCGATTTCACGCGCCAGCACATAGGCATCTTCAATAGCCATGACAGCGCCCTGCGCCATGAACGGCAGCATGGGATGGCAGGCATCGCCAAGAAGCGCGACTCGACCGTCCTGCCATGCGGGCAGCTCGGCGCGGTCATAAAG
This sequence comes from Hyphomonas sediminis, assembly GCF_019679475.1. Lineage (NCBI taxonomy): Bacteria > Pseudomonadati > Pseudomonadota > Alphaproteobacteria > Hyphomonadales > Hyphomonadaceae > Hyphomonas > Hyphomonas sediminis. The sequence goes on from NZ_JAIEZP010000001.1 coordinate 2,512,377, forward strand.
TGCCCATCTGAGAAGAAGCGGCGCCTCGTCGATGATCCTCTTGATGACGGGATTCCAACCCCGAAAGTCATTCAGCGCCTGCTCCCGCGCGCCCACCGAAGTCCAGGATTCATCGCCAGGTTCGTCGCACTCCACCACGCCAACAAAATTCGCAAGGCTGCCTCGCCGCAATCTGTAGGTAACGGCATGCCTACGTTTACCGGCCCAGACACAAGCAGTTTCAGGCGGCGGATAATCACCCAGACGCGCCACCGGAACCACCGCGCGCCAGGCAACATTCCCGGTGAAGCGAGGCTTATCCGGCCCCAGCATCTGTGTGCGGATGGTAGAGTGAATGCCGTCAGCCCCGATCAGTAAGTCTGCCGTCTGGCGCTCGCCCGTGTTGAGAACTGCTGTGACCCCGGCCTCCCCCTGTTCGTAAGAAGCAACTCTAGCGCCAAGACGAATGGTCTCGGGCGACCGGTCCGTAATGCATTCCCTTAGTGACGCCACCAGATCAGCCCGGTGAATATGCAGGTACTCACCGCGCCATCGCGCCTGCGAGGCATCTCTCAGAGGAACAGAAAAGATCTTGGCGCCGCTTCGTCCAAGGCGAAGTTCCTGCGCGCGTGGACGAAAGGCATCGCGAGACACGCGCGCTGAAGCACCAAGTGCGTCGAGCACCTTCATGCCGTTCGGGCTAATCTGCAGGCCCGCGCCAACCTCAGCAATTTCCGGAGCCTGCTCCAGAACAGTCACCGCATGACCGGCCTTCAGGAGAGCCAGCGCCGCTGTCAGACCTCCGATGCCGCCACCTGCAATCAAGATTTGCATGGGCTTTCTGCCGGTCCGGTCTGGGCCGCCTCCTTAGCGTCCGCGGGACGGGTCTTGCTTACCACCGATCAGGACGAAACGCCGGTCGCAATACTTGCACTCGACGAAATCCTCATCGCCCATTTCGTACCAGACTTTGGGATGGCCCAAAGCACCGCCGCCACCATTGCAGGACACTTTGTGGCTAGAGACCATAGAAATCTCAGGCGGCGTGAAAACATCGCGTTTGACGGGCATCCCCAGCTCTCCTCAAATGGCCGTCACGCGATTGCTTGCGGCTCGGCCAGCGGTCACCTAACTAAAGACTGGGCAGAGGCCGCGCAAGGCGCCGTGCCATCGGGAAAATACTGATCATGCCAGATCCGACCTATGCGATTGAAGTCCGCGATTTGCGGAAAACCTATGCCGCATCCGGAAAAATGCCAGAAAAACAAGCGCTAAAGGGAATCAGCCTTGCGATTCCGACCGGATCTATCTTTGGCCTCCTCGGACCAAACGGCGCAGGCAAGTCGACCTTTATCAACATTCTGGCAGGCATGGTCAAAAAAACATCGGGCACTGCCCGAATCTGGGGCCTCGATATCGATGAGCATCCCCGCCAGAGCCGGGCTGCCATTGGCGTCGTGAATCAGGAGGTTGTTGCCGACCCCTTCTTCACCCCCTTCGAAATGCTGGAATTGATGGCGGGCTTTTATGGCGTCCCGAAGTCTGAGCGGCGCTCGGTGGAAATCCTCACGGCACTTGGTCTAGCCGACAAGAAAGACGCATATGTTCGTCAGCTTTCTGGCGGCATGAAGCGACGCCTGATGGTCGCAAAGGCATTGGTTCACAACCCGCCGGTTCTGATTCTGGACGAACCGACGGCTGGCGTTGATGTCGAACTGCGCCGTCTGCTCTGGGACTACGTGCGCGAGCTCCACGCCAAGGGCACGACGATCATCCTCACGACCCACTATCTCGAAGAAGCCGAAGAGCTTTGTGACACCATCGCCATCGTCAATCATGGCGAGATCGTTGCCTGCGAGCCGACGCAACAACTCCTGTCGCGTCTCGACTACAAGACCTTGGTAATCTACCCGAAAGCCCCACTCTCGGCAGTGCCGGGCGAGCTTTCGGATCTTGATACGAAAATTCGCTCAGACGGCGGCCTCGCCATCACGTTCCGCACTGGGGAGATGGGAATTGGGCGCCTGCTAGAAAAGGTCCGCGGCGCGGGGATCAGTATCTCGGACCTTTCGACAGAAGCCCCGGACCTGGAAGACGTGTTTATCTCGCTGACGAGTGAACACGCCTGACAGGCATAGAATATGCGAGCCTCAGAGGCTCTGCTTGATCCAGTCGGTCAAAGCCTGACGGTTCATGGCGCCGTTGCGCGTCGCGGCGACCTTGCCGCCCTTGAACATGAGCAACGTCGGCAGCCCGCGAACGCCATAACGCGCGCCAACCAGCGGGAAGTCGTCTACGTTGACCTTCACGATCTTCACCTTGCCGTCCATTTCGTCGGAAACGGCCTCAAGGTGCGGAGACATCTGCTTACAGGGACCGCACCACTCGGCCCAGAAGTCCACAACAACGGGGACATCCGAAGCGGTGACCACTCCGTCAAAATCGTCTTCATTTACATTGATCGTAGCCATGGTCGCGGCTCCTTCTGCCGGCATTCAAATTCAGAGAGTGATACATAGGGACTCTGAGGCCGAGTCAAACCATCCCACGCGCACTTGTGAGAACATCTAACAACTGGCGCTCCGGCAGGCGCATCAATCTAGGCCCGTCCGTCCAACATAGCGTGGCGATCACCTCCCGGTCGGGAAAAGCTGTTCTCAGCACCGCCCAATAGGCCGCCATCTGCGCGATGTAGGTTTCGGCAACATTTTTGGGATCATCCGGCGCAGGTTGGTCCGTCTTGAAATCAATCACCAACACGCGTTCTGACGTCACGACCAAACGGTCCACCCGGCCATTTATGACCGTTCCGGGAGGCAACAGATCCGATTTCCCGATAATTGCGGCCTCCGCGCGCCCGCCGGGTAAAAACAGCTCCTGCAGGGCCTCATCCCGCATCACGCCCAGGGCAGCGGCTTTCATCTCTGCGCGCTGCGCTTCGGTCAGCTCTGCATCTTTGTTCAAATAGGTTTCAGCGGCGGCTTCCCGGCGTTCAGCGGGCAACTCCGGCAAGTATTGAAGCAAAGCGTGGATAGCGCGCCCACGCTTAAGCCGGGCTTCTCTGGCAGCGTCGAAGGGTGCCACAACCCTGGTCTTGGGACCAAGCAGACTCGTCGGTGCGGAGAGTTTTCGGCCGGCAGGATCAACGGGCGCGGTCGTCAGTGCCCAGCCAGGAAGCGCTGCTCCGGCTGAACCGCTGTCAAGGATGCCCGCCGACTTAGCTGTTAGAACGTTCCCGAAACGCCGGATGCCATCCAGCTCCACGTGCTCCAGCGCCGCCATTGCGCTGTCGCACAAAGCATACCACGAATCCTTGTCGTAGCCGGTTTTTCCTTCTCCAACCGGCCCTTGCCAATGCCCCGCGATGATCAGGCGGTCCTGCGCGCGCGTGAGCGCGACGTAGAGCAACCGGCGATGCTCTTCCCTGGCCTTTGCCTCTGAAAGCGCACGCGCTTTTGCCGAGACGTCCGCATCCGTATCCTTGCGCGGAGACCACACGACAGCATTCGCGCTTTCCAGAACCGATGGTGCTCCTGTCTTCGGCTTGAAAGTCGTGTCCGGCAGGATGACTACCGGCGCCTGAAGCCCCTTTGCTCCGTGCACAGTCATTACGCGCACTTCACGCCCAGCGTCAGCCAAGTCTCGTTTAATTTCCACGGACTCCGATTCAATCGCGGCAACAAATGCCTGAATGGAGGATGGAGCAGCGCTGTCCTGGCTGATCGATCGCGAGAGCAAAGCCTCAATCGGATCTCGCGCAGGCGTGCCGAGGCGCGCATTCAGCATTTCCCATCCGGTAGATCCGCATTCTCCGACACGGTCGAGCACATGGCTGAGGAATTCGTAGGGTGGCAGATGAGCTCGGTCCAGAAGCCCCTGAAGGAAGCGTGCAGCACGCTGAACATCCGGATCGTTGCCCTGCTGAACACGAGACCAAAGACTCTCTTCCCTGCGCCGATTTGAACCTAGCGGGAAGAGGTACCGGTCGTCGTCCACAAGACCACAGAATGGACCGCGCAGTATCTCTGCAACCGTCAGATCCCGAAGATCCAGATTGGCGAAACGCATGAGATTGAGACAATCCTGAACGCCTATAAAATCTGTGAGGATCAACCGGTCAGCGCCCGCCACGGGCAGCCCTTTTTCCTTCAATGCTGAGATGAGAGAGTCAAAAAGGCCGCCTTGCCGCTTGCTAACAAGAATAAGTACGTCTTCCGGCCGCATTGGGCGCGCGTTCTTGCCTTCCCAGACTGCTTCCCCCGTATCGATCATTCGGCGAATGCCTTCAGCGATCGAGTTTGCCAAACGCGCCTTCGGAGAAGTGGATCTCACCACGTCTACGGGGCGCTCCCAGGCATCCGCGTCTTCGTCGGCACCTTTAGGATCAACGGGCCACATTTCCACCATGCCGGGTTGATCCCAGCGACGCGCCGTATGCAGCGTGTTGTCGGCCGTAAGCGGCGGAGTATCGCCGGAGGCTACTTCAATTGGCGGCGCCAGGTTCCAGACCGAGTCCACAAACTTCAAGACTTCCGGCCCAGAGCGAAATGACATCAGCATTTCGACGCCTGCCGATCCTGGCATTCTTTCTTCGAGACGCCTTGTCTCGGTCAGCAAACGCTGTGGCTCCGCGCCTTGAAACGAGTAAATCGACTGCTTTTCATCACCGACGATGAAGATCGTTCTTGGGTCTTGCGAATAGTCGCGCCCCTCACCCACGCCGAATTCATTCGTCAGGGCCCGAATAAGGTCCCATTGGTCCGGACTGGTGTCCTGCGCCTCATCCAGAAGAATATGCGAGATGCTTCCATCGAGCTTGTAAAGCACCCAGCTCGACATGCCGTCTGCTTCCAGCAATGCCCGTGTCTTCTGGATCAAATCGTCAAAGTCGAGGGCGCCCCGGCGTTGTTTTTCATCGCGGTATGCTTCGAGCGCCGGAAGCCCAACCCGAAGCAATGCAGCCGTGCGCGCAAATGCACTCGCGCGCTTCAAGGTTTCGACAAGCGCGCGAATACGCCGGGTCTCGCGGCCATCGGCATCCTTGATCTCAAAATATTCCTTTAACGCAGGGCAAAGCTGGCCAGGCGTCTTGGTGTAAGGGTTTTGCTTCCGGAACTCGCCAGCGCTTGTAAGAAAGAAGGAGGAATACGCGCTCCAGGCCGCTTCCGGTGTTTCGGCCGCCAGAACCTTCGTCAAGACGTCTGCCCTACCCTGATCAGTCGCCGTACCTTGTCGTAAAGCATCCCGCGCTTCCCGGATTACGTCTCGCGGCAGCTGCGCGCCCATCGCTGTTTCAAGAAGTTGGTCGGGCGACTCCGCTGGAGCGGCCAAATCAACCCGCAAGGCATCCAGCATAGCGTCGATTTGGAATGCGAACCTCTCGGCAAAGCGCATGACTGCGGCGCTGGAGGACCTTAATGCGTCCAGCGCGCTGGACGCGCCTTCATTCATCGCTTCCCGCGCAAGCAGCGCTATATCTTCCGGCGTATTCTCGAACCCATGAAGTATGGCGCTCTCTTTTGCGGTTTGCCACAACGCCCGCGCATCGCGCTCTTCCATCTCGGCAAAGCCAGGCACGACGCCGGCTTCAAGAGGAAACCGGCGCAGAATGCGGGCGCAGAATGCGTGGATGGTCTCAATTCTGAGGCCACCGGGCGTCTCCAGCGCGCGCGCAAACAATCTCCGGGCGTCTCGAAGATCGTCCCGAGTATAGCTATCAGGCTCCCGCCCTTCGAGCTTTGCCAGTGCCTCCCTCAAGCTATCGTCTTCTTTGACGGCCCAATCGCCCAGCGTCTTGAACAAGCGCGTAAGCATTTCGTTCGCCGCGGCCCGCGTATACGTTATGCAGAGGATTGAGTCTGGCTCCGCCCCCGGACGGCCATCCGGCCTCCGAAGCAGCAGACGCGCAACCCGATCAATCAGAACCTTGGTTTTTCCAGACCCGGCATTGGCAGTTGCGTATGCCGAAACGTTTGGATTTGCCGCATCCGCCTGCGCGGCGATGGCTGCGCGGAAGGCTTGTTCATGCGCCGGGGCGTCACTCATCTCCGCCATCCCCACCTGATGCGTCCCGATTCCATTCCGCCCGGCGCGCAAGCAGGTTGTAGCCATAGTCATACTTCACGAACTGCACGCGCGGTGCAGACGCAAACACAGCGTCCGGAGATCGATACGCCGCGACCAGCCTCGCATAGCCGTCCCGGGCTGCCGCAATCATCTCCTCGAGCGAAAGCGGACTGTTCTTTCCTTCTCCGACCCGTCGCGCATCAGGCTTCCCGCGGACAGCAACGTATTCGAGCGCTTCAACCGGCGCAGGCGCAACATTCTCAAATCCACCATTCATTGCGATTACCGCCTGAAGCGGCATTTGCTGGTCAAACCCCGCTGCGATTGATTTATCCGTAGGCGGCATTCCAGTTTTGAAGTCGACGATCACAAGACCGCCGGTCGCCGTCCGCTCAATCCTGTCCGCAGTTGCCGATAGCGTGAAGGCCGTTCCTGCAATCTCCGTTGCGTACTGTCCTCGCACCTCACGCGCCACCTTGCCGGTGATGTCGCGCCCCCTGCGCCATTCGAGATACCAGGCGACCACATCCTCCCAAATTGCGAGGCGCCCCGCCCACGAAGCTTCAGGCTCGCCCGTCCTCTTCAGCTCTTCGCGCAACAGAGCGAGAAGCGTCTCTGAATTCTTCGCAACACCCTCCGCCTCAAACGCATCCAATGCCGCGTGAATCGCTGTCCCGCGCAAATTCGCCGCGAGCGGCGCTCCGAGAACATCAACCTCTTTGAGCCCCAGAACAGACTCCGCCCAAAGAGAATATGGATCTCGCTGAAGCCGGTCTACGCGCGTCACTGAAAGCCTGCGCGGCCAGTCTTCCGGGGCCCTCTTCTTTGGTCGCGGCTCAGCAGAAAAGCCGGGCGGCAGTCTTCCGATCCCGCGCGCCTGAATAGCAGAAACCCAATCTGGAAGGTCGCCGGCCTCCCCCTTCAAAAGCTCGCCTGTGCGTTCACCGAAGGCGCCTTCGGCCAGCGTTCTCAAGCGCCACACCCAACGGGACGCAACCGCCGGGCTATCATCGCGCCGCGCGGCATAAAGCATGACGACATGCGGCGCGGCCGCGAGTTGAGCAAAGTCGTGCGCCGACAATCCCATTCGTTCTTCAGGGTCATTCAGGCCGAGTGGCGCCCGGAACCTTCGCGGAAGGAACGCATCGGCAGGTGGCTTTTCCGGCCACACATCCTCGTTCAGGCCGGCAAGAATTACTGTGTCTGCCGATTGCAAGCGCGCTTCGAGCGGCCCCCAGATAGACAGCCTTGGGTGTTCAGGTTCGCTTGTCTGCACCGGCAACTTGGAGGCTTCAGCATCCACAAGATCCGCGAATGCCTGAGGGGTCATCTCTCCGAGATAAGGCCCAAGCTCCGCCAACCGCTGAAGAAGATTGGATGCCCCGGCTCCGTCTTCCCCCGCCCAAGGCATCGGTGTCTCGCTGATTGCCCCAGCAAGATCAGCGATACTCTTAGCAGCTGCATCTGCCGTAACGAATTTCGCAACCGTGAAATCAGCCTGCGAAATCTCGAACGCCTCAATGAGTTGGCGAACAGATTGGATAGCCTGATCCTGTTCCGCGCGCGTAAAGGCCGAACGGGGCTCCAACTGATCGCGCATATCGATACTGGCCGCCAATTCATCCAGATTGCCCCAGCGGCGCGGCCCACGAAGGAAATAGAGGTCGAGTATCCGCGCATCCATCCGGCGGCGGACGAACGGGTGCTTCAGGATGGACGCCAGCACGGCCGGTTCGCCGGGGTCTGCTGCCCACCTTGCGCAAAGACCGATCAGGCTCCCGGCCGCAGTCCGACCAAGGGGCACAGGCGCGGAGGGCGGGACATTGACACCCCACCGGCCAAGCAGCGCGGAAACGCGGCGCGCGAGACCTGCATCAGGCGTAACCAGCGCCGCCGTCTTGCCAGGCTCATCCAGCGTCCCTCTCATCAGCAAAGCCGCCGCTTCTGCCTCGGCGGCCTCGTTTGGCAGCTCGGTTACACTGAGCCCTTTTAGGCCTGCCCGCACGAACTCCTGAATGGGCTGCCCGCTTTCCTCAGACAGCCCTTCAAGAGTGGCCCGCCAGTCCGCAGTGTCTTCAGCCGGCGCAAGTGCCTCGTGGATCAATCGCACTCTCGCTCGCGCGGCTGCATCGTCGACTACACCAGGCCAGGACGCGACATCCTGCACCGGCCAATCAAGCGCATTGAGAGTCCGAATAAGAGTGTTCTGCGGATGGCCAGGCGCTTTCAGAACAGCAGCCCACTGCTTTTCTGAGAGCCCGGTATCAAGCCCGGGCAGCACAATGAGCCCCTGAGGCATATTTAGAACAGCCCGCATGAGGATACGGCCCGGCGGCGTCGCACCGGTTGATCCGGCAATTATCACCGGCCCTTTGGGCGGCACGTCCCGCCAGTGTTCCGCCAGCGACCGCGCGGCTCTCAACCGCTCCTTATACGGATCTGAAGCGCCAAGTTCATCCAGTCGCTGCGGCCAGTATTGGGTAATGATTTTCAGGAACTCAGCGGAGCGCGACCAGTGCGCCGCCAAGTCCGCCTGCAGCCCCAGAGCGTCCAGCTTGCTCCAGTCGACCGCTTCGCTCATGGCAGCTTGCTCGAGCAGACGGCTTAGCTCTCGCGCGGACGCCAAAGCGCTCGCGGGAGGCAGATCTACGCCCATTGCGCGCTGATAGAACTGCCGGACAAGGCTCGTGATCTCCCCCAGTTGTCGCGCAGAGGATAGAGGCGGCGCAATGCCGGACAATGCCTGCTCAGCTATTGGTGGCGGTTCGCCGCTATCCAGATCGCCTAGCGCCCGGATGTCTGGTGGCAAAATCGTTTGCTCTCCGGCCGCATCGTAAAGCGCCAAAGAGAGCGCTCGCGCCGATCGGCGATTGGGAACATAGATGATTGCGTCCGCGAGCGCATCGGGCCTTCCAGCCAGGCCCGTTTCAAGGGCAAGCGCACGCGCCAGTTCCCTCACAAAGGCCGTTCCCGGCGCAATCGTTCGGATGCGCGGGGCATCCGGCCCGAATAGCGCCTCAGCCGCCATGACACAGCACCCACATTTCCGCATCTTTCAGCGCCTGCGGATCGCCAACATGAAGCCAGAAAGCGTCCAGCGCCAATCCCTTGATGCGCCCTTGCGGGATAAGTTTGTCCCAGATTTTCACGGCCGAGAAGCGCTCAACGGCCATTCCATCATACACCTGAGGCTTCATGATGCGGACGCCGGCATACGCCCATGGCGCGGTGTCCGCGTCGCCTCGCCGGCGCAACTGTCCGTCCGTCGCCATGAAGAAGTCTCCGGGACCATCAAATCCCAAAGCTTTCCCGGTATCGGCCACCAGCAAACGTTCATCCTCCGCTGCCGGATCGAAAGCCGCCGCCAGCGCCACCAGTGGCGCCGCGTCTTCCGGGAACCAGAATGCATCCGTATTCAGCACAAAGATCGGATCATCCCCCAAAAGGCCGCGCGCCTTTGCCAGCCCGCCACCCGTTTCAAGCACTTCCCCCCGCTCATCGGAGACAACGACCTCAAATCCCTCCAGCGCCTCCAGATATGTTTCAATCTGATCCGCGAGATAATGAACATTGACAACCAGCCGTTTTACGCCCGCCGTCCGCAACGGACCGATCACACGATCAATGAGTTTACGCCCGCGCACTTCAATGAGTGGCTTTGGACAAGCGTTCGTAAGCGGCCGCATACGTGTTCCCAAACCAGCGGCAAGCACCATTGCGGTATGCGGAATTGGAACGCTCATGCCTTTGCCTCAAACACGAAGGGAGTTTGTTCTGCCACGAAGGCGCGCATGCCAGCGAGAGACGGATGCTGAAGGTTCCCGGCAAGGATGGACAGTTGTCGGGGCTGGAACTGGCCATAGCGCGGCTTTCCGTCCCTGTGCTGAAGACGTGAGAATACGCCGGCAATGCGCAGCGCATTCAGCGCGCCAATAACCGCAAGGCGCTCATCGAATGCCGTGCGCGACTGTCCCGTCCTGTCTAGGAATGTCTTGATTGCGGCTTCAGATGCTTCGGTGCTCACAAAGCGCCGCGCATCCTGCGTGAGCATTGCCATATCCCATGCGTCCCACCCGCGCACAGCGTCCTGAAAATCAAGCAACCCCACTTTTCCGCCGGGCAACCAAAGCAGGTTTTCAGCGTGATAGTCCCGCAGCGTCAATGTTCGTGGAAAAGAAAGCGCCTTCCCGATAAGCGCGTCCCGCTCTTCTTCCCAGCGCGCCCGTCCGGCGCCGTTCAACGCTGGCGCGCCTCGTTCAGCAGGCAGCCAGTCCGCATAGAGATCAGCATTTGCGCCAAGCGCCACCGCATCAAAATCCAGGAGCGGCCAGACGGCCTGCCCCTGCACGAGCACGCCCGGCACTGGCGCTTTATGCAGTTCGGCAAGCGTCTCTGCCGCGGCGCGATAAAGAACACGCTCATCGGCCTCGCCGCGCTCAATCACACGGGCAAATTCGAGCCCTTCGCCAAAATCTTCGATCAGCGCAAAGCCGTGGGCGGCATCAAAGGCGTAAACTTCCGGAGCGTGCAGCCCTAGTCCGCGCAAATGTTGCGAGATGAGGGCAAATGCCTCGACGCGCGAAGCAGCCAGTCGCGTCATCGCATTCCAGCCCATGCGCGCCCGCGTTTGCGGGTCTGCCTCTGGCGGGCAAGGGTCGCTTTCGACGCGCGGCGCATCCATGAGCAGCGCTTTGGCGCCATCTTCCCGGGTCAGCCGGAAATACCGGCGCGTGGATGCGTCCTGATTGAGCGGATTTAGGTGGGCGCGGTCCCATCCATCGCCAATGCTGGCGAGGAAACGACCGATCTCTTGCGCGCGCGAGTCAGAGGCTGAGTCCATGTAGCCGTTCCTGCCAGCCTTCGCCCTTCGGTTCCAGCCTTAGCCGGCGGTGATCTCCGGTTATTTCAAGGAATACATCCAGCCGCGTTGCCGGCAGGTGGCGTCCCGCGCGATCCGGCCACTCAACCAACGCCACTCCATCGATCGTCTCATCCCAACCGAGCTCAACAACGCCCTCCGGGTCGTCCAGACGATAGAGATCATAGTGCCAGACAGGGAAGTCCGGCCCCTCATAGACCTGTACAAGCGTATAAGTTGGGCTTGTGACTTCATCGCCGCTTCCCAGTATGGCCTGCACCAGCCCTCGCGACAGCGTGGTTTTCCCTGCTCCGAGATCACCGTGCAGCGCCACGAAGTCGCCTGCCCGCAGCAATCCCGCCAACGCCTGCCCCATGCGGAGCGTATCTGCCTCAGCGGCAAGTTCAAAAGTCTGGCCCATACCCCTTCCTAGCCTTGCTCTGCCCTTGCGCAAGCCAGCTTTAATCGCAGTATAACATGGAGTGATCCAGCTTGCGGCGCTTGCGGGGAACGCTACAACAGCATAGAACCTTTCAAAAGATGACGCTTGCGTCACGAAATTGACTTCAGGGGGCGTCGTGGACCTTTCGGGCGCAGAAAAGATCGTTATTGCGGGCGCCGGTCAGGCCGCCGCACAAGCTGCGCAGTCGCTTCGTCAGGGCGGATACGCGGGCGAACTCATCATTGTCGGCGAAGAGCCTGCCCTGCCTTACCAGCGCCCGCCGCTCTCCAAAGCCTACATGAAAGGCGAAATGGATGAGGAGCGCCTCTATTTCAAACCCGCCGCCTGGTATCAGGACAACAAGATCGAAGTCCTTCTCGGCACCACTGCCACAAGAATTGATCGGGCCGCCCGGCAACTTCACCTGCAACACGGTGCCGTTCTGGACTATGATGCGCTGATCCTTGCGACTGGTTCCCGCCCCCGCGCGCTACCCTGCAAAGGCGCTGACCTGGCGAACGTTCATGACCTGCGCACCCTGGCCGATGTCGAGCGCATCCGGCCGCAGATGGTTTCTGGCCGCCGCATTGTCATCATCGGCGCTGGCTATATCGGGCTGGAAGCTGCTGCTGTCGCGCGTACGATGGGCCTCGACGTTACGGTGCTTGAGATGGCGCCCCGCGTCCTTGCGCGCGTAACTAGCCCGGTGATGAGCGAGTTCTTCACGACCGAGCATACAGCCAAAGGCGTCAAGATCCTCACGAATACGGCGCTCTCCCACCTTGAAGGCCAGGACGGCGCCGTCAGCGCAGCAGTTCTGGCCGATGGTAGCAGCCTGCCCGCGGATCTCATTCTGGCGGGTATCGGCATTCTCCCGAACGAAGAACTCGCCAAGGACGCCGGCATCGCCTGTTCCAATGGCATCCTGACGGACCGCGACGGCCGCACCTCGGATCCACATGTGTTCGCCGCGGGCGATTGCGCCAGCCGGCCACTGGTCCATTACGGTCGCGCAGGCCGCCTTGAGAGCGTTCACAACGCCATTGAGCAAGGCAAGCTCGTCGCCGCCGCAATCCTCGGCGCGCCTCGTCCGGCAGAAGATTGCCCTTGGTTCTGGTCGGACCAGTATGATCTGAAGCTCCAGATCGCCGGCCTCAGCACCGGATACGACACAATCGCCCTGCGCGGAGATCCCGGCGAGCGTAAGTTTGCTGCCTTCTACCTGCGCAACGGTACCCTGATCGCCGTCGACGCTGTGAATAGCCCACCAGAGTTCCTGGCGTCGAAGAAGATGATCATGACAGGCGCGAGGATCGCACCTGAAATGCTCAGCGATACTTCAATTTCAATGAAAGAGATCGCCGCAAAAGCCGCGGCCTGAAGGAGACGGAAACACACATGGCAAAGATCACCTATGTTTCGCATGACGGCACCGAACGCACGGTAGAAGCGAAGAACGGCGAATCTGTAATGGAAGCAGCGATCAAGAATTCCATTCCCGGGATTGATGCCGATTGCGGCGGCGCCTGCGCCTGCGCGACCTGCCATGTCTATGTCGACGATGCCTTCATGGACAAAGTCGGCACACAGGAAGAAATGGAAAAGTCGATGCTCGACTTTGCAGAGAACGTGAAAGCGAACTCCCGCCTCTCCTGCCAGATCAAGATCAGCGATGCGCTCGACGGTCTGCGCGTCACCACGCCAGAAAGCCAGCACTAATTCCTGATGCCTTTGCGGGCTGCCCACGCCCCGGCCACAAGCCGGGGCGTTTTCATTTTGACGCCACGTGACCGCTTGGTTCTCTTTCGGAACTGGATAGCATCCAGCCAAGGTCCGCCCCACACCCTCTACCGTCCTCCCGGAGTCTCGCCATGAACTACACAGACCTGATCGCTGCGCTTGAGAGCGCCGAAGGCGACGCCTGCAGCGTAGATGTGCCAGAGACCTGGATGCAGGGGCGCACGGCCTATGGTGGCCTGACAGCCGCGCTCTGCCTTGAAACGGCGCGCCGGCTGGTGCCCGATCTTCCAGTGCGCTCAGCTCAGGTTGCCTTTGTTGGGCCGGTCAATGGCACCGTTACCTGCAGGCCCGAAATCCTCCGGCGCGGCAAGAACACAGTTTTCGTGTCGGTACGCATGACAGGCGCAGACGGCGTCCTGGCTGAATGCATCATGACGTTCGGCGCAGCCCGCCAATCCAGCTTGAGTTTCGCGCTTCTTCCTGCGCCGGAAGTGCCTGACATCAACAATGTGCCGCCCTACTTCAAGAACCATCAGGGGCCTGCCTTCGCGCAGAACTTCGACATGCTGATCGCTGGCGGCTCACCACCGCTCTCAGGCGCTGAAAAGGCCGATGTGTCGCTCTGGATGCGCCACAAGGACCCCGCCACGCCGCTTGATGCGGTCTCCCTGCTGGCCCTTGCAGACGCCCCGCCTCCGGCTGCGATGTCCATGTTCACCCAGCCGGGCCGCATCAGCTCAATGACCTGGATGGCCGAGTTCCTGACAGAAGACATTCACACCGAAGACCGCTGGTTCCTCGCGCGCCACACGGCGCAAACTGCGTTCAACGGATATTCGAGCCAGGAAATGCTCCTGTGGAACTCCAAGCGCGAGCCGATCATGGTCGGCCGTCAAACCATCGCCCTGTTCGTCTGAATTCCAACGACGCACGGCCAAAAGAAAAGCCCCGGCTCACTCAAGAGCCGGGGCTTTTCTTTGAATATCCGTCCAGATCAGCTCGCCAGAGCGGCGCGCAGACCTTCCAGATAGACCATCTGATGATCAAGCACGATGCGCTTGGTGTCATCCTTGTCGAGCTCGAGCAGTTTCAGCTTCACAGCTTCAATCTCGGCATCCACATCAGCAGCAGACACGTCAGACAGGCTGCGGGCCTCTTCTGCAAGGATGGTCAGGCCGGCCGGAGTAACGTCCGCAAAACCGCCGCGCACATAGAAGCGCTTCGACACGGTGTCGCCTTCCAGAACCCGGACAACACCATTCTTCAGCGTCGTCATGAACGGCGCATGGTTCACCAGCACGCCGAACTCACCTTCCGTGCCCGGAGCGATCACATGATCGACCGCGCCCGAGAAAAGTTCCCGGGCCGGTGACACCAGCGAGAAGTGCAGCTTGTCAGCCATCAGTTCCTAATCCTCAGGCAGCTTCCGCCATCAGCTTCGCGGCTTTGGCTTTCGCTTCGTCGATGTTGCCGACCATGTAGAAAGCCGGCTCCGGCAGGTGGTCGAACTCGCCGCTGATCAGGCCTTTGAAGCCCTTGATCGTGTCTTCGAGTTTCACCTGAACGCCCGGCGAACCGGTGAAGACCTGAGCAACGTCGAACGGCTGCGACAGGAAGCGCTCAACCTTACGGGCGCGAGCAACGGTGAGTTTGTCGTCTTCCGAAAGCTCGTCCATGCCGAGGATGGCGATGATGTCCTGCAGTTCCTTGTATTTCTGAAGGATCTGCTGAACGCCACGGGCCACTTCGTAGTGCTCTTCGCCGACAACCATCGGGTCAAGAATACGCGAGGTGGAGTCGAGCGGGTCCACAGCCGGGTAGATACCTTTTTCAGCGATCGAGCGCGAAAGAACCGTGGTCGCGTCAAGGTGAGCGAACGAGGTTGCAGGCGCCGGGTCGGTAAGGTCGTCAGCCGGAACGTAGACGGCCTGAACCGAGGTGATCGAGCCCTTGTTGGTCGACGTGATGCGCTCTTGCAGGGCGCCCATATCGGTGGCCAGCGTCGGCTGGTAGCCCACGGCCGAAGGAATACGGCCGAGCAGAGCGGACACTTCCGAACCTGCCTGGGTGAAGCGGAAGATGTTGTCGACGAAGAACAGCACGTCCTTGCCTTCCACATCGCGGAAGTATTCAGCTTGCGTCAGGCCAGTCAGAGCAACGCGGGCACGGGCGCCCGGAGGCTCGTTCATCTGGCCGTAAACCAGCGACATGCGGCTTTCGCCTTCGAGGTTGATAACGTTCGACTCGATCATCTCGTGATAGAGGTCGTTACCTTCACGCGTCCGCTCACCCACGCCTGCGAACACCGAGTAACCGCCGAACAGTTTGGCGATGTTGTTCACGAGTTCCATGATGAGAACAGTCTTGCCCACGCCGGCGCCGCCGAAGAGGCCGATCTTACCGCCTTTGGCGTAGGGGCAGAGAAGGTCGATAACCTTGATACCGGTCACGAGGACTTCGGCTTCGGTCGACTGGTCGACGAATTCCGGAGCCGGTGCGTGGATCGGCTGGTAAATTTCTGCGTTCACCGGGCCGCGCTCGTCGATCGGCTCGCCGATGACGTTCATGATGCGGCCCAGGGTGGCGGGGCCAACCGGAACCACGATCGGCTTGCCCGAGTCAGCAACCGGCTGGCCACGGACGAGACCTTCGGTCGAGTCCATGGCGATGGTGCGGACGGTGTTCTCGCCGAGGTGCTGAGCAACTTCCAGAACCAGGCGGTTGCCGTTGTTTTCGGTTTCGAGCGCGTTGAGGATCGGCGGCAGTTCGCCGTCGAACTCAACGTCGACGACGGCGCCGATGACCTGAGATACGCGGCCTTTGGCGTTTGCGGAAGTGGTCATGCTAGGCGTCTCCTTGGGAGATGAAGTATTCTGGTCGGTAGGCGTCTTAGAGGGCTTCAGCACCGGAGATGATCTCGATCAGCTCCTTGGTAATCTGAGCCTGGCGAGCCCGGTTGTATTTGAGGTTCAGGGACTTGATGAGGTCCTTGGCGTTGCGTGTCGCGTTGTCCATTGCCGTCATCCGGCTGGCCTGCTCACCCGCCGAGCTCTCCAGCATTGCCGAGAGGATCTGCGTGTTGATGTAACGCGGCAGCAGAGCTTCGAGGATCGCCTCTTCAGACGGCTCATAGCGATACTGAGCGCCACCCAGATCGATCGTCGCTGCGCCTTCCGGAGCTTTCGCCGGAATAAGCTGCTGCGCCGTCGGCACCTGGGCCAGGACGTTCTTGAAATGCGAGTAGATCAGCGTCGCCACGTCAAACTCGCCATTCTCGAAGCCCTGGGTCAGCATCTGGCCAACCGAAAGCGCCGGATCGGCGAAGTTGTTGCCTTTCACATCAGCCAGGCTGATGTGCGACGTGAACAGGCCGCCGAACTCGCGTGCCAGAACTTCACGGCCCTTCTTGCCGATGGTGACGACCTTAACGGTCTTCCCTTCGGACTGGAGCTGCATGATTTTCTGGCGGGCCAGTTTTGCCACATAGGCGTTGAAGCCGCCGGCGAGGCCGCGCTCTGCGGTCATGACTACGATCAGATGCGTCTGGTCGTTGCCATTGCCGGTGAGCAGTTTCGGGCCACCCTGGCCGGTCGTCGCGGCGAGGTTTGCGAGAACCGATGCCAGGCGCTCCGCATAGGGACGCGCAGCCGTCGCGGCGTCTTGCGCACGCTTCAGCTTCGCGGCAGCCACAAGCTGCATCGCCTTGGTGATCTTCTGCGTGGATTTCACGCTTCCGATCCGGTTCTTAAGGTCCTTCAAGCTGGGCATGTCAGGCCTTTACCGTCCTTCGTCCACTCAAACCGATCAGGCGAACTTCGCAGTGAAGTCGTCGAGAGCTTTTTTGAGCTCTTCTTCGATTTCGCTGGTCAGTTCTTTCTTCTCACGGAGTTTCGCGAGGAGGTCTTTCTTGGCGCCGCGCATATGGAGAAGCAGTTCCTTCTCGTAGCGGGTCACATCTTTCAGGGCGATCTTGTCGAGATAGCCACGCGTACCTGCGTAGATCACGACAACCTGCTCTTCCATCAACAGCGGCGAGTATTGCGGCTGTTTCAGGAGTTCCGTCAGGCGGGCACCGCGGTTCAGCAGGCGCTGGGTCGCCGCGTCGAGGTCCGAGCCGAACTTGGCGAAGGCGGCCATCTCGCGATACTGGGCGAGTTCACCCTTCATCGAGCCGGCGACTTTCTTCATCGCTTTCGTCTGAGCGGCCGAGCCCACCCGGGACACCGACAGACCGACGTTAACAGCCGGGCGGATACCCGAGTTGAACAGGTCGGTTTCGAGGAAGATCTGGCCGTCGGTGATCGAGATCACGTTGGTCGGGATGTAGGCCGACACGTCGTTTGCCTGGGTTTCGATAACCGGCAGAGCGGTCAGGGAGCCAGCGCCGTTGTCGTCGTTCAGCTTCGCAGCGCGCTCGAGGAGGCGCGAGTGGAGGTAGAATACGTCGCCCGGATAAGCTTCGCGGCCCGGCGGACGGCGCAGGAGCAGCGACATCTGGCGGTAAGCAACAGCCTGTTTGGAAAGGTCATCATAGATGATGAGGGCGTGCATGCCGTTGTCGCGGAACCACTCACCCATGGCGCAGCCGGTGAACGGCGCGAGGTACTGGAGCGGAGCCGGCTCGGAAGCCGTAGCGGAGACAACGATCGTGTAGTCCAGGGCGCCGCGCTCTTCGAGCACCTTGACAACCTGAGCAACCGTCGAACGCTTCTGACCGATAGCCACGTAGACGCAGAACAGCTTGTCTTTGTCGGACTTCGCAGCGTCGTTGGTCGGCTTCTGGTTCAGGATGGTGTCGATGCAGATTGCGGTCTTGCCGGTCTGACGGTCACCGATGATCAGCTCGCGCTGGCCGCGGCCAACCGGGATCATGCCGTCGATGGCCTTGATGCCCGTCATCATCGGCTCGTGAACCGATTTACGCGGAATGATGCCCGGCGCTTTCACGTCAACGCGCGAACGCGCCGCAACGTCTTTCAGCGGGCCTTTGCCGTCGATCGGTTCGCCCAGCGGGTTCACAACGCGGCCGAGAAGGCCCTTGCCAACCGGAGCAGACACGATCTCGCTGGTGCGCTTGACGGTGTCCCCTTCTTTGATGCCACGGTCGTCGCCGAAGATAACCACACCGACGTTGTCGCTCTCGAGGTTCAGGGCCATGCCCTTGATGCCGCCGTCGAACTCAACGAGTTCACCAGCCTGCACGCTGTCGAGACCATACACGCGGGCGATACCGTCACCGACGGAAAGCACCTGGCCGACGTCCGAGACTTCAGCTTCAACGCCGAAATTCTCGATCTGGGACTTCAGGATGCCCGAAATTTCTGCAGGTGAAATGTCCATCGAGCTTCTTATGCTCCCTTCATCACGGTGTTCATGCGTTCAAGTTTCTTGGCGACACTCGCATCCACGAGCTTTGAGCCCAGACGCAACTGGATACCGCCAATGAGCGAGGGATCGACCTCGCTGGTGAGTTCAACATCGCCGCCAACGACTTTGGCCAGCAGCGATTCGATCCGGGCTTTTTCAGCGCCGGTCATTTCTTTTGCGGTGCGGACAACGGCGCGCTGAACGCCGCGCTGCTTCGCATAAAGTTGGTCGAAGGCAACTTCGGCGCCCAGGATATCACGGGCGCGGCCATTCGAAGACATGACGCCAAGGAATTTTCCGAAGAGGGCCGAGTAACCAGCCTTCTGGGCCACAGCGCCGAGCGCCGCGACTTTCGCTTCACGCGCAAATGCTGGCGAATCCAGCAGTTTCCGAAGGTCTGCCGACGACTTCACGAGCGCGGCAAAAGCTCCAAAATCCTGGTGGATAGCAGCCAGTTCGCCCTTTTCCTGAGCCAGTTCGAACAGGGCGCGGGCGTAGCGCTTAGCTGTTTCGCTTGTCTGTATCACATTCGCGGCAGGCAAGGTCTTGAGATCCGTCTCAGTTAGGGGGCGGAAATGCCCTAATAATGTGGCGGGTGGCGCTCGCTAAACGGGCACCCCCCCAAGGCTGTGCGGCGCTTATCATTAGAAAATGACGCTGACAACAGGGCCACGGTGCGCAGTCATGCGGCGAAATGGCCGCGAAGGAACTCCGCCGCGGCGGAAACCAATTCAAAGGAACGAATATGGGTCGATGTCGACCGAAATTCGCACCTGCGACGGCAGCTTCAGTCGCGCGGTCCAAGCGGTCATATATGCCGAAAGATCCACGGTTCTGGGGCTTTTGACAAGGAAACGCCGCCTG
Organism: Hyphomonas sediminis; assembly: GCF_019679475.1. NCBI lineage: Bacteria > Pseudomonadati > Pseudomonadota > Alphaproteobacteria > Hyphomonadales > Hyphomonadaceae > Hyphomonas > Hyphomonas sediminis. The sequence continues at coordinate 2,531,693 of NZ_JAIEZP010000001.1, forward strand.
TGACGCCCGCGCAGGACCGTGATCGGCGCCGGGGCCGGACCGTAGATCTCGACGCCCTCGCCATTGGGCGCGGCGGCAGCAATCTCCAGCGCGGTTTTATCCACAAGTTCTGCTGATGGCGCTGACAGGATCATCGCCGCGAGCCGGCCAAATGGCGGCAAAATAAGCTCTGATCGAACATCCCGCTCGATCTGGAGGAATCCATCGCGGTCATTGGCGGCCAGCGCCTCCATGGCCGGATTGTCGGGCGCATAGGTCTGCACCAGCGCCCTGCCCGGCCGTTCGGCCCGGCCTGCACGGCCCGCAACCTGGCTCAGCAGCTGATAGGTGCGCTCGCCGGCGCGCAGGTCACCGCCCTTCAGGCCGCTATCGGCGTCGACCACGCCCACCAGCGTCAGGTTCGGGAAGTTGTGCCCCTTGGCGACGATCTGAGTGCCGATCAGCACGTCGATCTCGCCGGTCGCCATACGATCCACCAGACCGCGCGTCTCTTCCCCGCCCTGGGCTGTATCTGACGAGAAAATCTCGATCCGTGCATTTGGCAGCAGAACGCGGGCCTCTTCAGCCACGCGTTCGACACCGGGGCCAACCCCCATGAGCGAATCAGCGGCGCCGCAGCTGGGGCAATGGGTGGGCTTGGGAATGGAATAGCCGGTGACGTGGCAGACCAGACGGCCTGTATAGCGGTGCTCGGTCAGCCAGTTCTCGGTGCCGGGCGTTTTCAGCCTTTCGCCGCAGGCCTTGCAGATCACGAGGGGCGCGTAGCCCCGGCGGTTGAGGAAGAGGAGTGACTGCTCGCCATTGGCGAGTGTCTCGATCAGCGCCCGCTCCAACACCGGGGAGAGCCACTTGCCCTTCTCTGGCGGGGCTTTTTTCAGGTCGACCAGCTCCACATCCGGCAGGCGCGAAGCACCGGGACGGGCGGCGAGGCGCAGGCGCGTATAGCGGCCAAGTTCGGCGTTTACTGTAGTTTCCAGTGCAGGAGTCGCCGAGGCGAGAATCACCTGGCCGCCCTCGAGTTTGGACCGCATCACCGCCAGATCGCGGGCGTGGTAGGTGACGCCGTCTTCCTGTTTGAAGCTGGTATCGTGTTCTTCGTCGACGATCAGGAGGCGCAGCTTGCGATATGGCAGGAACAGGGCCGAGCGGGCGCCGATGACGATGCGGGCGCGGCCATGGACAACTTCGCGCCAGGTGCGGCGGCGGTCCTTGGGGCTCATGCCGGAATGCCAGGGCGCAGGCGGGGCACCAAAGCGGGCTTCAAAGCGGGCGAGAATGGCTTGCGTCAGCGCAATTTCCGGCAACAGAACAAGGACTTGCGCCGCCGGATCGGAGCGGAGCATTTCGGCGATGGCCTCAAAATAGACCTCCGTCTTGCCCGAGCCGGTGACACCATCGAGCAGGAAAGCGGCGTAGCCGCCCTGTTGGATAGACGCGCGCAATTCGTCTGCTGCTTCGGCCTGCTCGGCCGTCAGCGTGGCGCCCGGAAGGTCCGGATCGGGGATCGGGAATGGCAGATCGATCTCGATTTCCACAGGCTCCAGCGCGCCTGCCTCGGCCATGCCACGGACGACCCCGGACGAGACCTCTGCGGCCAAAGCGATGTCAGACGCAGACAAAAGAAGGTCATTCAGCGACACTTTGGGACACTTTGGGTCACTTCTGAACGCATCCAGCACCTTCTGGCGCGCGGGCGTCATCCGTTCGGGCAGTTTGCCGGTCAGCCGGTAGCGGACCTCGACCGGCGAGGGCAGCAACCCGTCGCGCGCCCGGAGCGCCATCGAGAGGACCTGCCCGGGATGGGTGACGGTGTACCTGGCGACCCAGGCCAGGAACTCGCGCATGGGCGCGCCCATCGGCGGGACATCATAGACGGCGGTGACGGCCTTGAGCTTGCGCCCGGTGGCGACCTCATCGCCCAGCACATCGACCACCATGCCCAACCGGTCATACGGGCCGACCGGCGCGGCGACATAGGCGCCGGGCGCAAGCGTCATCCCCTCCGGAACCGAATAGTCGAACGGTTCGGGCAGAGGCAGGGTGAAGAGGATTCGCGCAACGGCCATGGCCCCGGCTTATCCCGTTGGCCCGGAGCCGTCATCCCGTCTGCACACCGCAGGCAAGGACGATGCGCTGGATAAGTGACGGCAGGCAGTCTATGGCGCCGGAATGATTGACCTTGCGCCTGAGCTGATCGCATTTTTGCTGGCCGCCGCCGTGGCAGCCGGCTTCATCGACGCCATTGCCGGGGGCGGCGGGCTGATCACCCTGCCGGCGCTGCTGGCCGCAGGCGTCAACCCGGTTTCGGCCCTGGGCACCAACAAGGTGCAGAGCAGTTTCGGAACGGCGATGGCGACCTGGAGCTACTGGAAAGCCGGGCGCATCAACTTCACCCTGCTGCGCTGGCCGCTTGTCGCCACCTTCGCTGGCGCGGGCCTTGGCACATCGGCGGTGATGGTGATCGACAGCAGCTGGCTGATGATCGTACTGCCCGGCCTTCTGATCGCCATTGCGATGTATTTTCTGTTCGGCCCGAAGGCGAGCGACGAGGACGCGCAGGCCCGGATGACGCCGGTGACCTACAGCCTGATTGCCGGCGCGATCGGATTTTATGACGGCTTCTTCGGCCCCGGAACGGGCTCCTTCTTTGCGCTGAGCCTTGTGACGCTGATGGGCATGGGCCTGACGCGGGCGACGGCGCACACCAAGGCACTGAACCTTGCCAGCAATGCCGTCTCGGTCGCGGTGTTCGCGCTGGGCGGGCAGGTTTTGTGGGCACTCGGACTGACCATGGCAGCCGGGCAGGTTCTGGGTGGGTGGCTCGGCTCCAAGGCGGCGATGCGGTTTGGCCCGCGCCTGATCCGGCCCCTGCTGGTGATCATCTGCCTGGCGATGGTGGCGCGGCTGCTGGTTGACCCGGAGAACCCGTTGCGCATCTGGCTGGCGGCCCTGCTGGGTTGAGCCGGGCTGCCTTACCCTAGCGTGAGCGCTTGCCAGCCTTCACCCCGCCCCCTACCCCTTTAGCATGGCGAAAGACATGACATCCGGCTACGAGCCGCTGACCTCAATCGAAGCGATCACTGCCGGTCTTGGCGAGGTCGGTTATATCTCCACCGCGCAGATTTCGACCGCTGTTTTCCTGGCCCATGGCCTGCGCAAGCCTATCCTGATCGAAGGCCCGGCCGGCGTCGGCAAGACCGACCTTGCCGCCTCGCTCGGCCGGTGGCTGGACCTGCCGATCATCCGCCTGCAGTGCTATGAGGGCCTCGATGAGGGCAAGGCGCTGTACGAATGGAAGTATGGCAAGCAGCTGCTCTACACGCAGATCCTCAAGGAGAAGCTGAACGAGCTGATTGGCGAGGCAGACAGCCTTGGTAAATCGCTGGGCAAGCTGGCCGACTTCGAAGACCTGTTCTTCTCGCCGCAATTCCTGGAAGCGCGCCCCCTGCTGAACGCCATGCAGCAGGACAAGGGCTCCATCCTGCTGATCGACGAGATCGACAAGTCGGATGAAGCGTTTGAAGCCTTCCTGCTGGAAGTGCTGTCGGATTATCAGGTTTCGGTTCCGGAGATCGGGACGATCCGGGCGAAGGTTCCGCCCATCGTAATCCTCACCTCAAACAATGTGCGCGAACTCGGCGACGCGCTGAAGCGGCGCTGCCTGCACCTGCATATCGGCTTTCCCGACCATGTTCGTGAACAGAAGATCGTGCGGGCGCGCGTGGACGGCATTTCAGACAGCCTTCTTTCGCAGCTTGTCCGGTTCGTTCAATCGGTTCGCGAGGCGGACATCAAGAAACGGCCTTCGATCGCCGAGACCGTGGACTGGGCCCGCACGCTGCTCTTGCTGCACGCCAGTAGCCTGGACGAGCAATTCGTGAGGGATACGCTGAACGTCCTGCTGAAGCACGAAACCGACATTGCCGCGATTGCGCCGCAAGTGCCCAAGATGGTGCGCGAGGCGGTGGGCACGGATACCGGCGGGCGGATGTCTTCGGGCTATCCGGACCTCGGCTAAGGAGCTGGCATGGAGCGCCAGATCTCCAACTTCATCCGGGCACTGAGATCGGCTGATGTGAAGGTCTCTACCGGAGAAGCGCTGGACGCTGCCCGAACGGTGGCGATGATCGGCTATGGCGACCGTACGCTGCTTAAGGATTCACTGGCCTGCGTGCTGGCGAAATCGGAAGCCGAGAAGGACATTCACGACAAGCTGTTCGACCTTTACTTCGCGCGCAGCAACAAACGCAGCGAGGCAGCCAGAGACGACAGCGAAGACGGCGAGACCGAGGGCCAGGCCAGCGCGGGCGGAGAGCCGGGCGAACAAGGCGACGCCGTGGAGCAGATGGTTTCCCTGACGCAGGAAGGCAATGAGGAAGCGCTGGCGACCGCCGTGGAGCGCGCCGCAGAAGCGGCCGGCCTCAATGACATCCGCTTTTCAACGCAGGTGGCTTATTACGCGCAGCAGATGCTGCGTGCGATGGGCGGGGAAAAACTGCAGGACCGCTTATTGCAGGCCCTGCAGAACTCCGGCGCGCAGGCCGACACTGAAGCCCAGCGCCTGATCGATGCGCGCCGCGCGCTGACGATGGCCGCGCGCGAACGGGCCGAGCGGGCCTTTGAAGTGTTCGGCGCGGGCGAGACGGAAAAGTTCCGCGATGATGTGGCCGCGACCAAACGCCTGACCGCTCTGGAAGCGCATGACATGGCGCGCATGAAACTGTTGATTGCCAAAGTGGCCAAACGGCTGGCCGTGAAGCATTCGCGGCGGCGGAAGCGGACGACGCGCGGCCTGCTGGACGTGCGCAAGACAATGCGGGCCAATGCCGGCTATGACGGCGTGCCGTTCAATGTGATCTGGCGGCAGAAGAAGCGCGACAGGCCGAAGATCGTGGCGATTTGCGACGTATCCGGATCAGTTGCCGCTTATGTGCGCTTCCTGTTGCTGTTGCTTTATTCGCTGAAAGAAGTGATCCCTGACCTGCACGCCTATGCCTTCTCCTACCGGCTTGGCGATGTGAGCGACACGCTGGAGAACAATGAGTTCGACGGAGCGATGAAGAAGATCCTGCGGGAATTCGGCCTCGGCTCGACCAGCTATGGACAGGCGTTTTCAGACTTCTCGATGAACCATGAAACGGTGATCGACCGGCGCTCGACCGTCATCGTTCTTGGCGATGGACGGTCGAATTATGGCGACCCGCGACTGGACCTGTTCAGCGGCTTTGCAGGACGCGCCAAGCAGGTGATCTGGCTGAATCCGGAAGGGCCTGCCCTGTGGGGCACGGGCGACAGCGTGATCCCGCGCTACGCGCCTTACTGCAAGCAGATGAGCCATGTGGCCACGCTCAAGGATCTTGAGCGGGCCATTGACGAAATCCTGACCAGTTATTCGTGAACGGAGGGGCTCAGGCGAGCCCCATCTCCTCACGATACCGGCGGCGCAGGAGATCGATCGGCGCAAGATCGCGCTTGTCAGTCTCGTAATGCCAATAGGTCCAGCCATTGCAGGCAGGCGCCTGTTGCACATGCGCGCCGAGACGGTGGATGGAGCCGGTGACTGCGCCGGTCGTCAGTGAGCCATCAATCCGGATGCGGGCCTGGTGGCGGCGCTGGGGCGAGAAAAGACGATCACCCGGCTTCAGCCAGCCCGTTTCGATGAGGGCGCCGAATGGGACGCGGGCAAGAGACTTCTTGCTGCGCTCTGTTTCCAGAATGTCTTCTTCCAACGGCGTGATCGCCTTGATGCGGGCGCGCGAGAGACGGGCATAGCCTTCTTCCCGCTCGATACCGATGAAATCGCGGCCAAGGCGTCTGGCCGTCGCCGCCGTTGTCCCGGTGCCGGAGAACGGGTCGAGGACGAGATCGCCCGGATGGGTGGTGGCCAGCAGCACGCGGCTCAGCAGCGCTTCGGGCTTCTGCGTCGGGTGGGCCTTGCGGCCGCCCTCATCCTTCAGACGCTCGCCGCCCGTGCACAGCGGGATGGTCCAGTCGGACCGCATCTGCTTGTCTTCATTGAAGACTTTCAGGGCATCATAATTGAACGTGACGCGGCTATCCTTCGACTTGCCGGCCCAGATCAGCGTTTCGTGGGCATTCTGGAAGCGCGTGCCCTTGAAATTCGGCATCGGATTGGACTTCAGCCAGATCACGTCATTCTGAATCCAGAAGCCCTGATCCTGCAGGATGCTCCCGACACGGAAGATGTTGTGATAAGAGCCGATGACCCAGATGGCGCCATCATCCTTCAGGACGCGGCGGCACTCCTCAAGCCACTGATGCGTAAACAGATCGTATTCGTCGAACGAGCCGAACTTGTCCCATTCATCGTCCACGCCATCGACGACCGACTGGTCCGGACGGGTGAGCCCGCCGCCGAGCTGAAGGTTATAGGGCGGATCCGCGAAGACGAGATCGACGGACTTGTCCGGAATGCGGGACAGGACCTCGATGCAATCGCCCTGGATGATCGTATTACGTTGGATGGTCATGGATCGTTCGCCCCGCGACTCTACTGTGACTGTTGAGGGCGAAACTGAATCGCGTCGGTTACCAGCGCGTGTACGAAACCCTTCTGAAACCTTACCGGGGACATTTTCACGGTTAATGGCGAGGGTGGCGCCGCAGCCCTTGCCCACACGGCGCATTCGCCATTAGCAGTGAAGCCACAGGCGCCCGGAACCGGCCGGGCGCGCGGAGTGAACTTGGCATGATGCTGGGACTGGAATTGCTGGGCGGGATCGGCCTGTTCCTTTTGGGGATGACGATGCTGACCGAGGGGCTGAAGCTCGCCGCCGGTGACGGCCTGCGCGCGATCCTGCGCGGCTGGACCCGGACGCCGGCGCGGGGGCTGGTTTCCGGCGCGCTTCTGACGGGGCTGGTACAGTCTTCCAGCGCCGTGACGGTGGCAACCATCGGCTTTGTAAATGCGGGGCTGCTGACGCTTTCCCATGCCGTGTGGGTGATCTTCGGGGCGAATGTCGGCACGACGATGACGGCCTGGCTGGTCGCGCTGGTGGGGCTGAAACTCGATATTGGCGCCTTTGCGTTGCCGATCATCGGCTTCGGCGTGCTGGCGAGCCTGTTTGCCGAGCGGCGGCCACGCCTCAGCGGCATCGGCGAGGCTATGACCGGGTTCGGCCTGTTCTTCCTCGGCATCGGCATCCTGAAGGGCGGGTTCGAGACGCTGTTGCCGTTCTTCGAATCGCTGGACCTGTCGCAGGCAGGCTTCCTGGCGCCGCCGGCTTTCCTGCTGTTCGGGATCGCGCTGGCCGCGCTGGCGCAATCCTCCAGCGCGGCGATTGCACTGATCCTGACGGCAACGGCGGGCGGCGGCCTGCCGCTGGAACTGGCAGCCGCGGGCATCATCGGCGCCAATATCGGCACGACCTCCACCGCCATCTTTGCCTCTGCCGCGGCGACGCCAGCGGCCAAGCGGGTGGCGCTGGCGCACATCGTGTTCAATCTCTATTCGGGCGCGGCAGCTTTCCTGCTGCTCTACCCGCTGATGAGCGCCAGCCATTTCCTGGCCGACGCCTTGCTGGCCAGCAACAAGGACGAGCCGCTGACGCTGGCGATCTTCAACACGCTGCTGAACCTCATGGGCGTGCTGCTGATCTGGCCGCTGTCCGGCCGACTGACAGCCTGGCTGCAGAAGCGGTATGTGAGCGCCGAGGAGACGATCGGGCGGCCAGCCTATCTGGATGCAACGCTGGCGGCGGTGCCGTCTGTGGCGCTGCGGGGACTGGTGCTGGAAATCGAGCGGATGATGCACATCGCCTTCAGCCGCGCGGGCGAACGCCTGAGCCCCGTGCCGGGACAGGGGCAGAATGGCAACACGGATGCGGGCATCCTCGCGCTGGGCCAGGCGATCCGCGACTTCATTGCGGAACTGAGCCGAAAACCGCTGCCGGCTGAAGTGGTGGCCGCCCTGCCAGACCTGATCCGTTCCGTGCACCATGTAGAAGAGACAATTGCCGAAGGCGCCTCTATCTCAACCGGCACGCAGCCTTTGCGCGGGCTGGTGGTGGGGCCCGCCTGGGACCGGCTGCGCGCCGGCGTGCTGGCGACCCTGGCAACAACCGCCGAGGGCGCCAGCGAGTTCAAGGCCGAGTTCGAACGCGAACTGGAAGAGGTCGACGCGGCCTATGAAGCGATCAAGAAAGACCTGCTGGCGAATGCTGCCGCAGGGCGGACCGGAGTTGAAGACATGGAGAACGCGCTGCTCCGTGCACGGCGGATGCGGCGGCTGGCCGAGGCCGCGCTGAAGGCAGAGCGGCGCCTGCAACCCTGGGCCTCGCTGGCAGCGGACAAGGTTGACGCCGGGCCGCAAGCGCCGGCTAAAGATCCAGGCTGAGCTGGCTGGAATTCGGCTTCCGATTTGGGCCCGGCGGGCTGAAAAGATCGGTTCGCAATACTTCGCGCGGCTGATTCAGCCCGGCGCGGGCGGCGGCCTTGAGAAACCGCTGACGGATCAGGTCTGCCACCGCCCCCCTGCCCGTGCCGCGCTCGAACCAGTTGGCATCATAATCCCTGCCGCCTCTCATTTCGCGCAGCGTGTTGATAATGCGCGCGGCACGGTCCGGCGCATGTTGGGCCAGCCATTCATGGAAGAGATCCTTGATCTCGAACGGCAGGCGCAGCACGACATAGCCTACCCCGCGCGCGCCATGATCTGCGGCCGCTTCAATCAGGGTTTCGATCTCGTGATCGTTAAGGCCCGGAATGATCGGCGCAGTCATCACCGCGACCGGAATACCGGCATCGGAAAGGGCTTTCACCGTTTCCAGCCGGCGTTGCGGCGTTGCCGCGCGCGGCTCCATCTTGCGGGAAAGTTGCCGGTCCAGCGTCGTGATCGACACGCCTACCCGCGTGAGGCCCTTGGCGGCCATCGGGGCGAGGATGTCAATGTCGCGCTGGATCAGCGCCGACTTCGTCAGAAGACTGACCGGATGGTTGTGAGCGGCGAGAATTTCCAGCAGCTGGCGCGTGAGGCGCTGTTCCCGCTCAATTGGCTGGTAAGCATCGGTATTCATGCCGAGCGCGATGGCGCGCACGATATAGCCAGGCCGCGACAACTCCCGCAGCAACAGTTCCGGCGCGTTGGTCTTGCGGAACAGCTTGCTTTCAAAGTCCAGCCCCGCTGACAGGCCAGACCAGGTATGCGTGGGCCGGGCAAAGCAGTAGATGCAGCCATGCTCGCACCCCCGATAGGGGTTCACCGTCCGGTCAAAGGAGATGTCCGGCGACTTGTTGAAGGTGATGATCGTGCGGGCAACTTCATCGAACACTTCCGTATCGAGCCGGTCTGCACCGTCCTCGATCGTGTCCCAGCCATCATCAAAGGCGTGGCGCGTCTCCCGCTCATACCGTCCGGTCTGGTTCGAGATAGCGCCGCGCCCCCGATGCTCGAAACGCTCGGACACGCTGTGTGTGTCGAGAAGCGTGACCCGTCCTGATTTCTTCAGTTTCTGTCCCGTACGCATGAGGCGGAGAAAGCCAGAAGAAAAAGAACAAAGCAAGAACTTTTGGATTCCATGTTGTGGGATTTTGGGGTAGGCCTTCATGCGAGCGTTCATCTGGCGCTCAGCCAGCCCCTGCTCAATTCATCTTAATTCTCGTCGTCGAATCGCCGGATTGGCTGCCGAAACTGCCCTTCCATCTGAAAGCCCGGTCATGCTCAGCCGCCTGAAAGTTTTTGCTGCCGCCTCATTCGCCCTGTTCCTCGGGGCGTGCTTCCTGTCGGAGCGCCAGCTGATTGGCGAAGGCGTGCGCCTGCAGGAAGGCCCGCTGGCCTTTTGCATGGAACCGGACGAACCCTGCCTTGAGGCGGTCACCCAGGAAGACGGGTATCTGGTGATGCCCCTGCCCGAACATGCAGACGAGGAAGAACCCATCTTCGTGCGCTTCGCGCCGCTGACACGCGCGGGCGGCGCCGACATCTGGCTGGGCGAAGCAGAGCTCACAGAAGAAGAAGACCGGGCCTGGGCCTATGTGGTGGCCCGCCGCGCCGGGAAAGCGGAAAATGGCGTCACGGAATACAAAATGGCCATTCCAACCTGCGAAGAAGCAAGCGATTCCCAGCTGATTCGCTACGGACTTGAGCGCAACGGCCTCTACGCTTGCACGGTGACGAACATCGACGCCTTTGCCGAATACCTGACAGAACGACATACCGCCGATTTTGCCGATGCCGACTGGTGGGACACCGCCAACTAGGCGCCAGCGCCCCTACGCCCAGCTGCCCCGATCATACGGCACACCATGCGTGGCGCAGATGTCGCGCAGGCGATCTGTTGCCCGCGGATCATTGGCAAAGAACTCAATTGAGAATGCCATCAGCAGCTGGCCCCACGCCTCTTTCGGCACGATGGTCCAGAATTCGTAATCGCTGTCGCCCCAGAACGCCTCGACCGCCTTGCCCATGTCCTGCGTGTCGATCATGAATTGGTCTTCGCGCAGGGAGGCACGCACAGAGCGAAATTCCTCCCCATCCTGACGAAAGAGCTCGACGGATTTCTCCTCGCCGCTCATCGCCTCACCCTTTCGCAGCAAACAATGTGCGCAAATACCCGCCGCCGGTGTGGCTGCGTTTCCAGCCATTCTGCTCCAGCACAGCGGCAGAGGCGCGCGCCTCCGCGCTCAAGCCCACCAGGCGATCCCGGCCGAGCGCCTTTGCAATCGCCGCTTCATCCAGCGGAAGATTGTTGCCGGTGACCTCAGAGAGAAGCTTTCGGGAAATCAGCAATCCATGTTCGGGCAGAATCAGGGCCTGCCGCTCAGCATACCGATTGGCCGATTGCTCGAGCTTGCGCGCACGCCGGTCGTCCGAGCGATAATGCAGTTCGAAATAGGCCGCCTTTCCCGGACGGGTATCGATATGGTCGCCTGCGCGCTCAGCCCAGTCGCGGGAGAGCGCAACGGGTGGCGGCACGATCAGCAGCCATTCGCCACGCGCCGCGCCGGCACCGGCGGCGATCTGGCGCCCCCGGTTGCCGCCTGCAATGATCACGCGCGCGCCGGTTGCCTCGGCGATCTTCACAGTCGTGTCGCCGGAACCGCCATCGACCAGAATCACCTCCCGGATCAGCCCCGCCTCCAGCCCGCTCATCAAGCTCTCCAGGCAGAGAGGCAGGTCGGCGGCCGCGTTCAGCGACGGGATGATGATGGACAGTGGCGCAGGCATGAAACCTCCCGGACAGGCCGGAGACAATCGGAACACAGCCCAAGGTGAGGCGTTCATTCCGAGGTTAAGTCAAGGACAAGCCCGCGCCGGTCATCTGTGAAAAGCTCAAATTTGCCCCCTCGCCGGCGCCGCCGCCTGTTGAGCAATCAAGTGAAGACGGAGGAAAACGCTTCCGGGCGCCGCAAGCTGTGGAATAGTCGCTGCTGCGCCGAAAGCGAGCTGGAAGAATACCACTCAGCGTCTCAGCTCAGTTCGCTGAGCCGTTTCTCGATCAGCTGAAGGTCTCGCCAGGCGCGGCTTTTGTCCTGCGGGCGGCGCAGGAGATAGGCCGGGTGGAGCATCGGGATCAGCGGCACGGAATACCCGCCCGGCGTGCTGTAAGTGTATTCATTGCCGCGCAGCTTCATGATGCCGTCACGGCTTTGCAGCAGGGAAACGGCAGGAATACCGCCCGCGGCCACGATGAGCTTCGGACGGGAGAGCTCGATCATGCGGTCCACGAACGGCCGGCAGACAGCCAGCTCATCGGTTTCGGGGTTCCGGTTGCTGGGCGGGCGCCAGTAATTGACGTTGGAAATCAGCGTGTTTTCGGTGCGTGTGCGGCCAATGGCGGCCAGCATCTTGTCCAGCAGCTGCCCGGCGCGGCCCACGAAGGGCTTGCCCTGACGGTCCTCGTCGGCGCCCGGCCCTTCTCCGATCACCATCAGGCTGGCACCGGGAACGCCGTCATAAACGACGGTTTTCTCAGCCCCCACCTTGAGCGGACTGCCGGTGAAGCCGGAAATCGCCTCGGCCAGCGCCTCGATGGAATCGGCCTTTGCGGCGAGCGAATGGGCCTCTCGCGTCCAGTCCGCCACGGTCTTGACGCCCCGGCGACGGATGGGGGCTCCCTCGGCCTGAGCGCCCTGAATTTCACGGGATTCGGCTTCCGCGACGGCAGGCGCAACCGCCAGCAAAGCGTCCACAAGTGGCTCGTCGACGGCCACACCCATGGCCGCCCACCACTCGGTGAGTGCAGAAATTGGCGCTCTTGACGCAGGGGTTGGCATTGCGGACAGGCTGGACCTTCGGGAAACAGGCTGTAAGTGCTTACCCGGATACAGATATAAAGCGCAAAGCGCAAACAAGGAGCAGCTTATGGCGGAGACCCCTGAGCGCGAGTCGATGGAGTTCGACCTGGTTATCGTTGGCGGCGGCCCGGCGGGCCTGTCGGCAGCCATCCGGTTCAAACAGCTCGCGAATGAAGCCGGTGAAGACCTGTCTGTGGTCGTCATCGAAAAAGGCGGCGAGATCGGCGCCCACATCCTGTCGGGCGTGGTCATGGACCCGGTCGGCCTGGACGCGCTGCTCCCCGGCTGGCGTGAGCGGGACGACCGCCCGCTGAAAACCGAAGTGACGGACGACAAGTTCATCTTCCTCGGCCCGAACGGCGCGGCGGACATCTCCTGGCTGCCGATGCCGGACTTCATGAAGAACCATGGCAATTACACCGGCTCACTGGCCAACGTAACGCGCTGGCTGGGCACCGAAGCCGAGAATCTCGGCGTTGAGGTGTTCCCAGGCTTTGCCGCCTCCGAACTGGTCTATGACGAGAAAGGCGCCGTCAAAGGCATCGTCGCCGGCGTCATGGGCATCGGCATGGATGGCGAGCACAAGGCAGACTACCAGCCGGGCATGGAACTGCTGGGCAAGTACGTCCTCTTTGCAGAAGGCGCCCGCGGCTCGCTGACCAAGCAGCTGATCAAGAAGTTCAAGCTCGACGAAGGCCGCGACCCGCAGAAATACGGCATTGGCCTGAAGGAAGTCTGGTCCGTTCCGGAAGAAAACTTCAAGGAAGGCTATGTCCAGCACACGATGGGCTGGCCGCTCGACAACAAGACCGGCGGCGGCAGCTTCCTCTACCACTTCCGCGACAATGGCGAGCCATTCATCACGGTCGGCTTCGTGGTTCACCTGAACTACGCCAACCCCTACCTTTCGCCGTATGACGAGTTCCAGCGCTTCAAGCACCACGATTCGGTGTCCCACTTCCTGAAGGGCGGCAAGCGCGTGGCCTATGGCGCGCGGGCGATCACCGAAGGCGGCTTCCAGTCCGTTCCGAAGCTGGCCTTCCCCGGCGGCGCGCTGATCGGTTGCGGTGCAGGCTTCGTCAACGTGCCGCGCATCAAGGGCAGCCACAACGCAATCCTGACCGGCATGATGGGCGCAGAAGCTGCCTTTGAAGCCATCCGCGAAGGCCGCACGGCAGACGTTCTGACGAACTATGAAGATGCCTATCACGGCTCTTCGGTTTACAAGGAACTGAAGACCGTCCGGAACGTGAAGCCGCTCTGGTCGAAACTCGGCACAGCGATCGGCATCCCGATGGGCGGCCTCGACATGTGGGTGAACAGCCTGTTCGGCTTTTCCTTCTTCGGCACGCTGCATCACGGCAAGTCCGACGCCGAGTCGCTGAAACCGGCGAAGAACTTCAAGCCGATCGATTATCCGAAGCCGGACGGTGTGCTCAGCTTCGACAAGCTGACCAACGTGTCCTTCACCAACACCTTCCATGAGGAAGACCAGCCGGTGCACCTCAAGGTGGCTGACCTGGCCCTGCAGAAATCGTCCGAGTACGATGTCTTTGCAGGCCCGTCGCAACGCTACTGTCCGGCAGGCGTTTATGAGTGGGTGACGGAAGACAGCGGCTCCATGCGCTTCCAGATCAATGCGCAGAACTGCATTCACTGCAAAACCTGTGACATCAAGGACCCGAACCAGAACATCAACTGGACAGTTCCAGAAGGTGGCGGCGGCCCCGCCTACCCGAACACCTGATCGACGAAAAAATCCAAACGCCGCTCACATTGTGGGCGGCGTTTTCACCTGTCCGTCATTTGCGAAGTGCCCGCCTTGCTCTTGCCGCAAGGGCCTGCTTCACTGATCCCCCATTACCGGAGTGAGCGAATCCCCATGCGCCACACCTGCAGCGCCCTTGGCGGCGTATTCGCACTTGCGCTGACCCTGTCTGCAGCGGCCTGCACCAGCGTGCCGCAGCTGACCCTGCCCGACAAGAAAGCTGCGTTGGCCGCCGAAGCGGAACCGGCCAAAGCCGCGGCGCCCCTTTCAGACGTCGCGCTGACGACCATTGTCGCCGGGCCTGATGGCAATGCAGCCGTCTATGCCTCGCCGGAAGATGCGATCCGGGCGGGCGATACCGCCGGACTGCTGACTTATCTGGCCGCGATGCCCGAGAGCGAGCGGGCAGACCACAATTTCTGGAACGCCTATCTCGCACTGGACCGGGCCGCCGATGGGGACTTCCCCGGCGCCCGCGCCTATCTCGGCATTACGCCCGACGCAGCCGATGATGACGAAACCCCCGGCTTTTACCTCTGGCTCGACGCCTGGTTCCTGGCATTGGAAGGCCGCCCCGATGAGGCTGTCGATCGCCACCGGGATGTTGCCGGCAGCATGCCCGGCATCACGGCAGACCTGTCGCTGGCAGCCTTGCTGGAAGCTTCCGGCCGCACGGATGAAGCGCTCGCCGTTTATGAAGCGCTGACACCAACGCGGATCGACGCACCCGAACATGAATTCGACCCGCGCAGCATCGTCTTCCAGCATGTAACCACCGTGATCGTCCGCCATGCCCTGCTGCTGCAGCGCCTTGGGCGGATCGACGAGGCCAAGGCGGTTTACCAGCAGCTGGCGGACGCTGAACCTGAACAGGCCACCAGCTATGCCGCCGCCATCGAAAGCCTCGAAACGGGCAAGAACCTTGATAACAAGGCACTTACCTATGTAACCGGATTCTCCCAATCGCTGTCGGACGTGTCCACAGCGCTGCAGCAACAACGCTACATTTCCGCGGCACTGGCAGGTTTCGACCTCAGCGGCTTCGACACCGAACGGGCCGGGTTTGATCTTGCAACGCTGCTGATCGACCCGAAGAACGAAGCCATTCGCAGCGGCGTCGTGGATGCGCTTTACGAGGAAGCCCTGTTCGAAGGCGCCGCGCATGTGGCGCTGACGGCGCCGGAAACGAGCCCTTCCCTGCAAATCTCCGCCGCGCAGGCGCTGATCATGGCAAACCGCGAGCCTGAGGCACGCGAAGCCATCGCCGAAGCGCTGGCGCTGTCTGACGACGATGACAAGCTGCAGACCCTCTATGGCGCGCTGCAGCTGAGCGCCCTGCTGAACGACCGCGAAAAGGCGATGAAGCTGCTGCCCGAGATGATGCAGCTGGCCGCCAATGCTGCCGAGCAGGCCGCCGCCAATGGCCTTGCCAGCTCTATCTACAGCCATTTTGGCGATATTCCGCAGGCCGTCAGCTATGCCGAGGAAGCCCGCCGGCTGGACGATACGCACGAGCGGCGCATGACGCTGGCTGACCTGCTGGGCCGCGAGGGACGCATCAATGACGCGCTTGTCATCCTGCGCAGCGAACGCCTGGCGCGCCCGAATGATCCCTACACGCTGAATTCGCTCGGATATTTCCTGGTGACGCGCGCAGGCCGGATCGAAGAGGGCTACCGGGTGCTGGCCCGCGCCATGCTGCTGGCCGACAGCGACCCCTATATCTCGGACTCCTTCGGCTGGGCGCTTTACCAGCTGGGCGACCTCGACCGCGCCCAGCGCCTGATCGAGGCCTCGCGGGAAGACCTGATGCCCCACCGCCACTGGGAGATCGAAGATCACCTGGGCGACATCTACTGGCATCAGGGCAAGCAGGATGAGGCGCGCGAAGCCTGGCAGACCGCGCTCGACAATCACCCTCCACAGCAGGAGGTCGAGTCGATTGCCGGAAAGCTGGCCGACGGCCTGACTGGCGCTGCCCCGGAAAAGCGGCCCCTGCCAGAGATCCGCATCGATGATGGCGAGATCAACCGCCGCGACATCTGACAGCGGCCCCTTTTGCCCGCCATCGGCGCGCCTTAGTATAGCCGGAAATGCGTGCGAACCCGCTCGCAACTAAAGTAGATTTGGGCTGAGACGCCCACGAATCGCCGCAAGGGTTGCAGATGACTGACGACGCCCCCCCGACCTTCCAGCCTTCGCGGAAGCCCGATCCCTACAAGGAAACCGGCAAGTATGCCGCGCTCTGGAAATGGGCCCGGCGGCTGGTGATCCTTGGCCTCGTGCTGGGGGTGATCGGCATCATTGCCGTGTGGGTCTACTTCGCTGCCCTTGGCCGCGACGTGCCGTCGATTTCCAAGCTGAAGCAGTATGAGCCGCCGATCACCTCGCGCATCCATGCCGGCGACGGAACGCTGATTGCCGAGTTTGCCGACCAGCACCGGGTGTTCGTGCCTTACGAGTCGATCCCGCCGCATGTCGTGCAGGCGTTCGTCTCGGCAGAAGACAAGAACTTCTTCACCCATGATGGCCTCGACTATACCGGCATGGCGCGCGGCGGCCTGAACACCGTCAAGAACAAGCTCAGCGGCTCCGGTGGGATGGAGGGTGGCTCGACCATCACCCAGCAGGTCGCCAAGAACATGCTGCTTACCAACGACCAGAACCTTGAGCGCAAGGCCAAGGAAGCCATCGTTGCCCAGCGCATGGAGAAAGAGTTCACGAAGGAGCAGATCATTGAGCTGTATCTCAACGAGATCTATCTCGGTGGCCGCTCCTACGGCGTTGCCTCGGCCGCGCTGAACTATTTCGACAAGTCGCTCTCCGAGCTTGACCTTGCGCAGGCCGCCACGCTTGCCTCGCTGCCGAAATTCCCCGGCCGCGTGAACCCCTACACCAATCCGGAGCGCGTATTGCAGCGCCGGGACTATGTGCTGCAGCGGATGCTGGAAGATGGCTACATCTCGAAGGAAGAGATGGACGAAGCCAAGGCACAGCCGCTGACCACCGTGAAGCGCCTGCGCGGGCCGGAATTTGCGGCCACCACTTATTTCGTGCAGGAACTGCGCCGTGAACTGATCAAAAGCTATGGCGAGGACACACTGGAACAGGGTGGCCTGTCGATCCGATCGACCATCGACACCCGCCTTCAGCTTGCCGCGCAGGATGCCCTGCAAACC
This sequence comes from Hyphomonas sediminis, assembly GCF_019679475.1. Classification (NCBI taxonomy): domain Bacteria; kingdom Pseudomonadati; phylum Pseudomonadota; class Alphaproteobacteria; order Hyphomonadales; family Hyphomonadaceae; genus Hyphomonas; species Hyphomonas sediminis. The sequence continues at coordinate 2,548,895 of NZ_JAIEZP010000001.1, forward strand.
GGCCTTATCGCCTATGACCGCCGCCATGGCTGGCGCGGTCCGTTGACGACGCTGCCGGTGGACGACAATTCCGCCGAAGCGCTGAAGGAAGTCGAACTGCCCGGCGGTTATGGCAGCTGGGAAGCCGCGCTGGTGACTTCGGTTTCCGACAAGGGCGCCGAACTCCTGCTGACCGATGGCGCCAAGATCCGCCTGCCCGGCGATGAAGTGAAATGGGCCGCCACCTACAAGCCCGCCGAAGGCAAGGCCGGCCTGCAAAAGGGCCACGTCATCCTCGCTGAGTTCAAACGGGAGGCCTCCAAGGATGGCGCAAAGGCAACGCCTGAAACCACGACAACCGAGGAAGGCACCGATGAGGCCACCGCCGAGGATGCCCCCGCAGAACCCGTGATGGTGCCGGTTGGCAATGCCACGCTGCGCCAGGTTCCGGAGGTCGATGGATCGATCATTGCGCTGGACCCGCACACAGGCCGCATCCTGGCGATGCAGGGCGGTTACTCCTTCTTCAAATCGAGCTTCAACCGCGCCACTCAGGCCAAGCGCCAACCGGGGTCGAGCTTCAAGCCGTTCGTCTATGCGGCCGCGCTGGAAAAAGGCTACACGCCCGCCAGCCGCCTGCTGGACGCGCCGTTCGTCTCGTTCGACGTGTCGACCCAGAAATACTGGACGCCGAAGAACTACACCGCCGGTCAGTCCTACGGCATGGTGACCATGCGCGTGGCGCTCGAAAAGTCGCTCAACATGGTGACCGCGCGTATGGCGCAGGACATCGGCATGCCTGCCGTGTCCGACCTCTCGGAACGTCTGGGCGTCTATGAGAAGCTTCCGCCTTACGCCGCCATGTCGCTCGGCGCGGGTGACGCCACACTGCTGGACCTGACGCGCGGCTATGCGGCGTTCGTCAATGGCGGTCGCCTCGTGACGCCCAGCCTGCTTGACCGCGTGCAGGACCGCTATGGCCGCACCCTCTACAAGCACGACACGCGCATCTGCGAAGGCTGCGATGCCGATGACTGGAATGGCGGCGAACCGCCCGTCCTACCCGACACGCGCCAGCAGGTTCTCGATCCGATCGTCGCTTATCAGGTGACCCACATGCTGGAAGGCGTCGTGGAGCGCGGCACCGCTCGCCGCGCCCTGCGGGTTGGCAAGCCGCTCGCGGGCAAGACCGGCACGACGGACGACTATCGCGACGCCGTCTTCGTCGGCTTCTCGCCCGATCTCGTGGTCGGCATCCGAATCGGCTTCGATGACAACCGCTCGCTTGGCGAAGGCGAAGCCGGGGGCTCGGTCGCCGGACCGATCTTCACAGACTTCATGGAGAAAGCGCTGGAGAAGGAACCGCCGACGCCGTTCCGTATTCCGCCCGGCGTGCGCCTCGTGAAGATCAACGCGCAGACCGGCGCACTGGCAACGCCGGGCACGGCAATCGTCATTGACGAAGCCTTCCGCCCCGGAACGGAGCCTGGCCTGACCGCGTTCAACAGCAGCGAAGATTGCCTCTCGATTTCCGGCTCGTGCGGCCCGTCGAGCGACACCACCACTCCCGTTGAAGAAGACACGGCGAACGCCGATCTCGGCGACGTGTTCTGACGCCACGCTCACAGCTTTGACCCGATTGGCCGGCCCGGTTATAGGGTCGGCTGTCATTCAATTGTTTCAATCTACGGTTACAGGGAATTCGTCATGTCCGCAGAAATACGTTCGCTGATCGAAAAGATCGAAAGCTCCGCCACCTTGCTACGGAGGCGTCTTTGACTGGGATACAGCCACAAAACGCCTTGATGAGCTGACGGCCCTTTCCGAGCGTCCCGACTTCTGGGACGACCCGCAGGAAGCCCAGGCCATGATGCGCGAGCGCCAGAAGCTCGCCGACGGTATCGCCCTCGTCCAGTCTCTGGAAAAGGAGGTCGCCGATGCGCCGGAACTCATGGAGCTGGCTGAAGACGACCCGTCAATGCTGGCCGATCTCGAATCCTCGCTGCGCCGCTCGGCGGCCCGCGCCGCGGAAGCACAACTCGCGGCCCTTCTCTCTGGCGAGGCCGACGGCAATGACTGCTACCTGCAGATCAATGCCGGCGAAGGCGGCACGGAGAGCCAGGACTGGGCCTCCATCCTGCGTCGCATGTATGTCCGCTGGGCCGACAAGCGTGGCTACTCCGTCGAGCTGCTCGACGAGCGTGAAGGCGAAGAAGCCGGCATCAAGTCTGCAACGATTCAGATCAAGGGCGAAAACGCCTATGGCTGGCTGAAGTCCGAACAGGGCGTGCATCGCCTGGTGCGGATTTCACCCTTCGACTCCTCTGCACGGCGCCACACGTCGTTTTCCTCGGTCACGGTCTCTCCGGTGATCGACGACAAGATCGATGTTGAGATCAACCCGTCAGATGTGCGCACCGACACCTATCGCGCCTCCGGCGCGGGTGGCCAGCACGTCAACCGGACCGACTCGGCTGTTCGCCTGACACACATCCCGACAAACACAGTGGTGCAGTGTCAGAATGGTCGCTCCCAACACCAAAACCGCGACGAAGCCTGGCGGATGTTGCGCTCCAGGCTCTACGAACTGGAACTGCAAAAGCGCAAGGCGGTCGCAGATGCTCAGTATGCAGACAAGAGCGCGATCGGCTTCGGACATCAGATCCGATCTTATGTTCTCCAGCCATACCAGATGGTGAAAGACCTGCGCACGGAAGTGGAGACGTCTGATACGTCCGGCGTGCTCGATGGGGATATAGACCGTTTCCTGTCCGCCGCGCTCGCCGCAACGGTCAACAAGGAAGATGATGCGTGAGTAAACCCGCGGAGCCTCCCTCCGGCAACAGCCAGCCCGTCCGTTTGGAGGGGCGGCTCGTTCGCTGGAATGGAGACCGCGGTTTCGGGTTTTTGATCCCTGTAGATGGCGGCCCTGACGCCTTTGCGCATATTCATTCGTTTCCGAAGGATGACCGCCATATCGAAGAGGGCCACCTCTATAGCTATACCGCAACAACCGATCAGAAAGGCCGCGTGCGCGCCAGCGACATACGGCCGATGCGCCCAGCCCCGCCGAAAGTTCCTCTCTGGAAAAAGTTCGTCGGGCGCAGCCCCCGCCTGCTGGTCATTCCCGCTTTCCTGTTCATTGCAACAGCGGTCGCCCTCAATGCGCAGATCTCCCAACTCTGGTTCGCCGTTTACGGCATCGCCAGCGTGGTAACCTTCATCGGATACGGTCTGGACAAACGCGCCGCCAAGCAAAACGAGTGGCGCATCTCGGAAACGATCCTGCTGATGCTCGGCCTTGTTGGCGGATGGCCTGGCGCCATCGTCGCCCAGGAGTTGTTCCGTCACAAGACGAAAAAGCTCTATTTCCGGACGCTGTTCTGGATGAGCGTTGCCATCAATATCGCAGGCTTCGTCCAGATTGCCGCCTTCACCGGCGCTTAGGTTTTCCGCCCACGGCCAATGCAAGGGCCTTTGCAAAAACGGTCGGCAAGCCGGTCTCTTCCATCGGGTCGGCCCATTCGCCATTCCCGGCCGGCGCGCGCGAAACATCTGCCGTCCACACCGTCAGCCGCAGGCTGAAATGCGTGAACACATGGCGCACTTCGCCAGTATCAACCCATTCCGCCTTCAGGGGCGGCGCCGCTTCCGGCAGCGCGCCTTCGCGCCAGTCGCCCGATGGCAGTGCCAGCATGCCGCCCAGCAGGCCTTCCGGCGGCCTTCGCACCATCCACACCTGCCCTTTGCGCCGCGCCACCCAGGCATGACCATAGCGGATCGGCTTGGCCACCTTCGCCGGTTTGATGGGATAGCGCTCCGGATTTCCTTCCGCCCGCGCCACGCAAAACTCCGTCAGGGGGCAGATCATGCAGTTTGGCGCTGTGGGGGTGCACACGGTTGCGCCAAGGTCCATCAGCGCTTCGGCAAAATCACCGGGCCGCTTCGCGGGCACGAGCGAGGCGACCTTTGCCGCCAGTTCCTTCTTGGCCTCGGCCCAGTCTGACTTCAGCGCCATCAGGCGGGCAAACACCCTGTCAACGTTTCCGTCGACGGCGGCCACCTGCTCGCCAAAGGCAAGCGCGGCGATTGCGCCGGAAGTGTAAGGCCCAATGCCCGGCAGCTCGCGCAGGCCTGCCGCTGTTTCCGGAAAGCCGCCCCGCGCGGCCACTTCACGGGCACATTTGAGCAGGTTTCTCGCGCGGGCATAATATCCCAGCCCCGCCCAGGCGCGCATTACCTCCTCATCGGCTGCTGCCGCGAGGTCTTCCACGCGCGGCCAGCGCCGGGTGAACGCTTCGAAATATGGCGCGGCATGGGGCACGGTCGTCTGCTGCAGCATGATCTCAGCGAGCCACACGCGATACGGGTCCCGCTTCTGCCCGATGGGAGCCCGCCACGGCAGCACCCGTGCATGCCGGTCGAACCAGGCAAGCAGTTTCGGGGGGAGTTCACGGAAATCTGAACGCCGGCTCATGCCTGTAACTTTCCCTTATGCGCGAAGCCGGGCAATGTGGTGATTATGGTCAGCTTTACGAACCTTGATCCCATTGCAGAAGCGCGTGCGCAGGTGAAGCTGCGTTATTCGCGCGCCCGGCCTGTGCGCGCGCCGATGAAGCCGCTGGGGCTGGCGGCGCAGCGCGTCGGGCGCAAGGTCGGCACGGCGAAACTGCCGCCGCTGAAGCAGCTGCAGCTCAATTGGCGGGAAATCGTCGGCGAGCAGATCTGGCGTTTCAGCCAGCCGGAGAAGATCAGCGCCTCCAAGGATGGCCGCATCCTGACGCTGACCGTGTTGCCGCAGGCCGCCCCGCTGATCCAGCACCAATCCGAATTGATCCGCCAGCGCGTCTCCGTCGCCGCCGGCGGAGACATTACCGGCATCCGCATCGTGCAGGGTCCGGTACGCCGCACAGGGCCGGCCGAATATCGCCGCCGCTGGCGCGACCTTTCCAGGGCCGAGAAGGCCGAAATCGCCGCATCTGCTGCGCCTATCGACAATCCGCGCCTGCGCGCGGCAATTGTTGCGCTGGGCGAGGCTGTGCTATCCGCCACAGAGTAAACAAAAGCGCCCGGTTGGTTAACGATTTGGAAACCGGTGCGACTCATTCCTTAACGCGAGGCTTATGATCATGCTCACCCATTCCCGCCGTTTCGCTGCAGTAGCGTTTTCCGCTCTGGCGCTTGTCGCCTGTGGTGCGGCTGGCGGCGGCACATCTGAAGCGGAAGGCGGCGCTGGTGCAGAAACTTCAGCTGACGGTGAACTGGGCCATGTGAAGGGCAATCCGGACGCCCCGCTGACCATCATTGAGTACGCGTCGCCCACCTGCCCGGCCTGTAAATACTTCCATGACAGCATTCAGCCCGCGATTGAGGAAAAGTTCGTCGCAACGGGCAAAGTGAAGTTCATCTTCCGCGAATACCCGCTCAACGAGATCGACGTGGCTGCCTACGCGATGGCCCGCTGCGCGCCGGAAGGAAAATTCTTCGACATCCTCGATGATCTCTACGAGAATCAGGAAGGCGTCCGCTACGCTGCGCAGACCGGTGTGGTGAAAACCACCCTCGCCGCCATTGGCCAGCGCCACGGCATCGCCGACCGCGCCACCTTCGATGCCTGCCTCGAAAACCGTGAAATCCGCCAGAAGCTGGCAGATGTCTACGCGACCTCCGAAAAATGGGGCGTCGGCGGCACTCCGACTTTCATTATTGACGGCGTGAAGCGAGACTTCGGCGGCGAATACACGACCGCTGACGGCTTTGTGAAACAGATCGAAGCGGTTCTGGCCGCCAAAGGCGTCGAGTAATCGATGAAGGGCCCGGCATGCAGATAACCGAACTCCGCATCGCCGGCTTCAAGTCGTTCGTTGACCCGCAGACCGTGCCGATTGAGCCGGGGCTGACAGGCATTGTCGGCCCCAATGGCTGCGGCAAGTCCAACCTGCTCGAAGCACTACGCTGGGCGATGGGCGCCAACTCCGCCAAGGCCATGCGCGGCGGCGAGATGGACGATCTGATCTTCTCCGGCGCCGCCTCCCGCCCGGCGCGGGAAACCGCTGAAGTCACGCTCGTTCTGGACAATTCCAAACGTACCGCGCCGCCGGAATTCAATGGCGCAGACCTTCTGGAAATCGAACGCAAGCTGAAACGCGGCGCCGGCTCCAGCTACCGCATCAATGGCCGTACCGTACGCGGTAAGGACATCCAGCTCCTGTTCGCCGACGCCTCCACCGGGGCAAACTCTCCAGCACTGGTGCGTCAGGGCCAGATCTCCGAGCTGATCGGCTCCAAGCCGCAGAACCGACGCCGCATCCTGGAGGAAGCCGCCGGCATCGCGGGCCTCAACACGCGCCGCCATGAGGCCGAGCTGAAGCTCGACGCTGCCGAGGCAAACCTGCAGCGCCTGTCGGAAGTCTCTGCCGAAGTCGAGCGCCAGCTTACCAGCCTGAAGCGCCAGGCCGCCAAGGCTCGCCGCTATCGCCGCCTGTCTGAAGAAATCCATGGCCTCGAAGCCCTGCTGGCGCATCTGCGCTGGGCCGAGGCCCGCAGCGCAGCCGATACCGCGCGCCAGCAGCTCGACACCCTCAAACGGCAGGTCGAAGATCTCTCCCGCGAGGATGCCCTGCGGGAGCGCGAACGCATCGAAGCCGCCGAAGGCATCGGCGCGCTGCGTGAGGCCGAAATGGCTGCTGCCGGCCGCCTCTCCCAGACGCGCATTACGCTCGCGCGCCTCGAGACCGAACACCGCATCGCCGCAGAAGCCGAACAGCGCCTTGAAGCGGAAGCCGCCCGCCTGACGGAAGACTTCGAGCGTGAAACCGCTGGCCGCGCCGAGGCCGAAGCCGCCCTTGCCCATGCGCGCAACGAGCTTTCGGCCCTGCCGGTGGAAGATGCCGCCACCAACAAGGCCCTTGAGACCAACGCCCAGCAAGCGCTCGACGCTGCCAGAGCGCGCCTTGCCGCCGCTGAGACGGCTGCCGATGAGGCCCAGGCCCGCCTCTCCGAAGTGCGTGCCCGCCGCCGCGCCGCCGAGGACTCAGCCGCCCAGCAGACCCGCCGCAAGACGCAGCTCACCACCGAGATCGCGCGGTTGAAGAATGAGATAACCGGCCTAGAAGACGCGGCAATCCATGTGCTGCGTGTGCGTCAGGCCAAGAATGCCGAGGCAGAAGCCGAAGCTGCGCTGGACGATGCCGAGCGCTCGGTGGAAGCCGCCGAAGCCGAACTTATTCGCGCCCGCGACGCCGAGATTGCCGCCCGCCCGCCGCAGGAACAGGCGAGCCACAGTGTCCGCGCGCTGGAAGCCGAAATTGCCGGCCTTGAGAAGCTGCTGCGCCGGGCTGACGCCGCCAATACGGCCCCGCCTGTCGTTGAACGTATTCGCACGCGCGATGGCTACGAAAAGGCCGTTGCCGCAGCGCTGGGAGACGACATCTCCGCCTCAACCGATAAGGCCTCCGCGCTCTATTGGGGTGGCGCCGGCGTCACCGCGATTGCGCTGCCGGATGGCGCAGAGCCGCTCTCGGCCTTCGTCGATGCGCCGGGCGAACTGGCTGCCCGCCTTGCCCAGTGCGGCCTCGTGCGCAGTGAAGACGGCCCCCGCCTGGCCACCCAGCTTAAGCCCGGCCAGCGCCTTGTGTCGCGCGAAGGCCATCTCTGGCGGTGGGACGGGTTTACCCGCACGCCGCAGGCCCCCGTCAGCGCCGCTGCTCGCCTCGAGCAGCAGGCCCGGCTTGACGCGGCCCGCGCCGAACTCGCCCCGCTTCAAGGCGATCTCACCGCCCGCACGCAGGCGCTGGAAGATGCCCTGAAGGCCCGCCAGCATGCCGAGGAAACTGTGCGCCATGTCCGCGCGCTGGTTGGCCCGGCCCAGAAATCGCTGAGCGAACTGCGCGCCAAGGCCGTGGAAGAAATTCAGGCCGCCGAACGTGCCAGCCTCCGCCGGGATACAGGCGGCGAAGCCCTCGCCCGCGCTGAGAGCGAACTGGCCGCGATCACCGAAGCCCTCACCTTCGCCACGCCGATGGCCGCCGATGAAGAGGCGACGCTTGAGGCGACCCTCTCAGCGGCGCGCAATGAACTGACGGCGGCCCGCGCCGCCGAAACCGAATCGCGTGGCGCGCTGACAGACCTGACGCGGGGCCGCGAGCAGGCCGCCGCCCGCCGCGCTGCGCTGGAGCGCGATGTCGAGGCCTGGACCAGCCGGCTCACCGCCGCAAACGACCGTATCGACCGCCTCGGCGAGCGCCGCGCAGACCTCGCCGCTGCGGCCGTAACCGCGCGCGAGCGCCCGCAGGCGCTCAGCGAGGAGATCGCGGGCCTCTCCCGCGAACTGGACACCTTTGAGAATGAACGCAAGGCGGCCGCAGACGCCCTCGCCGTCAAGGAAACCGCTATCCGCGAAGCCGATACCGCCGCGCGCCGTGCATCGGCAGCAGCGTCCCAGGCCCGCGAGGAACTCGCCGGCTGGAAGGTAAAGCTGGAGAATGCGGAGCTTCGCCTTGCCGAAGCGATCGAAATTGCGCGCAACAATTTCCAGCGGACACCCGAAGGTCTGCTCGCCATTGCCGAAGCCAGCCTTGATGCTGATTCGCTGGGCGCCTTTACGCCAAAAGAAGCTGAAACCAGGCTGGACGCCCTGCGCCGCGACCGGGACCAGCTTGGCGGCGTGAACATGAATGCCGAAGAAGAGGCCGAAGAGCTGGAGGCCCGGCTTGGCCTGCAGATCTCCGAGAAGGAAGACCTGACCGCCGCCATCGCCAAGCTGCGTCAGGGCGTCGAAACGCTCAACGCCGAGGGCCGCGAGCGGCTGGTGAAGGCGTTCGACACCGTGAACGAGCACTTCAAGGCCCTGTTCACCGCGCTTTTCGGCGGCGGCCAGGCAGAGCTTCGCCTGGTCGATGCGGACGATCCGCTGAACGCCGGCCTCGAAATCTTTGCCCAGCCGCCCGGCAAGAAGCTCGGCACGCTGAACCTGATGTCCGGCGGCGAGCAGGCGCTGACGGCATCGGCGCTGATCTTCGCGGTGTTCCTCTCCCGTCCGGCCCCGATCTGCGTTCTGGACGAGGTGGACGCCCCGCTGGACGACGCCAACGTCGACCGTTTCTGCAATATGCTCAACGAGATGCGCCAGCGCACGGACACCCGTTTCGTGGTGATTACCCACAATCCGGTCACAATGAGCCGAATGGACCGCCTTTTCGGTGTAACCATGCGGGAAAAAGGGGTCTCCAAGCTCGTCTCTGTCGACCTTGCAGCCGCCGAAGAACTCGTTGCGGCGGAGTAGCGCACCGCGCTCACCCCTAAACTCAATAAAATCAACAAGATAGCTTTTGCCTTTACCCGTTGACTTGAAGGGGGGGCGCTCATAGTTTGCGCCGCAATCCGGGGGGCTCCCTACCGGTGCGGATTCGCGTGCACGGAGCGCCAAAGCCCATGTCCAGCGAGCAACCAGATGACCTCAGCGATCGCATCGCAAAGGCCCTGGAAGCGCGTGAGGCAAAGGCAGAAGCGCAGCGGCGAAAACAAGCATCGGATGATGTGAGTGTCTCGGCTGGGGCGTATGCACTACGTTTCGGGATCGAATTTGTAGCGAGCGTGTTTGTCGGAGGCTTTCTGGGCTTCTGGTTAGACAAGTTCGCTGGCACCCACCCCTGGGGTCTCCTGGTGATGGGTCTGTTTGGTCTCGCAGCTGGCGTCCGCGCTGTCATCCGGGCCTACCATGAGCTGAACGCTCGGGCCCAAAAGCTTTCACAGGGGCCTCAGGCTCCAGACGACGGAACGAACGACGTATGAACCTGATGCCGGCCATCGCGCTTGACCCGATCCACCAGTTCCAGGTGACCAAATGGCTCGACCTGAAACTCGGCAGCATCGACATCTCGTTCACCAATGCCTCGGGCTTCATGCTCCTGGGCGTGGTTCTGGTCATCACATTCTTTGGCATGGCCTCCCGCAAGGGTGAGCTGGTGCCCTCGCGCCTGCAATCGGTCGCTGAGATGGGCTATGGCTTCATCGCGGACATGGTGCGCAGCGCCGCTGGCGAGGAAGGCCTGAAATTCTTCCCGTTCGTCTTCACGCTCTTCTTCTTCATCTTCTTCGCGAACATGATCGGCATGGTGCCGTATGCGTTCACCACGACCAGCCACATCATTGTGACCGGCGCCCTGGCGCTGACGGTGATCCTGATGGTCATCGTGGTCGGCCTGCTGAAGAACGGCCTTGGCTTCTTCAAGCTGTTCGCCCCTTCGGGCGCTCCCTGGTACATCTACATCATCCTGACGCCGATCGAGATCATCTCTTTCCTCGCGCGTCCGCTCACCCTCGGCCTGCGTCTCTTCGCAAACATGCTGGCTGGCCACATCATGCTGAAGCTGTTTGCCGGCTTCGTGGTGGCTCTGGTCGGCGCTGGCGCGGTGTATGTTCCGATTGCGGCCCTCGCTTTCGGCATGGGTGTCGCGCTCAACGCTCTGGAGTTCCTGGTTGCGGGTCTTCAGGCATATGTCTTCGCCATTCTCACCTGCGTGTATCTCAATGATGCACTTCACGCGGACGCCCACTAGGAGGCCCCGCGGGAGTGCGTCACGATACCCCGCATCAAACTGCTTGACGGCGCTCAGCGAACACGCTTCACGGGCGTCAAATTACCCCTAACCCCCTTTTCCCTCAAAGGAGATACCTGATGGAAGGTAACATCACAGACGGTCTGAAGTATGTCGGCGCTGGCCTGGCTACGCTCGGCATGATCGGTTCGGCACTCGGCGTGGGCAACATCTTCGCCAGCTTCCTCGACGCTGCAATGCGCAACCCGTCGGCTGCTCCGCAGCAGACCGGCAACCTCTTCATCGGTATGGCGCTCGCAGAAGCTCTGGGTATCTTCTCGGTGCTGATCGCCATCCTGATCCTCTTCGTCGCCTAATCGTCTGCCTTCAACGGTAGTTTGAACTGGGCGGAGAGAAGCCATGATCATCGCTTTCCTTGCTGAGACAGCAAGCCATGGAGACCACGAAGCCGGGGCGCCTGCGTTCCCGCCGTTCGAGACATGGCATATGCCGTCCCAGATCTTCTGGCTGGCGGTCCTGTTCACGGCGCTTTACCTCGCCCTGTCCCGGTTCATCCTGCCGAAGATGTCGGACACGATCGAAAAGCGCGCCAACCGCGTCGCTTCCGATCTCGACGAAGCTGCTCGCCTGAACAATCAGGCAGTAGAGGCCCAAAAGGCACTGGAACTGCGCCTTGCGCAGGCCCGTGCCAAGGCCCGCGATACGGCTGAGAAGGCCCGTGAGAAAACGGAAGCCGAGCTTGCCTCGGAAACCGCACGGGTCGACGCCGACCTCGCAAAGAAGCTCGAAGCCGCTGACGCCCGCATCGCAAAGCTGCGCGCCGACGCCATGAAGAATGTCGAACAGATCGCTGTGGACGCCGCTGGCGCCATGACGGCCCGTCTCGGCGTGAAGGCTTCCGACGCAGACCTCAAGAAGGCGGTTTCGACCGCTCTGGAGCAGGCATGATGAAGAAGACTGCTGCCCTCCTCGTCGCTGCGCTCGCCGCTGCGCCGCTGGCACATGCCGCTGAAGGCGGTTTCGTCGGCGGCCTGATGTACGCTGCAAAGGACCCGGTAACGTTTGTTGCCTTCCTCTGCATGGTCACCTTCCTCCTGATCGCCGCTCGCATGGGCGCGTTCAAGACGGTCCTCGGTGGTCTCGACGCCCGCGCCGCAGGCATCCGCAAGGAACTCGAAGAGGCTGCCAGCCTCCGCGAGCAGGCTGCCGAAGCCCTGGCACTCGCTGAGCGCCGCGCTCAGGACGCCGACAAGGAAGCCGAAGCCATCATCGAGCAGGCCAAGCGCGACGCGAAGGAACTCCTCGAAGAGGCCCGCCGCGATCTCGCTGAGAAGATCTCTCGCCGCGAAGCTCAGGCCACGTCCCGCATTGCGCGCGCCGAGGCTGACGCAGCCAGCGAAGTCCGCCGCGCCGCCGCTGACGCGGCCACGGAAGCTGCCCGCAGCATCCTCTCCTCGCAGACCAGCGTCGACCAGTTCGAAGCCGCTGCCCGCGATATCGAGCGCGCTCTGAGCTGAACTTCAGCTAAGATCACCACCACAAAGAAAGCCGCCCAACGGGGCGGCTTTTTTGATGCCGGATTGCCGCGAAATGAATTCAAACGGCCTCAAAAGTACACGGTTTGATACTGCGCTGCCCTACTCTGCGCCGTCCGGCTCAGATGTATCGTCGATAATCTGCGGCTGGGTGTCGTCAATAATCGGACCCGCTTCCAGCACCGTCAGAAGCGAGCGCGGCACAGTTCCCACCGGGCAGCTGGAAGCCGCAGCCATGCGGGAGTTGGCAATCGCATGCGAGGTCGCCGCCAGTTCCGGCGAGGCTTCAGACCGGAAGGCCCAGGCCAGCACCAGCATCCCAACCACGGCCACAGAGACGGCCACAATGGCGCCCCAGCCAGCGCCCAGCTCTTCCAGCGGATTTGGCTGAGCGGTCGCAACCGGCGCCGCCACAGGCGCAACGTTTGCCTTGGTGCCGTTAGTCTTCAGCGATGCAGCGGCCAGCACCGCCGCGCCAATCGCCTCACGCGCCGGCGCCGGCTTGATGCCGAGATCTTTCTCCCGCTTCTTGCGGGCATCAACCGCCAGCGGATCGTTGGGATGGGCGGCGAGCCAGTCGGCCCGCAGGTCATCATCCTTGGAGCCGAAGTTCAGCCATTCCCGCAGGTTCGTACGCCCTTCCCGGCGGCCGAGCTCCTCGACCAGCTGGTAGAAACCTTCCGGCGTCTTCCGGGATGTCATGCCTTCAATGGAGTAGCGTTTTTCCTGACGGAACGGCTCATACGGGATCGTCTTGTCGATCGCGGCCTGAACAAGTGTGCCAGGACGGGAATTGCCGACAGATGCTGCGGCCCTCACCCAGTCGCTTTTGACTGCGTTTTCCGACCAAAGGACCAAAACGGACTGCGAATTGGTCGCGTCACGGGCATCCTTGGGGTCAAAAGTCTCGTCGGTCTGGTTTTGATTGAACGCGACCTTGAACTTCAGCGACCGCAGGCGGCGGACCACCAGCTTGGCAATGTCCCGGTCTGCTACACCAGACACCAGAAAGACATCATAACTCATCGCACTCTACCTCTATAAGGCCCGTGTATAAGGATAACGGCTGGGCGCCTCAGCGCCAGCCCCACTGTTTCCTAGCGATTTTTGTGCCTGTTTTTCGAGGCCGAAAGGGGCTATGGCGCCGGTTCAGGATTTTACGAGCTTTCGGAAGGTATTCGCCCCATGGGCTTCAAATGCGGAATCGTCGGGCTGCCGAATGTCGGCAAGTCCACCCTCTTCAACGCACTGACGCAGACGGCAGCCGCGCAGGCCGCCAACTATCCCTTCTGCACGATTGAGCCAAACGTCGGCGAAGTAGCCGTGCCCGAAGCGCGCCTGAACAAGCTTGCACAGGTCGCCGGCTCCAAGGAAATCATTCCCGCCCGCATGAACTTCGTGGACATCGCAGGCCTGGTGGAAGGCGCCAGCCAGGGCGAAGGCCTCGGCAACAAATTCCTTGCCAACATCCGCGAAACAGACGCGATCATCTACGTGCTGCGCTGTTTCGAGAATGACGACATCACCCACGTTCGCGGCATGGTCGATCCGGTGGCCGACTTTGAAGTGGTCGAAACCGAGCTGATGCTGGCCGACCTCGAAAGCCTTGAGAAGCGCAAGGCGAACATCGTCAAGAAGGCCAACTCCGGCGACAAGGAAGCCAAGGCGCAGGTGGCGCTGATGGACCTCGCGCTGGAAGAGCTGAAAGAGGGCCGCCCTGCCCGCCGCGCCAACGTTCCTGCAGACGACATCAAGTCCTGGAACATGCTGCAGCTGCTGACGGCAAAGCCGATCCTGTTTGTTGCCAACGTCGATGAAGGCAGCGCAGCAACCGGCAATGAATATTCCAAGCGCGTTGAAGAGCGCGCGAAACAGGAAGGCGCCATCGCCGTCATCATCTCGGCGCAGATCGAAGCCGAACTGGCGATGCTGGACGAAGCCGAAGGCAAGGAATTCCTCGAGACACTCGGCCTTGAAGAGCCGGGCCTCACCCGCTTGATCCATGCGGGCTATGAATTGCTGGGCCTGCAGACCTATTTCACCGCCGGACCGAAAGAAGCCCGCGCCTGGACTATCCGCAAGGGCTGGACCGCGCCGAAGGCTGCCGGCGTCATCCATGGCGACTTTGAAAAGGGCTTCATCCGGGCAGAGACGATTGCGTTCGACGACTACATCGCCTGCGGCGGCGAAGGCGGCGCCAAGGAAGCCGGCAAAATGCGCTCCGAAGGCAAGGAATACATCGTCCAGGATGGCGACGTGATGTTGTTCCGCTTCAACGTCTGATACCCGCCCAAGTCTGCTGCGAATACGGGCAGCCGATAAAAACGGCTAGGTAAAGTTGAATTGGTCTTGCGCCACCCCAGAGCAATTATTAGCGTTTGGTTAATAATTGCTCTGGAGGGGACCCTATGAGTGACCGGAATAGCCCAGATCTGAACTTTGAGGTCGGGTATAACGTAGCGACGAGCAAAGCCTCTTTTTCCATAAGCATCTCGAATATCTTCGACAGGATTGGGAAAAAGAAATTCGGCTTCTCAGTTTCCCGATGGCGCACCAAAGGCTGGGCCAGGAAGGACGCCAAACAAGGAATCCCCCCCACACATTCAGTGGAGCCGGACGGCCAGGAACTGGAAATACGAACAGAACGAGATCAGCAACTCACGAAGGTCTCAAATGCCGTCGATTCAGCCGTCGATGACGCCACCAAATGGGTGAATAAGCACACACCTCAAAAACTCCATCGGGACAAACTGGAAAACGATGTCAAAGCGGCGATCGCCGGCGAGCTCGCTGACTATCGCGACAGCCTCCAGAAAGCCCGTGAGGAGCTTACCGAAAGCAAATCGCATTACGAAGATTTCCGGCATGAGCACGGCCTCAAACGAAACGCCCGGGTGCCCCTGTTTTTTCTGAAACCCATCGTCATCCTGCTTGCACTGCTGCTGGGCGAGACGATCATCAACGCTTTCATCTTTGCAGGCATCAGCCCGCAGGGCATGATTGGAGGATGGCTGACTGCGTTGGTGATCTCTGTCATCAACATCATCTTTGGGCTGGTCTTTGGCTTTGCCATAATCCGCTATGCCATGGTTTGGGAGGGAACCCCGCGTTACCTTTTAATGTTCGCTGGCGGATTACTTATTCTCCTGGCGTTTCTTTTCAATCTGTATGTCGCCCACTTTCGGGAGGTCGCAGAAGCGGCCATCCTCGCGGACCAGGCGGGAGAGGCCATCTTGACGCGCGACAGGGCGCCGACCCTGACAAGCACCTGGCCACACTTTATCGAAAATCCATTCAATATCGGCTCGGTGCTGGGCATTGGTCTTCTGGTGATCGGGTTGAGCATCTTTGGGATTGCCGCATATGAAGGATATTGCGGTTTTACGGACCCCTACCCCGGCTTCGGCAGAGTGGGCAAACGCTACTACTTGAACGAAATCACGGTTTCGTTGATCGAAAGCAGCGCCAGGAAGCGTGCATTCAGCAGACTGGATGCAATACGCCACCGCCTGAACGATTCCCTGACCATACACCGGCACTTCCAGAATGAAGTGAATACGGCGATCAGCTTCGCAGACAGGTTGTCGAAGGCGGCGGCTACGGCCGAGAAACAAGTCAATAATCATGCCTGGCTTTTGATTTCCGACTACAGAGCTGCCAACCGCCGAAAGCGCACGAAGCTGAAGCAAAAAGCCGAAAAGAAGCCGGAAAAGGCGCTCCTGAACCCCGGCGATGCCCCGGCCTATTTCGATGTAGATCCGCGCGCTTCATGGGGCGCGGCAAGCGTGGTCCCCAGCAGCGAAGAACTGTCGTCAATGGCGCAAGCGTCGAAGACAACGATCAGCGAAAACATCGCAATCATAGATTTTGTAAGCAAGTATGTTTCGGAACTCCGCACACGCATCGCCTCAAGTGTTCAAGGGCTTGATGAGGAAATACGCAGAAGCATGAGCCAATCCGCCCCCTCGGCAACCGTCTCTCCACACCCGCGGCTGAATACCGTTCAATAGCCACCGCCTGAATCAAACCGTTCGAGAGGTACTCCATGAAACGGCAAAACAAGTCCGCCTGGATCATAGGGTTTTCATTGCTGCTTGCCGGCTTCGCAGGAATTCCAGCTGCGCTTATCGCCACAAAACCACCCGCCACCGATACGGACAATTGTCGACGGGATGGGTCCCTTCCCGCGCACACAGTTGTGCTCGTCGATCAATCGGATCCATTCGATGAGACAGATGTCAATTGGGCGTGGCAACTGATGTTTGAAGAAGCCAAGATGCTCAAAAAGCACGGTAGGCTGACGATCATGGGGATCGACGCGGAAAATCCTGACTATGGAAAAGAAGTATTCTCCCGCTGCTCGCCGGGTTCACCATCCCGGGCAAACCCGATCTTTGAAAACCCTCGCTTCATCGAACAGGATTGGGAACTGAAGTTTGAGGACCAGATGCGCGGTCGCATCAGCGAACTTATGTTGACCGATCAAGCACCGCGCTCTCCTTTGGCGGAACATATAAAGGGCATTCTTCGCAGGAGCGATTTTCGTCCCTCGATGGAGCATCGCCGAATTCTGATCATATCCGACATGTACCAGCATTCGGATGCCTTCTCGATGTACAATTCCGGATTAAACAAAGAGGGAATGATCAAGGCGATGAGCGCGATGGAGTTCCCGCCGCTCAACGGCGCGGAGATCGCCATCTTCAGAGTCGACAGGAAGGGTCAACTCAAAGGGCAGGACATCAATGAATTCTGGAAATCCGTGCTCGGCCAAAGCGGAGCAGCCAACGTCGAAGTCATAAGGGATTAGGCACCGGTGCCCTCCGCTAAGTTGCGGAGGGCACCGGGCGCAGCCCAGAAAATTACGGCATCGCCTCGAAGCCCGGCGTGTCTTCCACCGGTTTGCGGTTGATATCGACACCCAGCATCAGAACGATTGCGGCAGCAAAATAGATCGACGAATAGGTACCGATGATGATGCCCCAGATCATCGCAAGGCTCATGCCTTGAAGCACCGGACCACCGAACAGAACGATCGCGAGAATGGCGATCAGCGTTGTGCCGCCGGTCAGCATCGTGCGCGACAGCGTCTGGTTGGTGGCGATGTCGATAACTTCTGTCGCCGGCATCTGCTTGTATTTCCGCCTGATCTCGCGGATGCGGTCGAACACGACCACGGAGTCGTTCACCGAATAGCCAATGATGGTTAGGAGGGCGGCGATGGTGGTCAGGTCGAACTGGATTTGCAGCAGGGCGAAGAGGCCGATAGTTCCGATTGCGTCGTGAACAAGCGCGGCGATGCCGCCCACTGCATATGACCAGCTATAGCGGAACGCGATGTAGCCGAACATCATCAGCGTCGCCACTCCGAGGGCGATAAGCCCTTCACGGAACAGTTCGCCAGAGACTTTCGGCCCAACGGAGTCGTTGCGCAGAATGTCTTCGTCGGTAAGGTTGAACTCCTGCTTCAGCGAATTGACGACAAAGGTGTTCGACGCCGCAGAGGCTCTCTCTGCCTGCGTCTCTTCCGGCAAGGCCAAAAATTCTTCTCCGAGCAGGCCTGCATCCAGATCGCCGAAACGTATGACAACCAGCTCTGCGCCATTGGAATCGGTCGCGGAGTTGACCGTCAGGCCACCTGGGATGCGGCTGCGGACCTCTGCCACCGTGACCGTATCGGTCTGGCGCAGCTCGATCACGGACCCACCCGCAAAGTCGACGCCCAGGTTCAGGCCCCGCGTCATAACCAGATAGATGGACGCCACCATCATGATCATTGACAGCGCTACACCGACATAGCGGTAGCGCATGAAGGGAACCTTGGTCTCTTTAGGCCAGTATTTGATCAGCATATGTCTGTCCTCAAGCCGCCTAAACTGCGAACCGCTTGGTTTTGAAGGTCTTCATCCAAAACACTGTCAACATGCGGGTGAACACGAAGGCCGTAAACACCGAGGTCACGATGCCAAGCGCGAGGGTGACCGCGAAGCCTTTCACCGGGCCGGAGCCGAGCGTGTAGAGAATGATGGCCGCAAACAGGGTGGTGATGTTGGCGTCCAGGATGGTGATCAGCGCGCGCTCATAGCCTGCCTGCACTGCCGTCCAGACCGACCTGCCTGATTGCTGCTCCTCGCGTATGCGTTCGAACACCAGCACGTTGGCGTCCACAGCCATACCGATGGTAAGAATGATGCCCGCAATGCCGGGAAGCGTCAGCGTGGCGCCAAGAAGCGACAGGGCTGCAAAGATCAGAACCACGTTGGCCACAAGCGAGAGGACCGCGAACAGCCCCTGCAGGCCATATGCAAGCACCATGAAGAATGCCACCAGCGACAGGCCGACGACCGCCGCCCGGAAGCCGGATTCGATTGAGTCTTCCCCCAGCGTCGAGGAAACGACGCGCTGGTCCAGGAACTGTACCTTCGCCGGCATCTCACCGGCTGCGATGATCGCCGCCAGGTCCTGCGCTTCGGTGATGGTGAAGGAGCCGGTGATGCGCACATTGCCGCCGGGGATCGCATCGTTGATGCGCGGCGCCGACATGATTACGTCATCCAGCACGATCGCAAACGGCTTGCCGACATTGTTGCGCGTTGTTTCGTAGAACTTGCGCGCGCCGTTGGCGTTCAGGCGGAAATTGATCTGCGGGCGGTTGGCTTCATCATTACCCTGGCTCGCGCTGGCGATGTCCGAACCGACAACCTCGGGAATGTCCCGCACCAAAAGCGGACCGGTCTCTGGCCCTTGCAGCAGGCGATACCCCGGCTTCACTACACCCGCCTGTGCGGCCGCAATCTCTGCCGGGCTCGATTCAACCAGATTGAACGTCATCTTGCCGTCGCGGCTGAGAAGATCTTTCAGGCGCTGCGGGTCCGGCTCGCCGGGGGCTTCGAGCACGATCCGGTTGTTGCCTGAAGGCGTCAGCGAAATCTCGGCCACGCCTTCCGGGTCGACACGGCGGCGGACGATGGTCATCGTCTTCGACAGGGCGTCTGCCAGCATCGCGGTTTCGGAAGCCTGCGGGACAGAAATCCGGATGGAATCCGTTCCGGCCCGGGTGATTTCATAGGTCTTGCCGCTGGTCAGGCCGCCTTCGAGCGGGGTGTTGATGCGGTCGAGGCGCTTCAGCGCCTCATCGACCGGGAAATTGCCTTCAGCATCCGGCCGGCTGAGCTTGATCACCATTGTGCGACCGTGAAGTTCCGGCTGGAAATAGATGGGGTCGCGGTCAGATGTCCGGGAGAAGGCAGAGCGCACATCCCGCGCGAACACTTCCAGCCGGCTGTGGATCACTTCTTCCGGCGGAATTTCCATCTCAAGGTAAACACCGCCGCGCAGGTCGAGGCCCAGATTGACGGACTTCTTCGGCAGGAAGCCCGGCGCACCGGACATATTCACCACGTTCGGAAGCGCCATGACGACGCCCCAGGCCAGAACGGCGAATACCAGAAGGACTTTCCACGGCGGGAACTGCAGCATGAGGCGATCCTATGTTTCGGGCAGCGCGGAGGGGACGGTCAGTCGTTGGCGGGGACCGGCTCGGCCTTGTTGCGAACTTCGATCACCATCGACTTGATGATGCGAACGCGCACGTTCTCCGCAATGTCGAGCGACACTTCGTTGTCGCTGACCTTGTTGACCTTGCCGATCAGGCCGCCCGAGGTGATGACCGTATCGCCACGCTTGATGTTGTTGACCATCTCGGTGTGTTTCTTCTGGCGCTGCTGCTGCGGACGGATCAGCAGGAAGTAGAAGATCAGGATCAACGGCAGGAAGAACAGGATCTGCGTCAGCACGTTCGGGCCAGCACCGGCAGGCGCAGCCTGAGCGGCTGCCGGCATGGCGAGCGCCGCAGCAATAAGACCAAGTGTCAGAAAGCGAGCGGACATAGCGACAATCTCCAGAATTCTCAGCGGCAATGTTTGGGAAAAGAGGCGTATAGCCGCCACGCCCAGCCTTGGCAAACCACCCCTGCAGGCGATTCCTCCGGTATTCAAAGCACTTGCGCGATTCCCTCAGAAAGCTGTGGCAGCCACTGAAAGAGATCGCGGCGCTCGATTTCAGCGCCGGTAGCGTCAAGGCACAGAATCGACGCCATCCCGCCTTCCGGCTGCAGCGGAACGGCCAGGACACCGCCCTTCGACAATTGCCCTATCAGGGCTTCCGGCACTTCCGGAACAGCGCCCGCCAGGACGATAACGTCAAATGGCCCCTGCTCTGCCCAACCTTCCAGCCCATCCATCTGGGCGACAGTCACATTCTCGATCCCCAGCCGTTCCAGACGGCTCCGGCCGTCTTCCGCAAGGCGCCGATAGCGCTCCGTGGCGCAGACATGGCCAGCAATCTGCGCCAGCAAGGCCGCCATGTAGCCCGAGCCGAAGCCGACCAGCAGGCAGCGCGCCTCACGTGCAGGTTTCAGTTTCAAAGCTTGTAGCAGGTGCCCCGTCGCCGTCGGCCGCAGCATCACCTGCCCGCAAGGGATCGGCAGGAACGTATCTTCAAAGGCCAGCTCGCTCAGGGCCGGGTCATCGACGAAGGCGTCCCGCCCGATCGTTTCCATGGCTGCCAGAACATCGGGATCGGTCACCCCCTCCTGCCTCAGGGTGAGCAGCAGGCGCGCAGCGCGGAATGGATCGGCAATCAGCTCGGCCATGACTCCCGGAGGGTTTTCAGGAATGGCTCATGCGTCAAGTCCACATGCAGGGGCGAGATCGAGACATAGCCATCATAGATGGCGCGCAGGTCCGTTCCCTCGTCGGGCTTCGACAGCTTGCCGCGATAGCCGATCCAGAAATAATCGTTGCCGCGCAGGTCTTCGCGCTTGTCCGTGTGGATAATGGCCTCGTCGCGGAAACCCTGCCGGGTGATCTGCACGCCGCGCACATCGCCGGGCTCAACGTCCGGGAAGTTCACGTTCATCACCACATCATTCGGCCAGCCCATATCAAGCAGCGGGCGAATGGCTTTCGCGCCCCAGGTCTTCGCCGTGTCCCAGGAGAGCGATCCGCGCTCCCGGAAGTTCTGTGCCTGGCTGAGCGCGATGGACGGAATGCCCAGCTGCATACCGAACATCGCCGCTGCAATGGTGCCGGAAAAGCTCGTATCCTCGGCAATGTTCTGGCCGCGGTTCACGCCGGAGAGCACCAGGTCCGGAAGGTCCGGCATCAGCTCTTTCGTTGCCAGCAGCACCGCGTCGGACGGCGTGCCAGAAACGGCCCAGCTCTTGGCGCCCACCTTGCGCACGCGCACCGGCTGCGTCAGCGAAATGGCGCGGCCCTTGCCCGACTGTTCTTCTTCAGGCGCAGCGATCCAGATGTCGTCGGAAAGCTCCTCGGCAATGTCCTCAAGCACCGAGAGGCCCGGCGCATTGATGCCATCGTCATTGGTCAGGAGAATTCTCACCCGATCACCTCAAGACCGCCCATATAAGGCACCAGCGCCTTGGGCACGGTGATCGTGCCGTCCGCATTCTGATAATTTTCCAGCACGGCGACCAATGTGCGGCCCACCGCAAGCCCAGACCCGTTCAGCGTGTGCACATAGTCCGGCTTCGCCTTGGGCTCGGCGCGGAAACGTGCATCCATGCGACGGGCTTGGAAGTCGCCGCAGTAGGAGCAGGACGAGATTTCGCGATAGGTGTTCTGCGAGGGCAGCCATACTTCGAGGTCATAGGTCTTGCGGGCGCCCGCGCCCATGTCGCCGGTACAGAGCAGCATGCGGCGGAAGGGCAGCTCAAGGCGCTTGAGAACTTCTTCAGCGCAGCCGGTCATTCGCTCCAGCTCGGCCAGCCCCTCTTCCTCATTCGCCACGATGGAGACGAGCTCCACCTTGTTGAACTGGTGCTGGCGGATCATGCCCTTGGTATCGCGCCCCGCGCTGCCCGCTTCCGAGCGGAAGCAGGGCGTATGCGCAGTGAAGCGGAAGGGGAGTTGCGCGACATCAAGGATCTGTTCACGGACAAGGTTGGTAAGCGAGACTTCCGCTGTTGGTGTAAGCCAATGATCCCCAGTTGTCCTGAACAGGTCCTCGGCAAACTTCGGCAGCTGCCCAGTGCCAAAGAGCGCCTGATCGCGCACCAGAACTGGCACGCTCATCTCCTCATACCCATGCTCCGTCGTCTGAAGGTCGAGCATGAAGTTGGCCAGCGCCCGCTCCAGCCGGGTCAGCTTGCCGCGCAGGGCCACGAAGCGCGCGCCGCTCATCCGGGCGGCGGCTTCAAAGTCCATCAGCGGGAAACCGCCCTGCCCTTTCAGCGCTTCGCCGAGATCGGCGTGATCCTTCGGGTCGTTGATGCCTTTCGGTTCGCCCCATTTGTGGATCTCGCGGTTGTCATGCTCGTCGCTGCCATCGGGCACTTCATCCAGCGGTAGGTTCGGCAGGCCCATCAGCAGGTCGTCCAGCGCCTTGCGGGCAGCTTCTTCGGCTTCGCCGGCTTGCTCGATGGTCGTCTTGGCCTCGGCCACGACCTGCATCAGGCGCGCGGCTTCGGCTTCATCCTTCTTGGCTTTCGCCTGGCCGATCAGCTTGGAATTGGCATTGCGGGCGCTCTCGGCGTCCTGCTTGGCAGTGGTCGCCTCGCGCCAGGCCTTATCCAGTTCGAGGATCTTCGCGACGGACGATGACCCCAGACCTTCTTTCCGGCGGTTCCAGGCACGGATGAACAGGTCGGGATTTTCGCGGATGGCGCGGATGTCGAACATAGGGAAGCCTCAGGCTCTGGTGGGTAATGGGGAAGGCTCTAATCCGCGCCGCCCCCTCCTGTCCACACTTCAGGCCCGGCCGCCCGCAGCCTCCGCCTCGGCTTCTTCGTCTTCGTCGAGGTCTTCTTCCGGCGCTTCCGGGGCCGCTTCGACCCGTTCAAGCGTGACTTCCCCGATATCTTCAGCAGGTTCCGGCAGGTCCGCATCCAAGGCCGCCTCAGCCAGAAGCGCGAGGGATGTGCGCTTGCGAGGGATCGGCGCCGCCTCCGGCGCAGGCTCGATCCGCTCAGGAGCTTTCTCTGCCAGCAACTTTGGTGCCGGTATCGGATCTGGCTCCGGCACTGGTTCCGGGCGGGTGGGCGATGGCAGCGGGATCGCCTTTTCGGGCGGCTCCCGCCAGATCACTTCCACCTTGTTCTTGCCAACTGTCGTCACCTCGATCCCCGGCTGGATCTGGGAGAGGCGGCGCATCATTGCCGCGTAATTCTTGGTGTTGAACCAGGGGCGCTGGCCGCCCTGATAGGTCGGCGTGAATTCCTGGATAACGCTGAGCGCGCGCACGATGCGCGTCTTGGACAGCGGCTGGTCGGGCATCCGCTCGCCCAATTCCTTGATGATCGCGGCGGCGCGGACCAGCTCCGGCGCTGGCCCATCCTTGGGCGCTTCGCTCGTGGCCATCGCCGCGCGCACGCGGCCCATCAAAGGCGAGCGGCGCTCCTTCATCAGCGTCAAAGGCGCAATCACCGGCGGCGGCGAGCGGAAGCGATACCATTTGCGCTTTGCCCGCTGATAGCTGAAGGCCGCCTTCAACGCGCCGATGTGCATCACGGCGTCGGCATACTGGCTGAACAGCTCATAAGTCGGGTCGGTTTCCTTGCCGCAGGTCACCACGCGAAGCTCGCCAGCCTGCACGCGGTTCACCACCGGCATGAAATCGGAATCCGTCGTCAGGATGACGAATTCCTCAACCTCGTCATCGACCAGCGCGATCTCTATCGCGTCCATCGTCATCACGATGTCTGCCGAGCTTTTCCCCGCACTGATCTTGCGCTTCGCCAGCGCCCGGCAGTTGAAGGCGGAAAAACCGGCTGCTTCGAATTGCGGGCGATACTGGTCGAACTGCAGGTTCCAGTAGACGCGCTTTTCAATAAAGCGCCGGCGGCGGTTCTTCGCAGAGAACGCGCCATCCTCCAGCCACAACAGCCAGTTGGACAGCCCCGTCACCACCTCTTCACTGGTCGCGCCGTAGATGTTGTCGAAATCGACGAGCAAGACGCTTTTCACGCGCGGCACGTAGGTAGGCTCCTCGTTTCTCGGGAGACGGGGGTTTCTGACCGGCGCCTAGGTTCAACACCTGACCGCAAATTGCAACGCCATGGCTGCAAGGAAAATCACTCGGCGGCGGCTGCCGCAGCTTCTTCCTTGCTTGCCTTCCGTTCGATCATTTTCACGCAGAAGATTGAAATCTCATAGAGGATGTAGACCGGCCCGGCGAGCAACACCTGCGAGATCGCATCAGGCGGCGTAAACACCGCCGAGAACGCCAGGATTCCGACGATGGCATAGCGGCGCCCCTTGCCAAGGCCGCTGGAGGAAACCAGCCCAATCCGGCCCAGCAGGCTGAGGATCACCGGCAGCTGGAACGAGATGCCAAAGGCCAGCATCAGCGCCATGACGAGGGAGAGATAATCCTCCACCCTTGGCATCATCTTGATCGTGGTCGCCGCCGCATCGACCTGTTCCATCGACACGGTGAACCGCGCCAGCATTGGCAGCATGATGAAATAGACGAACGCTGCGCCCAGCGAAAACAGGATCGGCGCAAACACAAGGTAGGGCCAGAACGCGCCGCGCTCTGACTTGTAGAGCCCCGGCGCCACAAAGGCGTAGACCTGCCAGGCGATGAACGGGAACGCGACGAACACACCCGCAAACAGCGCCAGCTTCAGCTTCGCAAAGAAGAACTCCATCGGCGCGGTGAAGATGAACTCCAGCTGCGATCCGCGGATGTCTTCAGCCACGGTCGCAAACGGCGCGACCAGCCAGTTGTAGATATGGTCGGCAAAGAAGAAGCAGCCGATGGTCGCCACCGCCAGTGCCAGCAGGATCTTGATGAGCCGCCCGCGCAGCTCGATCAGGTGATCGAGCAACGGCGCGCGGCTCGCCTCCACCTCATCGTCGAGGATTTCGGGCTGCTCATCCTTGGGCGGGGTATGGCTCATGCCGGCTCCCCCTTGGGCGGGGGCGACGGCGCGTCCTTGGGCTCGGTTGGTTCAGATGGCGGCGCGACGGCCTCCGGCTCAGCATTGGGATGCTCGCGCATGATGGCGGAATTCACATCCGCCTCATATGCAGCCAGGTCATCCTGCGCCGAGGTCAGCGTGTTGGCCTTTCGCAGCTCCTGGATTTCCTTCTTCAGGTCATCCAGCTCGCTCTGGCGGGCAATGTCGTCAAAGGCCGACTGGAACTCGCGCGCCATCCGCCGGCCCTTGCCGACGATCTGGCCCAGCTTGCGCATCATCATCGGCAGGTCGCGCGGACCAACGATGATCAGCGCGGCGAGGCCGATAAGCAATATCTCGGAAAACCCGATGCCGGGCAGCATGGCGATGCGCCCTCCGCGTCAGTGGCTCAGGACGAAGCTTTCGTCTCGTCTTTCTTGGGCGTGATGTCGACCATGTCGTCTTTGCCGACCGGTTTGGTTTCCTCATCCTTGAGGCCTTTGCGGAAAGCGCCGATCCCCTTGGCCATGTCGCCCATGATCGAGGAAATGCGCCCACGCCCGCCAAACAACAGCAGCGCAACAACGACCACGATGAGCAGTTGAATTATGCTTGGCGACATGAACGCGACTCCTGAGGTTTCCCCCAGTATAGGCGTCCCTGCCTGCTGGAACAATGCGGCGAAGCTGCTTAAGAGCATAAGCCATGCGTATTGCCACCTGGAACGTGAATTCGATCAAGGCCCGTCTGCCAACTGTCTTGCAAGTGCTGCAGGACATACAGGCTGATGTCGTTTGCCTGCAGGAACTGAAGTGCGAAACCGATGCCTTCCCCTATCTCGAGATCGAGGAACAGGGCTGGAATTGCGCGGTTCATGGCCAGAAGAGCTATAACGGCGTTGCCCTGCTCTCGAAATTTCCCCTGGAAGGCGTCGTCAAGGAGATGTCGACCCTGAAGGACGAGCAGGCCCGCTATATCGAGGCGACCGTGATGGCAGAGCGCCCCGTGCGGGTCGGCGGGCTGTATCTGCCCAACGGCAATCCCACACCGGGCGAAAAGTACGATTACAAGCTCGAATGGATCGCCGCGCTCGAAGAACACACGCAAGCCCTCCTCAAATCCGAAGAGCCATTTGTGCTGTGCGGGGACTATAACGCCATTCCCGCGCCGGAAGACTGCTGGGACGACACGGTCTGGAACACCGACGCGCTCGGCCTGCCCGAAACCCGCGCGGCCTACCGCAAGCTCAAGCATCTGGGCCTGACGGACGCCTTCGCCGCCTGCGATGGGCGCGCCCACCAATATACGTTCTGGGATTATCAGGGCGGCGCCTTCCAGAAGGATCATGGCATCCGGATCGACCATGTCCTCGCCTGCCCGCGCATGACCGACCGCCTCACCGGCACGGAAATCTACCGCAAGGCCCGCGCGATGGAAAAACCGTCGGACCATGTGCCGGTCATCGCCGTGTTCGAGGACTGATCGGCGCCCGCTTCCGCAATCGATGAGACAGGCTAATCTGCCGACGGGCTGACCGGCGACACCATGATTCCGGCCCTGGCCTCTTCACGCTTCCGGAGCCCCTCATGCCGCCGCATGTCCTGCCGATCGTCCTCCTGTCGATCTCCAACCTGTTCATGACCATGGCCTGGTATGGCCACCTCAAATTCAAGACGGCGCCCCTGCTGCTCGTCATCTTCGCCAGCTGGGGCATTGCCCTCATCGAATATATCTTCGCCGTGCCTGCAAACCGCTGGGGCCATTCGGTCTATTCTGCCGCAGAACTCAAAACGATTCAGGAGGTTATCACCCTGATCGTGTTTGCCGGATTTTCGGTGTGGGTGCTGAAAGAGCCGCTCGGCTGGAACCATGCGATCGGGTTCGGCCTAATTGCGCTCGGCGCCTGGTTCATCTTTCAGGGCAAGTAGGGCCAGGTGGCGGAGGCCTGAGGCACCCGCCACCTGATCGAGATCACTTCGTGATATCGTCTTTGACTTCCTTGGCGGTCTCTTCGACAGCCTGTCCACCGGCCTTCACGTCTTTGCCGATGCCTTCAATCGTGTTGCAGGCTGCCAGCGTCGGCAGGGCAACAACGGCGATCAGCGCCATCATCACTTTTTTCATTGAGGTATCTCCCGTGTGTGGTGAGCGGAAAATGGCGCGCTGCCGGGATTCCGGCAAGGGCGTTTCAATCCTTTCAACGGCTTATGTGGCTTAAAATCCTCACTCAGTTTTCCCGCCATTCCCGTTTCCAATCTCCCCGACTCCCTGCTAAAGAGCCGCCATGAAAACCGCTGTTATCGTCTTCCCTGGCTCGAACTGTGATCGTGACGCGCAGGATGCGCTGGCCAAGCTGACCGGCAAGGCGCCGGCCATGGTCTGGCACAAGGATGGGGAAATCCCCGCCGGAACAGACCTCGTGATGGTGCCCGGCGGCTTCTCTTACGGCGATTACCTGCGCTGCGGCGCCATGGCGGGCAACTCGCCCATCATCTCGCAGCTCAAAGCCCATGCCGAACGCGGCGGCTACGTCCTCGGCGTCTGCAACGGCTTCCAGATCCTCACCGAAACCGGCCTCCTACCCGGCGCACTGGTGCGCAATGCCTCGCTCCACTTCGTCTGCCGCCCGCAGAAACTGAAGGTCGAGAGCAGCAACACGGCCTTCACCAGCGCCTATGCCGGCGGCAGCGAGATCGTGATCCCCATTGCCCATGCCGAAGGCAACTTCTTCGCAGACGACGCAACGCTGGATCGCCTGGAAGGCGAAGGCCGCGTGCCGTTCCGCTATACCAGCGGCGAGAACCCCAACGGCGCCGCCCGCGACATCGCCGGCATCCTCTCGGAAAACGGCCGCGTCCTCGGCATGATGCCCCACCCCGAACGCGCCATCGGCGACCATGAAGGCGGCAGCGACGGCGTTGCCCTGTTCAAGAGCCTGATGGCGGCGGCCTAATCCGCTAAAGTGGGCTCGGGATTTCGCGAGAAGTCGAACTCAATCGGGTAGACAACCTTCTTCCGTTCAACAGCTTCTCCGCCGACTATCTTTGGGGCAAACGTGCTGGCCGCTATCCGGTCCTCAGCAAGCGTTTTGAAATTGTCGTGCGTACAGAATGCGACGATATTTTTTGGGTTTCCTTCGACATCTACATCAAACCGGACGTCACACGTTCCCGCAATGCCAGAGGCCAAAGCTTCATTAGGGACTCTTGTTTTTGGCGCGGGGATAGGCTGTGCATCAGTAGGCAGCGATCCTGCATCCAAATTCTCTGACTTTCTTTGTCCGGTGGATGGTACTGGACCGAACGCCTCCAAGCTCTCTTCGTATATCGAGCGGCCCTCGGCGATCCGATCCAGCTTCCAATAGTTCAGGATCAGGTATCCATAAGTTCGCATTTGAGGTTGTTCCGCCTCAAGGTCCTTGAGCCGCAACCCTGCCGCTAGCGATTCATTCAAACAATCAGCCTGATAAGTTGCGAGCACGTGCTCCCAAAGCTGCTCCTTATCCGGCCCCTCACCGCCGTCGTCGAACACCATGTCACAAGGTTGAGCAGGTTGAACCTCAGCCGATGGCGCATCGGTGATCGCACAGGATATAATTGCGCCCAGGCAGACAGCCATATTTCGGATACACATCATTAGCCCCGGCAAACAATCAGTAATTCAACCATTATTATTCTGCATTGTAACCCCTCTATGCGCCCCATCTGGACAAAGACTGACGCGCCCTATCTAATTCCCTTTATGACCAATTCGCACCAGACCGACCTCATCGCCCGCCTGCCCAAGGCTGAGCTTCACCTGCATATCGAAGGCAGTTTCGAGCCGGAGCTGATGATGGCGCTGGCGGCGCGCAACAAGATCGACCTTCCGTTCAAGACGCTGGAAGACGCAAAGGCCGCCTACAACTTCTCAAACCTGCAGGAATTCCTCGACCTCTATTATCAGGGCATGCAGGTGCTGCGCACGGAGGAAGACTTCTTCGACTTGACCTTGGCCTATCTCCAGCGCGCCAAGGCCGACAATGTCCGCCATGTCGAGATGTTCTACGATCCGCAGGCGCACACTGAGCGCGGCGTGCCTTTCGGCGTCGTCACCGATGGCATCCTGGCGGCCATCCGGAAGGGCGAGCAGGAACTCGGCATCAGCTCCTATCTCATTATGAGCTTCCTGCGGCATCTCTCCGAAGAAGACGGCTTCGACCTCCTGGTGGAGTCCGAGCGCTGGCACGACAAGTTCGTGGGTGTCGGCCTGGATTCCTCAGAAGTCGGCCACCCGCCGCTGAAGTTCGAGCGCCTCTACCAGCGCTGCGCCGAGATCGGCTTCAAGCTCTGCATGCATGCCGGCGAAGAAGGCCCGCCTTCCTATGTCCGGGAAGCCCTGCTCGACATTGGCGTTGACCGGATCGACCATGGCAACCGCTGCATGGAAGATCCCGAGCTTGTCAGCATCATCCGCGACATGCAGGTTCCGCTGACCAATTGTCCGTTGTCGAACTTGTCCCTCTGCGTCATCGACGATCTGAAGAAAAGCCCCGTGAAAGCGCAGCTCGAGCAAGGCCTGCTCGTAACTGTGAACTCGGATGACCCGGCCTATTTCGGCGGCTATATCGGTCGTAATTACGAGAAAACCGCCGAGGCGCTGGACCTGTCAAACGACCAGCTCATCCAGCTCGCCCGCAACAGCTTCACCGGCAGCTTCCTGCCGGAGGCAGCCATCAAGGCGCATCTCGCGAGCATTGACGAATCGATCGCCTGAAGACTTTCGGCCCACAAAATTGAAACGGCCGCCCCAGTTGGGGCGGCCGATAATTTTTAGCTGTTGGTGGCGGCGGGCTCTGCCTCTTCGTCCGCCTCTTCCTCAGGCTGGACCTGCGGAACCGCGCCCGGCGCCGGGTGGCATGCGCGGACAACCGATTTAAGCATGGGATCGGTTTCGAAGACCATGCCACGCGAGCCCGATACGACGCGCAGATCCCCCGCGCCCGAAGCCAGAACAAAGGTCTGTTGGCTCACAGGTTCAGCCATGCCTGCTGCTGTGTCGGGAGACAGGTCAGGCGCCGCCGGAACGCGTGCATTCCCTGCCGAGGTGAACAGGTCGATGGCGCCGACCGTATCTTCAGCAGATGCCGCCTTGATGACCATCATCTTGTTGCCGGTCTCAGTGTCTGCCGGAATGCAGGACGCTGAAAACAGCATCTCGCCGGTCGCAGAGGTAAACGTTGCCGTGTCCCGTCCGCCTGCGGAAGACCGCTCCCACACGCCTTCCACATTCGTTGTCGTGACTTCCGGCGGCGGCGCTTTTTCTTCTTCAGGTTCAGCTTCCCTCTCTGCCTGTTCGGCCTGCGCTTCCGCCGGCTGATCTTCAGCGACGGGTGCTTGCGTCTGCGCATGGGCCCATCCGGCAATCAGCACGGCGGGGACAAGGGCAATCAACGGGTTCCGCATAATCTGGCTCCTCTGATGCGTCACTTGAGTTTGCCAACGCATCAATTCGCCGCCGGTTTCACCCGCCGCAGCATTGCCCCGAAATGGCCCCGAACATTACGGTTCCGAATAAGTGGAATAAGCCGCTTTCTCCGCGAGCGCTGCGTGCCCGTCGATCATGCGCCGGACCTGATCCTCGCGCACATCGAGTGACCAATCGTCCGCGTTGTGGCTTCCGCCCAAGACAAGACCTGTCTTGCGCGGGAACATGTAGAGCCCGCCCACAATGTAGGAATAATCAATTTCGGGCTGGGGCAGCAGATGTGTCAGCTGGCCACGGATCGGCGTCAGGGTTTCATCGCCAAACAGTGTCCGCGCGCCAAGCCCAGTACAGTTGACAATCACCGGCTGCGCCAATGCCAATACCTCATCCAGCGTCTCGAACCGGCGCGCAATGAACTTTGCCCCGGCCGCCTGCGCATCCTTCATCAGCATGTCGAGGTAATAGTCCGGATCGATCATCAGCGAATGGCAACGCTCTTCATAGGCAAAGCCAAACCGCGTCTCACGCGTCAGGATTTCCAGATCCGGATACAGTTCATCCCCGCCCGGCAGTTCGCGACGCTGCTCCGGCACGGTGTTCGTCAGATCAGAATGCTGAACCCAGCTGACGCCGTATCCCGGTCGGTTCACATAAGGCAGGAAGCCCCGATGCGCCTCGCGCGTCACCTTCGCATTCAAGGCAAGGAACTCTTCGGTCGCCACATCCCGGCTGTAAAGGCTCGACGGTCGCCAGAGCGCCCCAGCGATATTCGAGGTCGTGTTTGGGTGCATCGCTTCGGCATAGACAGTCACCACATACCCCCGCCGCGCCAGGATCAACGCACTGGTCAGCCCCATGACGCCGCCACCAAGCACCGCCACGTCAAGCCGGCCGGCCTCCCCCGCCATCACGGCCGCCCGCTGGCTGGTGCCCCAGGATAGGGTGACGCCGCTGCCGCCATGCCCGTAATTGTGCACCACAATCTTCTCGCCAAAGCGCTCCGCTTCCAGTCGGAACCCCTGTGCCCGGTAGGGCCGCAAGCCAACCACCGTGCGAGTAATCCTGTCGCGCTCTACCAACACCTTCGGAAAAGGCCGCGCAGGCGGCCACGTCACCACGCTCGTCGGCGCCGTAACACAGGCCGCCAGCGCGCTCGCGCCCAACCCCAGAAGAACAGACCGGCGAGTTAGGTTTGGCATCGAAGGCGCTCCTTTTGCGGCATCGTAGGGAGGGAACAGAACTTACCGCAATGGCGCGCCGCAGCCGGGATCCGCCCAACACGTGAAGCATGACACGGCGTGAGTGATCAACGAAAGCGCGTGATCAATGCACGCTGCCCTATAGCGGAGGGGAAAGTTCACGGCTAAACGGCTGAGATGACCGAAACACGCCAGCAAGAACTCCTGACCACCGCCTCGCGCCTGCGCGCAGAGGGCCGGGTTCCCGAAGCCATTTCCGCTTACCGCGCCCTTCTGGGAGCATATCCCGATCTCCCGGACAGCTGGTACAATCTAGGCTGGCTCCTGCGGCAAAGCAGCCAAGCCGACGAAGCTCTGACAGCATACGACGAAGCACTGCGCCGCGGTGTTCAGGACGCCGAAGAGGTACACCTCAACCGCGCTGCGATCTTCTCCGACGCCTTGGCCAGACCCGCCGACGCGAAGGCGGAACTGGAGAAGGCTCTAGAGCTGAACCCGAAATACATCCCGGCGCTGGCAAATCTCGGCAATCTGCATGAGGATCTCGGCGAGCGTGATGCTGCACGTTCCGCATACGAGCGTGGCCTGCAGATCGCGCCGGACAACGCAGTCCTCCTTTATCGGCTCGCGGGCCTCGGAATGGCTGCAGATCGGCAAGACCCTATGATCACCCGGCTGCGCACCCGGATGGCAAAAGCCGACCTTCTGCCCGCAGATAAGGCCTTGCTACAATTCGCCCTGGGCCGCCTGCTCGACAGCTGCGGCGCTTATGGCGATGCGACCGAGAACTTCAAGAATGCCAAGTCGAACGCACGCATTGCTTCCCGCGGCACGCTGGCCCCCTATGACGGTATCAATGAGCAGAAGCGAGCCGAACGCATCGGCGCCGCGTTTGTCGCAGCGCGCGACCGCCGCGCTGGAATAGAAGCCCCCCAGCCTCGCCCGGTCTTCGTGCTGGGCATGTTCCGCTCAGGATCAACGCTTGTGGAACAGATTATCGGCGCGCATTCCGCCGTTGCCGCTGGCGGAGAGTTGGACATGGTGCCCCGTATCGCACGCGGCCTTGGCAGCATGCCGGAACAGATTGCCAATGCTTCGGATGAGCAGATTAAGGAGTACGCGGAAGCCTACCTGAACCGAACCCGCATGCTTTACCCCAGCGCTGAAGTGGTCACCGACAAGCGCCCCGACAATTTCTGGCACGTTGGCCTGATCAAGCTGCTCTTTCCCAATGCCAAGATTATCAACACTGTGCGGCACCCGCTCGATACGTTGATCTCGATCTGGGGGCAAAATTTGGATGTCACCCTCAACTACAGCTTTGAAATTGAAGACATCGCCGCCCACATCCACGCCGAGCGGCGCATGATGAGCCATTGGAATCGCCTGTTTGCAGGAGACATCCTGACAGTTCCTTATGAAGCCGTCGTCCTGCAGCCCGACCAGGAAGTGCGCCGCATTCTCGACTTCCTCGGCCTGCCCTTCGAGCCTGCCTGCCTCGAATTCCACAAGTCCAGCGCCCCGGTGAAAACCGCCTCAGTCTGGCAGGTGCGTGAGCCGCTGCACGACCGCTCTATCGGCCGTTGGAAGAATTACGAGACATATCTGCGTTCCCTGCCGCCGCATCCTGCACTCGATGCGCTTCTGGCGGTTGAACAACCCGCCAAACCAGCCTAGCGCTGCGCCAAATCTTACGCACGGACCGATCCGATGACCGATACCGCCGCCATTCTCTCCCATCTCAAGGCCGAACAGGACGCCGCCTCCGGCGTCGAGCACGGCATCAAGGCCGATGAATGGGAGCGGCTGGTCAGCCGCCTTGGCCGCAAGCCCAACCTTGTCGAACTCGGCATCTATTCGGTGATGTGGTCGGAGCACTGCTCCTACAAATCCTCGCGCCGCCACCTGTCGAAATTCCCCACCAAAGGCCCGCGCGTCATCCAGGGCCCCGGTGAAAACGCCGGCGTGATCGACATCGGCGACGGTCAGGCCGCCATCTTCAAGATGGAGAGCCACAACCACCCCTCCTATATCGAGCCCTATCAGGGCGCGGCCACCGGCGTCGGCGGCATCCTGCGCGACGTGTTCACGATGGGCGCGCGCCCCGTGGCGCTGGTCAACGCCCTGCGCTTTGGCGATCCGAGCCACCCGAAAACCCGCCAGCTCGTCTCCGGCGTGGTCGCGGGCATCGGCGGCTATGGCAACTGCGTCGGCGTGCCGACGGTGGCCGGCGAAACCCAGTTCGACGAAGGCTATAACGGCAACATCCTCGTCAACGCGATGGCCGTCGGCCTCGCAGACCAGGACAAGATCTTCTACGCCCGCGGCGCCCTGCCAGGCCTGCCGATCCTCTATGTCGGCTCAAAGACTGGCCGCGACGGCATCCACGGCGCCACCATGGCCTCCGCCGAGTTCACGGAAGGCGAGGAAGACAATCGCCCCACCGTTCAGGTCGGTGACCCCTTCACTGAGAAGCTCCTCATTGAAGCCTGCCTTGAGCTGATGGCGACCGATGCGATCCAGTCCATCCAGGACATGGGCGCCGCCGGCCTCACCTCGTCCTCCGTTGAGATGGCGGACAAAGGCGGCGTCGGCATCGAGATGGACCTCGACGCTGTTCCCCAGCGCGAAACGGGCATGACAGCCTATGAAATCATGCTGTCGGAGAGCCAGGAGCGTATGCTGATGATCCTGAAGCCCGGCAAGGAAGCCGTGGCCAAGGCCATCTTCGACAAATGGGATCTCGACGCCGAAGTGATCGGCATCACCACCGAAACCGGCCGCCTCGTGCTGAAACAGTTCGGCGAAGTCGTGTGCGACATCCCTGTCGCGCCGCTGGGTGAAGATGCCCCGAACTATGACCGTCCGTGGACGGAGCCGCCGCAGCGCACCGCTTTTGACGTTTCGAAATATCCGGCTCCGGCCAGCTATAGCGATGTCCTCGTGAAACTCATGTCGACGCCCGACATGGCCTCCAAGCGCTGGGTTTGGGAACAATACGATCGCCACGTCATGAACGACACGATCGACAGCTCGCAATCGGGAGGCGACGCCGCTATTGTGCGCGTCCACGGCACCAACAAAGCGCTGGCAATCTGCTCGGATTGCAACCCGCACTATGTGGCGGCAGATCCCTATGAGGGCGGCAAACAGGCCGTGGCCGAAGCCTACCGCAACCTTTCCGCCGTCGGCGCCACGCCGATCGCGATCACCGACAACCTGAACTTCGGCAACCCGGAAAAACCGGCCACGATGGGCTACATCGTCAAGGCCATCGAGGGCATGGCCGAAGCCTGCCGCGTGCTTGAGTTCCCGGTCGTTTCCGGCAACGTGTCGCTCTATAACGAGACCGATGGCAAAGCCATTCCGCCCACCCCGGTTGTCGGCGGCGTCGGCCTGATCGACAATCTCACGAAAATTGCGACACTCAAAGGCGCGCAAGCCGGCGACACCTTGATCATCATTGGTGAAACCGAGGCTGAATTCGGCGCCTCGCTCTACGCCCGCAAATGGCTGGGCGTGAAAGGTGACGATCTTGGCCCGCCACCGCGCGTCATCCTGGAAGAAGAAATCCGCAATGCGGATATTGTTCGCCAGCTGATCGCCAAGGGCCTCGTTCACGCGGTCCACGACATCAGCGATGGCGGCCTTGCTGTTGCCGCCGCCGAAATGGCTCTGGCAGGCAATGTCGGCATCATGCTCGATGCGCAGGAAGACCGCCTCGGCGGCCTTGGCGCGCTGGCCTATCTCTTCAGCGAGACTCAGGGCCGTTATCTGGTCGCCGCGAAAAATGAAGATGCCGTTCTGGACGCGCTCGGCGACACGCCGGGCTTCTTCGCCGGCGTTGTCGAGAATACCGGCGCGATCACCTTCATGCACGATCTGCGCAAGAGCCAGAAAACCGTTCTCCCGCTGAAAGATCTGCGCACTGCCCATGAGGGCTGGCTGCCGGGATACATGAACGCCATCTGAGGTGCTTCCACCCCAAAAGAAACGACGCCCTCCCCCGAATTCGGGAGAGGGCGCCCTCGGCCTGGTGAGCCGCTACCGCTCTTCTCAGAACTTGTAGCCGACACCCAGCATCACACCGCTCGTGTCCGTGCTGTCGAAAGAGTAATAAGTGTAATCACCCTTCAGATAGAGGTTGTCGCTGAGATCATAGCTCATGCCGGCACCAAAAGCCGGACCATCGGCTGAATCTTCCACATTGATGTCGAGACCACCCGGAGTGGCAAGCGATGCATCAAGATCAACATACGCATAGCCGGCCCGGGCGTAAGCGTTCAGCCGCTCCGTAAGCGGAAGGCTCGCCTTACCGTAAATGCCCGTCAGATAGTTCAGGCCGATATCACCGGACGCCGCAATAACATCGCTGAGGTCGCCATCATTGTTGTCGTCGAAGTTGAGAGAGTCCTCGTCGACATTATAGTCGAACTCGCCATCATCAATACCAGTTGCCAGCTCGGCCTCAAGGCTGAAGATGTCGTTGAAACGCCAGCCAGCACGTGCCGCGATAGCATTGGTGTCAACGCCACTGTCGGCGCCGTCAGGCTTGATGTCGAGATACTGGTAACCGCCTTCAAGATAAGGGCCGGTTTCCTGTGCGTGAGCAGCCGCGGCAAGGCCGGTAGCGGCCGTCGCAATAAGCAGGGATCTGAACATTTTGTCTCCTTCCAGAAACGCTACTGAAGATTTGGGTGACCGCCGTTCTGGCGGGGCACGCGAAGACAACGGACAGAAATCCTGTCCGGTTCCAGTGAAACTGCCGCAATCTGCATGTGTTGCATCCGCGCCACACCCCAGATTCAGTTAATCTTTTTGCGATCCGCCGGAATAAGGCATTGTTTCCAAACAAAAGCGGCGGCTGTTGCCAGCCGCCGCCTTCAGACCTGAATAGACCGCAATCTGATTAATTACGCAGATGTCACGCAGCCGGCACCAGGAAGTCGCGCTTTCCAAGCGCCACGCCCTGCTTGCGCAACAGGCCATACGCCATGGCGGCGTGAAAATGCAGGTTCGTCAGCACGAAACCGGAGAGATAGGCTTTCCCCTCCATCGGAACCGTGTTCGGCCCCATCGGGATTTGCAGCGTCACATCGGCATTGGCGTCAATCTTCGCGTCATCGACCGAATTGACGTAGGCAATCGCCTTCTCGCACCGCGCGATCAGCTCCGCAAAGCTCTGCTCCGTATCCGGAAAGCTCGGCATGTCGATCCCGGCAAGCCGGGCCGCGCCCCGCGCCACGGTATCGCAGGCAATCTGCACCTGCCGCGTCACATCAAACATATCCGGATAGAGCCGCGCGGAGAGGAGCACCCTATCCTCCACGTTCAGCGCCCGCGCATAGGCCTCGCCCTTGATGAGGATGCCCTTGAGCGCGCCCAGCGTCTGCGCGGTCGAGGCTTTCAGGATATAGGAGACCATGTTGGTCATTCGGCGTTTCCTTGTGGTTGATCTGTTGCTGCGGCCGGTTCCCGGCGCAGGGCATATATCTGGGGAAGCTCTGCGTCCGCTGCCAGTGCCGCCATGACCAGCGTGTCGGCCGCGCGCACATAGAAGTCGAGCGTCACATTGTCGAAGTCATCGGTCGGCTTGTGATAGTCAGGATGATCCTCCACCCCGAAATAGAGGATCGGAATGCCCGCCTGATGGAACACCGCATGGTCGGACTGCATCGTCCAGTCATTTGGCCCTTCTTCCGGCCGGTCATGCCCCATCAGCAGCGTTACGGGCGCGCCGGCCGCCACCTGGCTCACCATCTCCGCCAGTGCCGGCGTATGATACGTGCCCGACACATAAAGCTCGCCCACGTCAGACCGGCTCACCATGTCGAAGTTCAGATTCAGCGCCACGCGCGAGAGGTCAAACCCCTCCATCCGCGCCAACGCCCGCGCGCCGAGAAAGCCAATCTCCTCCCCGTCCAGCGCCGCAATGAAGATGTCGTGCTCGGGCTTGTGCAGCGCGAAATACTCCGCCACCGCCACCAGCGCCGCCGATCCCGACGCATTGTCGTCCGCGCCGTTGTAGATCTCGCCGCCCCGGATGCCGAGATGGTCGTAATGCGCCGTAATCAGCATGGCTGGTCCCGCGCCCGGCGTCTTGCCCGGGATCATGCCAACAAGGTTGGCCCCCTCGATCGGCGCGGCGTCCGCCTCACGCGGCACAATCGGGAAGCTGTGCGTGTAGGCCTGAAAGCCCGGCAATGGCAGCAGGCCGATTTCCTCGAACCGCTTGTGGATAAAACCGCGCGCCGCTTCGTTTCCGGCCGTGCCGCTCGCACGGCCCTCCAGCGCATCAGAGGAAAGCACCTGCGCCAGGTGCAGCATTTCCCCCGCATCGGCATAGACAGGATGATACGTCACGCCGGGCAATTCTTCGTCCCCGCGCGGCCAGAACAGCCAGACAGCCAGCATCACGGCTATCATCAGGCCGCCGCCCAGCAGCATGTCCCGGTTTGCGTAATGCCAGTGGGCTTTGTGGGGCTTCTTGTCGCTCATGCCTTGACCCTTACGCCGCGCCGCCGCATGTGCCTAGCCCACCGTCCCGCCGAGGAGAGCTGCCATGGGCATGAGCCGCGACACGCTGATGAAATACCTGACGGATGCCTTCCCCGAGGCTGAAATCACACTCACCGACCTCGCGGGCGACGACAATCACTGGCAGGCCGAAATCGTCAGCGCCAAATTCGCCGGCGTGCCCCGCGTGCGCCAACACCAGATGGTCTACGAAGCCCTGAAGGGCGACATGGGCGGCGTCCTCCACGCCCTCGCCCTCAAGACGCGCGCGCCCTGAGCGCCATCTTTTCCGTCACCGATTGACGTAGCGGCCGGTTCGCGGTCTCCTTGGGAAAGCATCCCTGGGAGGGCTCCATAATGATGCGTCAAATCCTGAAACCCGCCATGATAACGGCGAGCGCTGCGGCGCTTGCAGTCGCGCTCGCGTCCTGCGGACCTACCAAAACCAAGATCGACCCCGATGCCATCGCCATGGAAGAAAAGGCGATCGAGGCCCGCGCCTTCCTGAAGGACGCCGAAACACGCATCTCCGCCAAGAGCCATGAGGCCGCCCAGGCCTACTGGAACCAGGCCACCAACATTACCGACGAGACCAACGCCGCCGCCGCCTCGCAGGGCGCCGAGTTCACGAAACTCACCGTCAGCCTCGCCAACACCTCCAAGAAGTTCGATGTGAAGGAACTGCCCGCAGACGTTGCCCGCAAGATGCAGATCCTGCGCAGCGGCATCACCCTGCCAGCCCCCTCGCGCGACGGCACCGCCGAGGAGCTGGCCGACATCACCACCCGCCTCGACGCGACCTACTCGACCGGCAAGTTCCTCTATAATGGCCGCGAGATCGACCTGCTCGAAGCCTCCCGCATCATTCAGGACTCGCGCAATCCGGCTGAGCTCAAAGCCATGTGGGAAGGCTGGCATTCAATCGCCGCGCCCATGGCGCCCGACTATGCCCGCATGGTCACCATCGCCAATGAAGGCGCACGCGAGCTGGGCTATCCCAGCCTCGACCAAATGTGGCTGTCGAATTACGACATGCCGCCCGCCGAAATGGAAGCGGAAGTCCAACGCCTGTGGACGCAGGTGGAGCCCCTCTACAAGGAGCTTCACTGCTACGCGCGCACGCGCCTGAACAGCTATTATGGCGAGGCCGTCCAGCCCGCCACCGGCCCGATCCGAGCAGACCTGCTCGGCAATATGTGGGCGCAAAGCTGGTCGGGTGTTTACGACATCCTCAAGACCGACACGCCCAGCCCCAGCTATGATGTCACCCAGCGGCTTGTCGAACAGGGCTATACGCCGCTGAAGATGGTGCAGACCGGTGAAGCCTTCTTCACTTCACTTGGCCTGCAATCCCTCCCGGAAACCTTCTGGGAACGGTCGATGATCACCAAGCCGGAAGACCGCGAAGTCGTCTGCCATGCTTCGGCATGGGATCTCGATGACTTTGAGGATGTCCGTATCAAGATGTGTACGCAGGTGAATTCGGAAGACTTCTACACCGTGCACCACGAACTCGGGCACAACTACTACCAACTCGCCTACCGCTTCCAGGATTTCCTCTACAAGAACGGCGCCCATGACGGCTTCCATGAGGCC
The DNA here is from genome assembly GCF_019679475.1 of Hyphomonas sediminis. Taxonomy (NCBI): domain Bacteria; kingdom Pseudomonadati; phylum Pseudomonadota; class Alphaproteobacteria; order Hyphomonadales; family Hyphomonadaceae; genus Hyphomonas; species Hyphomonas sediminis. Next base: position 2,588,667 of record NZ_JAIEZP010000001.1, read on the forward strand.
ATCGGGGATTTCATCGCCCTGTCGATCACGCCGGAATATCTGGAACAGATCGGCCTCATCACGGCAGAGGAAAAGCCCGGCCCTGACGCCGATACGGCGCTCCTCCTGCGCACGGCGCTCGACAAGATCGCCTTCCTGCCCTTTGCCCTGTCAGTCGACAGCTGGCGCTGGGGCGTCCTCTCCGGCGATACCGCGCCGGAGCAATATAATCAGTCGTGGACGGACATTCGCCTGAAGAACCAGGGCATCATCCCGCCCGGCCCGCGCCCCGCGGATGCGTTCGATCCCGGCGCGAAATACCACATCCCCGGCAACACGCCTTACCTGCGCTACTTCCTCAGCTTCATCATGCAGTTCCAGTTCCACAAGGCAGCCTGCGAGCAGGCCGGCTGGGAAGGCCCGCTCCATCGCTGCTCCATTTATGGCAACAAGGAAGTTGGCCGCCGCTTCGAAGAAATGATGGAAGCCGGCATGTCCGAACCCTGGCCGGACACGCTGGAAAAATTCACCGGCACCCGCGAAATGGATGGCAGCGCCATCATCGAATATTTCGATCCGCTGATGGTTTATCTGAAGGAACAGAATGAGGGCCAGAGCTGCGGATGGTGAGCAGGAAAACAGGCAAGAAGACGCCGATAACCAGGCGCTGGTCTTTTCGGATCTTGGTTACCGGCGCGCTGCTTTGTCTTGGTATATATGTGTCTGATCCAATCGCCAGCCTTTGGGCGTGGATAACACTTTCACCGTCCGGGATGAATACGAGCATCGACCGGCATATGCGGGAAGTGCATTCGGACATCGAGTTTGCGTGCCTCTATACGGTCGATTGTGGCGGCGACACACACGGAATCCGGCGCCTGAACGCACTTTCTAAGAATGATATTTCCGCCATTAAGGACACTATATGGCGCCGGAAAGTTGAAGGGTACTGTCCGCAGGGAGGAGACAATTTCGTACTCAAGCACAGTGATCAGCGCGTCGATATTTTTGTGATGGGCGCGGGATGGGGCGGCGCAAAGGATATCGGCAACATCTACCGTTCAGAAGTTTGCGAGGCATCTTCAGCTTACTGGAGTCGTGAACAAGGTATCCTGCATCCTTTATAGGGCAACGTATCGAGGGTTTAAGAAGGGATAAGCCCCCCACCTTATCCACCACGCCCCACCCGCACCGGAAAACGCGCAACGATTACCTCCCCCCCCAAACCTCACCCCCCGTGTCATCCCGGCCAAGGCCGCGCAGCGGCCGCAGAGCCGGGACCTTCTCGAGGGCGCACGCAAGCGGAGAGAAGGTCCCGGATCGGCCCTGCGGGCCGTCCGGGATGACACCGCAGAAGGAAAACTTATCCGCCCTAGTGCTCCCATCCCGCAAACTCCCCTCATCCTCTCACAAGGAGCCGGGCCGGTACCGTTCGGTTTGTGAGGGGTCGCCCCGGAGGATGGGAGCGGTTGGGGCTAACGGTCCAGCCAATCCCTAGGGACGTTGATCCAGGTGAGCCGGACCAAAAAGCCCGGACTTCTGTAGCAAGCGCACCAACTTCGCGCCTTCCCTGAGTCTCCCTGATTTGGGATTCTCTGGCAATGACAGATCACGTTATTTCAGGGCTGGTACGGAAGCGCGCAGAGCTTGCCGGACAGATTGCCCAGCTACAAGAAGACCTGCGCCACATAGACGGGGCACTGATCGTCTTGGGCTATAGCAACCCGCAATCCATAGACGCCATCAAGCGCAGGCGGCTTCCTGCCATGTTCAGGGCTGGCGAGCTGATGCGCCTGGTTGGTGATGCCTTGAGAGAAGGGCACGCCAAGCCTCACCAGATCACGCTCTACGTCATGGAACGCAGGGGGATGGATCATCAGGACGTGGACTTGCTGGGCCGCGTGAAGGCCAGCGTGCGGGCTTGTGTGAAGCGGATGAATAGAAATAACAGACCTAACGCCCGATTGATTTGAGATACTTAAGTATGCGTTTTGGTATGTAGTCTGAGGCTTCGGCACCCTTGAGAATTTTCTCGACTAGCTCTTCGGACGCGGCGTCGCCGGGCGTGAAGTATCGAAGACCGACCATTTTCGTCAGTCGAGCAGAAACATGCACATCTGCCAACCTGTAGTTCATATAGCTTTTGTGCTTGATGAAAGGATGCTCCCCGACCTCAACAACGCAAGCCGGATCGAAATGGACGCCCTCATAAATGGACGTGACATTGACGAGCAGATGGCACCCTTGCTTGCACGCATCGTTCAGAATGAAGAAAAGATGTTTATCGTCTTTTATGTTGGACGGAATAAATAACGTCCCACACTTCGCTGGGACGTAGGTCATTAGTTCCTCGAAAGAGCAGCTCGAAGCCCGTACTCGGTATCAAGCCGACGAGCCATTTCATCCGCAGTTTCGGGCTTCAGAAACTTGAAAATTCTCTCTCTAGGAATTTCCTTCGAGCTGTCACCCGGATCTTCCCACTCAGGACAAATTTTATGTGTCAACTCGGCCAACTTGAAGCGGTCCATGTCGCCAAAAGTCGCCCAAACCTCTTCCAGAATCCGCTCTTCAAAGCGGCTTAATTGGTCGGAATCATCATCTGTCAACTTTCGGGCCAGCCCGACGGTATGTTTCTCAAGGTCAACAATTAAGTCATCCCATTGTTCGGACTCTGTTTCCCCTTTGATGAGATTGTAGGTCTCCGATACAACGGGACCAAACTTCATTGAGACGAACTTGTCGTACACAACTGGCGATCCAGACCGTTCCATACTGAGCCGGTCCGATAAATACATAAGCTTTACAAGCTTGAGAACATTGATCTTTCCGCCTGCTTTTAAACAAAAGAAGGCGGCGACCTGAGCTGATTTTTTGGGGTCAAATGAGGCTGGCATTGCCTGTTACATATAGCAACGCCTCCATTAACGGAATCGGAATTTTTGCAGTTAGGCCCGCTGCCAGTACCCCTTAAATACCCGGCTGACCGGCGCAGCCATCGCATTGCGGCTTTTCAGCCGCGTTCTTGCTGCAATGTCTGAAGGCGATCGGCTCTTCCACCCTGTCACTGGAAGTCTAGCAGCAATTTTCCTGATGCTGCTGGCTGCGGGCTTGGTGGGCCATAATAACCGCTATCATTCATTCGCGCCTGTTGTTCCTGATACTGATCTCAGCCAACAAATAGCCAACAACGGCGCCCAGCAAACCGAGCAATCCGCCGATCTGAAGGCCCAACAAAGCATGGCTCTGGCTGCCTGGGCCGCTGTTGGCGTAAGCGTTTGCGGGTTGGTGGGATTGTTCTTTACCGTCAGATACGCGCTCTTTGCTTGGAAGGCCGCTGAGAAATCCGCGAACGCCGATAACGAAGCCCTGATACTGACCAGAACCCAGCTTGATGAAGCTCGGGCGTTCAACATGGCCCAAACCCGAGCTTGGTTGTCGGTTCAAGATTTGACGGTTACGAACTTCTATGTCGGTGGGAAACCGAGATTTGAATTTTTGATACGAAATTCTGGCAACACTCCCGCCTATGAAGTTCGCTATATTGCTCAAGTTTTCCTGAGCGACCCGGCAAGTAAGCCAAAAATCAGGTTCTCTAATACTGATTGGCTCTCTAAGATGATTATTGCACCAGCTTATGCCAACACGGGGTACGTAGGCGGAACAATTGAAATGTCCCAATCCATTTATGATGGTATTATGAGCAAGAACATTGTCCCAGTTTTGGCCGGATATATCATTTATCGTGACGTGTTCAAAAAGCGTCGGTTTGTGACCTTTCAAGCCTACTTGGACCCAGAGCACATGGGAGATGGCATCGGCTTTTTGACACTGGCCGAAAAACATAATCACGCAAACTAGCAGCATCCCCCTAATCACGGGCGCCCCCGTTTGGGCTTGGTGCGCTTGCTACATAAGTCCGAAAAAGCCGGTAGAGAAACCCGACTGGCCCGCCTTCCCCGCAAGGAGAAGGCCACGAGAGTTGACGGGTTCCGAGGATCAGCAATCGCACTGCGATTGCCCGAGGGACAGGCAAGACCTGGCAGCGCCGAAGTCATCCCGATAACTGCCCGAAACTCCGGCGGCAGATGCGCGGCGGGCGAGGTGCCCACACCGCAAACACATTTTCTTTCCCGGGCGCCGCGGCGCCCGCCGCGCGAGGCTCCGCATCAGGAGCCAACACCTGCCCCAAACCCGGATGGCCCCGCCAGTCCGGCCAAACTCGCATGGAAACAAACATTGCACACACAGCCTGACATCTCACAAGCAAAGCGCAGGCGCAGGCGGGCTGAGACCGAAGAGCTCAGCAACACCGCCGAGCAAAAAAGGCAAAGCCAGTCCGGCCAATGGCATATGGAACCGCCCCTTGACCCCGCCCGCCCGCCGCATCACATGAACGCAAACGCGGAGATACCCACATGACCGACCAGGCAACCCTCGACGCCATCGACAAGGCCGTCAAAGAAAACGACGTTGTCCTCTTCATGAAGGGCACGCCGACCTTCCCGCAATGCGGCTTCTCCTCGGTCGTGGTCCAGATTCTGGACTATCTGGGCGTCGAATATGTCGCCACCAACGTGCTGGCCGATCAGGCCGTGCGCGAAGGCATCAAGGCCTATACGAACTGGCCAACCATTCCGCAGCTCTATGTGAAGGGCGAATTCGTCGGCGGCTGCGACATTATCAAGGAAATGTTCGAGAATGGCGAGCTCCGCGACCTGATGGCCGAAAAAGGCATCGCGCTCGAAACCGAGTAACTGGTCAGCCAAAAAAGTAGAAATACGCCAGTATCAGCAACGGGATGACCGACATTCCGAACAGGTTGCGCGTGAACACATAAGTGCCCACCCACCGTTCGGTCTCGGCGTCCTCTGCCGGCTTGGTGTGGGTCACCATCTCGACATTGTCGCCCTTGATGACGGTCTCGTCTTTCAGGATGTACTTCTGGAGCGAGCCCTCGGTCAGCAGCGCGCCAAAGTAAAACAGGGCGCTGAACGTGATCGCAGCAAAGGCGAAGGCCAGCGCCGCCGTCGCCACCTCCGGCGCCCGGAACACATCCATCATCCATCCCGCCCCGGCAAAAACAATGACGCCGGCCATGATGGCGACCAGCCGCAAGCGGCGCAGTCTCGCAAAATCCGGCGTTGACGGTGGCTTCTCCATGAGCCTTCTTCCCCAAACCCCAGTTTCATTATAGCAGGGCGCGCATGACGATAACACCCTCCGCCCCCGCCCCGATCCGCCCCACAAAGGCGCCCAAAGTCGGCATCGTGTCCCTTGGCTGCCCCAAGGCGCTGGTCGATTCCGAGCGGATCATCACCCGCCTCCGGGCTGAAGGCTACCAGATTGCACCCGACTATTCCGGCGCAGACCTCGTACTGGTGAACACCTGCGGCTTCCTCGACTCCGCCCGCGATGAAAGCCTCTCGGCCATCGGTGAGGCAATCGAAGCCAATGGCCGCGTCATCGTCACCGGTTGCCTCGGCGCCGAGCCCGAAGTAATCGAGAAAGCACACCCCAAGGTGCTCGCCGTTACCGGCCCCCATCAATACGAAGCGGTCATGGACGCGGTGCATACGCACCTGACGCCGCCGCACAATCCGCACCTCGACCTCGTGCCCGAAAGCGGCCTGCGGCTCACCCCGCGCCATTATGCGTACCTGAAGATCTCCGAAGGCTGCAACAACCGCTGCAGCTTCTGCATCATCCCCAAACTACGCGGCGATCTTGTCTCCCGCCCGATCCACCATGTCCTCTCCGAGGCAGAAAAGCTGGTGGCGGCGGGCGTCAAGGAACTCCTGGTGATCAGCCAAGACACCTCCGCCTACGGACTGGATGTGAAATACAAGCCGGAAACCTGGCGCGGCGGAGAATACCAGACCCGCTTCCTTGATCTCGCCAAAGGCCTCGGCAGCCTCGGCGTGTGGACGCGGATGCACTATGTGTACCCCTATCCCCACGTCGATAATGTCATCCCGCTGATGGCAGACGGCCTGATCACGCCCTATCTCGACATTCCCTTCCAGCATGCCTCCGCCAATGTGCTGAAGGCGATGAAACGCCCCGGCAATCAGGACAAGGTCCTGAGCCGCATCCAGAAATGGCGCGAGCAGGTTCCAGACCTGGCCATCCGTTCGACCTTCATCGTCGGCTTTCCCGGCGAGACGGAAGAAGACTTCCAGGTCCTGCTCGACTTCATCCGCGAAGCAAAAATCGACCGTGCAGGCTGCTTCAAGTACGAGAACGTTGCCCATGCCGAAAGCGGCAAGCTGGAAGGCCACGTTCCGGAAGACGTGAAGGAAGACCGCTGGCACCGCTTCATGGCGGCGCAGGCAGAAGTATCCGCCGCCCGCGCCGAAGCGCAGGTCGGCCGCACACTGGACGTGATCATTGATGGCCCCGGCGAAGAGACCGGCGAAATGATCGGCCGCACGCAGGCCGACGCGCCGGAAGTCGACGCCGTCGTCTATCTTGACAATGCGAGCCACCTGAAGCCGGGCGAAATCATCAAGGCCGAAATCACCGGCGCCGACGATTACGACCTCTACGGCACACCTGCCTGAACTTTCAGCCAGGCGCCTTCCTGCTGGCCGCGGCTGGCTCGCTCGATGAGCGCCTGGATGCGAACCGCATCTATGTCCGCGACGGCAAGTTCCGGACGTCGGCAGGTATTTCTGCAGGCATCGACCTTGCCTTGGCAATTGTGGAAGATGATCTCGGACCGGATGTCGCTCAAAGAGCGGCGCGCGAACTCGGCATTCATCAGCGGCGGCATGGCGACCAATCCCAGTTCTCGGTGATGCAAGATGTTCACCGGGCCAACGGAAAGTTCGACGTATTGATCGACTGAGTCCGCGCCAACCTTTCGCATGACATCCGTGTAGAAACTATCGCGGAAAATGCGGGAATGAGCCCGCAAAATTTTGCGCGGGTTTTCAGATCAGAAGTCGGAACAACGCCCGCTCGGTTTGTTGAAAAACTCCGCCTGGAAGCGGCCCGGCAAGGCGTTGAAAGAACGTCGCTGTCTCTTCAGCAGATTGCATCGGAAACCGGGTTTGGCGACCCGGAAAGAATGCGGCTCGCCTTTCTACGGGTCTATGGACAGCCCCCCATGGTCCTGCGACGCCAAAGCAAGAGGGATACAAATTTCTGAAAATTATCGAAAAACAACGATTGACTTATCGTATTTCGATAACAATATGGACTTCAAGTTACTTCCACCCCCAAGGAGGCCAGAATGTTGAAACCCCTCGCCACTACCGCTGCCATCGCCCTCATCGCGGCTCCCCTCGCCTTTGCTGGCACCAAATCCGTCGACACACGCAATTTCGATCAAATCGAAGTCAAAGGCGCGATGACCCTGATTTATACGCCAGGCCCAAGCACTTCGGTCTCGATCGAAACCGATGGCAACGACTTTTCCGACGCGGATGTATCCGTAGACGGAGATACTTTGGTGATTACGCGCAAAAGCCTGGAAAAGCGTGGCCTGTTCGGCAACGGCGCAAGCCTGAAGGTGTCGAACGACGGCAAGAGCGTCAAGGTCAATGGCAAGAAAGTGCCCGCCTACACCGTTCGCGTCACCAGCCCCGATTTGGAAAGCGTTCGGGTGGCACAATCCTCGCGAGCCGATGTAAGCGGCGTCGACGCTGAAAGCTTCACCGCCCGTACTTCATCTGCCGCAAAGCTGACCCTGTCCGGGCGCGCCAACGATGCGGAGATTGCCGCCTCTTCCTCTGGCGAAATCTACGCGTCGGAATTTGAAGCCCGCACTCTGGACGTGGACGCCTCTTCGTCTGGTGAAGTGGAAATCGCGGTCGCCGGCACTGGCGAAGTTGAAGCTTCGTCGTCTTCCTCCGGTGAGATCTCGATCCGCTCCCTGAACGCCGCAAACTTCACTGTGAACTCGTCGAGCGGCGGCGAAGTAAGCCTTGCCGGCGCCTGTGGCCGGATCAGCATCAGCGCTTCGTCCGGCGCAGACGTGGACGCAAGTGCCCTCAAATGTGAAGTTGCCACAGCCCAAGCCTCCAGCGGCGCCGACATTGAGGCCTTCGCCTCTGTATCGGCAACCGGCTCAGCTTCCAGCGGCGGTGACATCAGCTTTGAAGGCCGCCCCGCCGAGCAGCAGGCGAACAAGTCCAGCGGCGGCGACGTGACTTTCAACTAACGCCGCGCCTGGCCGAAAAGTCAGATTTCATAAGACCCCGGATCATGTCCGGGGTCTTTCCATTTGAGGTCCATCTCTTCGAGTGCTCCGCGAACGAGGCGTGCGATCATGGCGTTCCGGCGCGTGCGGCTGTCTGCGGGGATGATGTGCCAGGGCGCGTGCTTGGTGGAGCAGCGATTGATCGCTGTCTCATACGCGTCCATGAATTGCGGCCACAGCGCACGGTCGTCCAGATCCCCCGGATTGAACTTCCAGAGCTTATGCTCCTCCTGCAGACGTTCCTTCAGCCGGACGCCCTGCTCCTCATGCCCTATATTCAGCATGCATTTGACGATGACGTAGCCGTTCTCGGTTAGGTGTTTTTCGAAGGCGTTGATCTGATCGTAGCGCTGCTCGATGTCTGCTGCAGGCGCAAGGCTGCGGACCTTGGCGACCAGAACATCTTCATAGTGCGAACGATCAAAGATGCCGACATGCCCGCGCCGGGGCACCGCGTTGTGCACGCGCCACAGATAATCCCGCGCCAGCTCCTCGCTGCTGGGCGCCTTGAACGCCTTCACTTCCATCCCCAGTGGCGTGGTATCTTTGAAGACGGATTTGATTGTTCCGGACTTGCCGGCCGTATCCATCCCCTGCAGCACGACGAGCAGCGCACGCTTCCCTTCGGCGTAGAGCTTGTCCTTCAGCTCGTTGATGCAGGCCGCATCCTTCTTGAGGCTGGTCTCGGCCTCCTCCTTGTTCGGGAACAGCGCCTTGTCTTCAGTGGAAAGGTCCTTAAGCACAAAAGGCTTACCTGGGCGTGCAATCAGCGCCTTGCGGACGTCAGCGATAGTCGGAATGGCCAAGAATATCTCCCGGAATAAGAAAAGGCCGCACCAGTCTGGCGCGGCCTTCCCAAAAGTTCAAGAAATTCAGTCGCCTTACGACGAATAGAACTCGACCACCTGGGCCGGTTCCATTTTCACCGGATACGGCACATCGGCGAGAGCCGGGATGCGCTTATAGGTGGCAGTCATCGCTTTGGGGTCGACTTCCACATAATCCGGAATGTCACGCTCGGGGCTGCCGAGCGCTTCGAGCACGAGGGCCAGGTTACGCGATTTTTCGCGGACCTGAACAACGTCGCCCGGTTTCAGGCGAGCCGAACCGATGTTGCAGCGGCGACCGTTCACCGTCACGTGACCGTGGTTGATGAACTGACGAGCCGCAAACACGGTCGGCACGAACTTGGCGCGGTAGACGACGGCATCGAGGCGCGATTCCAGAAGGCCGATGAGGTTTTCAGCCGTGTTGCCTTTTTGGCGCGCGGCTTCCTCATAAACTTTCAGGAACTGTTTCTCGGTGACGTCACCGTAGTAAGCCTTCAGCTTCTGCTTCGCCATGAGCTGCATACCAAAGTCAGAGACTTTGTTACGACGGTTCTGGCCATGTTGGCCCGGCTTGTAGTTGCGCTTGTTGAAGGGAGACTTGGGGCGGCCCCAGATGTTCTCACCGACGCGACGGTCGATCTTGTATTTCGCACTATGGCGACGAGACATATCAATGTCCTTCATTCTTGACGCGGGCCGGTGGACTGCTGCTCAAGAAAAGAGCCCACGATTACAACGGCGGCACCGCATCACCCCGTCATGAAGCGGCGGGTAAAACACCAATATCCCCCTCGCGTCAAGCACGGAGACTGTTAGTATTTCCCGCAAAAATGGGAGGAATCAATGACATCGGTTAATGGCAAGGTCGCAATCGTTACGGGCGGCGCGAGTGGGATCGGTCGTTCGACAGCGTTGATGCTGGCGCGAGACGGCGCCGCCGTCATGGTAACGGACATCGACGAGGCTGGCGCAAAGGCCGTCGCCGCGGAAATCGGCAAGACTGGTGGCAAAGCTGCTGCCTTGAAGCAGGATGTAACTGATGAGGCCCTGTGGGACAGCGTCTTTGCCGATACCAGCGCCCTGCTCGGTGCCCCCTCTATCCTGATCAATAATGCCGGCATCGCGATCGGCGGCGCAATCATGGACTTCACGCTGGCCGACTGGCGCAAGCAGATGGAAGTGAACACTGACAGCGTGTTCCTGGGCACCCGCGCAGCCATGCGCACAATGAAGGGCACCGGCGGAGGCTCCATCGTAAACCTCTCCTCCGTCGCGGGCCTGCGCGGCGCACCCGGCGCCAGCGCATATTGCGCATCGAAAGGCGCGGTTCGGTTGTTCACCAAGGCCGCTGCGATGGAATGCGCACAGCTCGGGCTGAATATCCGAGTGAATTCGGTGCATCCCGGCATCATCGACACCCCGATCTGGCAGAAATCGCTGACCCGGATGACCGAAACGATGCAGAAAGAACAATCCGCCATGCTGACAGCGGCGCATGGTGGCAACGGGCTAGATCCCAACCTCATCGCGGCAGGAAGCGCGCCCCTTGGACGCCCAGGCACACCAGAAGAAGTGGCCGAACTTATCACGTTCCTGGCCTCAGACGCCGCGAGCTACATCACCGGCCACGAGTACGTCGTCGATGGGGGAATGACGGCGCGCTAGAACGGCGTGCCATCCTTACGCGTGTAATTCGGAGAAGCGTCGGAGTATCGGCTCGGGTGCAGATGCATGTCGATGTCGGAGTATCCGCACGCGTCCTTGTCATCCCGCGATCCGGCGATGAGCAGCTTTGCCGGGGCATCACTTTCATTGATGAAGTGGTGCCCGTTCCGGCTGCCCGCAGGAAATCCCGCACAATCGCCCGCCCGCATAAGCTCGCGCCCTTCATCGGTGACCATAACGACCTCACCTTCGAGCACCCAGACGAACTCGTCCTCATGCGTGTGCCAATGGCGCTGTGAAGACCATACGCCAGGGTCCAGCGTGAGTAGATTTACACCAAATTGAGTAAGCCCTGCGGCATTACCCAAGGCGCGCCAATGGCGGTCCCTGCAAGGTTCTCCATAGGGGGCAGGATAACGCGTGCCTTTGCCTTCGGGGACCGTCGAGATGTCGATTTTCGGCATGGCTTGCCCTCCTAAACGATGCCACTCGCGCGAAGCTTGGCAATTTGGTCCGGCGTCAAATCCAGCAGCTCCGTGAGCACCTCTTCAGTGTGCTGACCGATCTCCTCCGGCCCCGCCCAGCGAACACGCCCCGGCGTCGCGGAAAGCTTCGGAAACACATTCTGTTGGCGAATGCCAGGCCACTTCTCGCTCGGCACTTCAGTAAGCGAATCCCTCGCCGCATAGTGTGGATCAGACAGCATATCGGCTGCGCGATAGACCTTCCCGACCGGCACACCGTTTTCGATCATGATGCGCTCGATTTCGTCGATCGTGTAGGCGCTCGCCCATTTCTGGATCAGATCGTCAAGCTGCGCCTGATTTTTCCCGCGCGCGACATGTGTCTTGTAATCGGGATGATCCTTCAGGTCTGGCTGGCCAATCGCAGCACAGAGCCGGGCAAACACCGTATCCTGATTGGCGGCAATGATGACCATGCCGTCGCTGCCTTCATAGATGTTCGACGGCGCGATATTTGGAAGGATCGAGCCGGAGCGCTCTCTTGTGTAGCCTTCAAACTGATACTCGGGGACGAGCGCCTCCATTACCCCGAGTACGGACTCATAGATGGTCGCATCAATCATCTGGCCTTCACCCGTTTTCTCGCGGTGATGCAACGCCGCCAGCGCGCCAACGGCCGCGAAGATGCCCGCCAGGCTGTCACCCAGTGAGATGCCCGCGCGTGAGGGGCGCCGGTCCGCCTCGCCCATGACATACCGCAGGCCGCCCAATGCTTCACCTACAGAAGCGTATCCAGCGCGCGATGCGTAAGGCCCGGTCTGGCCATAGCCCGACACTCGGATCATGATCAGCCGCGGATTGATCTTGCGCAGCTCGTCATATCCGAGGCCCCATTTTTCGAGCGTTCCCGGCCTGAAATTCTCAAGCAGGAAATCGGCCTGCGCGACGAGTTGTTTCAGAATTTCCTGACCTTGTTTCTCGCGCAGATTTGCGGTCACACAGCGCTTGCCGCGCGCGACGACGGACCACCACAAGGGAAAGCCCTCCCGCCCCCAATCGCGGAGTGGATCGCCCTGGCCGGGCGGCTCGACCTTGATTACGTCGGCGCCCATATCGGCAAAGATCTGACCACAGAACGGGCCGGCAATCAGCTGCCCAAGTTCAATGACGCGTAGATCGGTCAGCGGACCGGTGCGCGGAAGCGGCGATGACATGGATTTCCTCCGGAATGCGCCTCTGTTCCCAATCAGGAAAACAGCCTGGCAGCAAGCCGGAGATCAGGTAGACCTTGCGTCAGCGAACCCCGATGCGGCGGCGGGCGGGCTCACCGGACCCATCATTTGCGGGAGGCGGCGGAACCGGCTTCTCATTCAGCACCTTCCCGCGGCTGCCAATCCGGCGACGGATTGGAAGTGTCGTCACGACGGGCGGAACCACGCCTTCAGGCACTTCTCGGCAGATGACCTGATTGCGGCCTGATCGCTTCACTTCATACAGCGCGCCATCCGCACATTCGATGGCGGCGTCCAGCGACGTTTCCGGGCTCATCATGCAGAAGCCGAAGCTTGCAGTTACGGAAACATCCTTGTCATTGACGTCAATGGCGGTGTCTTCAATCCGCCGGCGTAACCGCTCGCAAACCGAAGCCGCCTGCTCCTCGGAAACGCCACTCAGCAGCACCACGAATTCTTCGCCACCCCAGCGGCCAAGGCGATCAAACGGGCCGCGCAGCTCCGAATGGGCGATTGCTGCGATTTCACGAAGCACAAGATCTCCACCGGCGTGCCCATAGAGATCATTCACTTCCTTGAAGTGATCGAGGTCTATCAACACGACAGCGGCGCTCTGCTTTGTGCGGCGCATACGGGCGCGCTCTTCCTCGGCGGCGTGAATGAAAAAGCGCCGATTCAGCAAGCCCGTCAGCGCATCCGTCCAAGCCATCTCTTCGAGCCGGCGCTGATAGGAGCGCATGTGAAAGTCATGCAGCGACGCAATGATAGCCGTTGGCACCGCCACGCAGCCCGACACAAACAGGTTTAACCGGACATAGGACCCGATATCTGTCGGCAGGCCGAGCTTGAAGAAAAACAGCGAGACCGTAAACGACAGCGAAAGCGCCGTGCACGCGACAAGCATGAAAAAGTTCAGCGCGCTCCAGATCTCACTGCGTGCAGTCGTCATTTGCCCGGCTCCTCCTGGCGGCTGATCGCATGTGTTTAACTCAGGAGTTTTGATTTCCGCCTTGCGCGTGCGTTTCAGTTATCGATTGCAATGCAAGGCTGCGTTTACCAAAACCGCCTCAATGCGGTTCTGTCCTGCCACCTGAAGATCGCCTTCCGCCAAGCCTCGGCCGTCAAAAGAAAGATAGAATCCGAACGATCGCCCGCCACGCTCAACCTAACGGTGCTGGCAGCATCACACCTCCCTCACCTCCCGCAACCCCGCCGCCGAGCGTTCAGGCAAACGCCAAATATGGCGGCAGCAACAGTCAAAAAATTCCAAGCCCGGATATTTCTTTCCCAAGGGAATTCAATGTACTGCGGTCGAATTTGACAGTCTTACGCTCTCCATGACGCCACTTCAAAAAACGTTCACCGTGTCCCCGTTGACGCCGCAGGGACTATTCCCTATCTCCGGCACGTCGTTAGCAGTCGGCTCGGGTGAGTGCTAACTGATGCGCGCTTCATGCGGCGCGACGGCCCGTCCGTCACTTTATCCAGTCCCGAGGAAGCTTTTGATCCAAGAGGCAGTGAACATGAAACTTCGTCCCCTGCATGACCGCGTTGTCGTGCGCCGCATCAAGGAAGAAGAGAAAACCAAGGGCGGGATCATCATCCCCGACAACGCCAAGGAAAAGCCGCAGGAAGGCATCGTTGTCGCTGTTGGCAACGGCGCTATCGGCGATGATAACGAGCGCGTTCCGCTCGACGTCAAAAAAGGCGACCGCGTTCTGTTCGGCAAATGGTCCGGCACCGAAGTGAAGATCGACGGTGAAGACCTGCTGATCATGAAAGAAAGCGACATCATGGGCGTTCTGGACAAGTAAGTCCGCCGCTCTCGCTCTCTGACCCCAAGACACATACCAAGAGGTAACTCCTATGGCTGCTAAACACGTCGTATTCGGCGCTGATGCCCGCGAGAAAATGCTCCGCGGCGTCGACATTCTCGCCAACGCTGTGAAAGTGACGCTCGGCCCGAAAGGCCGTAACGTTGTCATCGAAAAATCCTTCGGCGCTCCGCGCACCACCAAAGACGGCGTGACCGTCGCGAAGGAAATCGAGCTGGAAGACAAGCTCGAGAACATGGGCGCCCAGATGCTGCGCGAAGTGGCATCGAAAGCCAACGACACCGCTGGCGACGGCACCACCACTGCTACGGTTCTCGCTCAGGCCATCGTGCGCGAAGGCATGAAGCGCGTTGCCGCTGGCATGAACCCGATGGACCTGAAGCGCGGCATCGACAAAGCCGTTGCAGAAGTCATCAGCGACCTGAAGCATCACTCCAAGAAGGTGAAAACCAACGAAGAGATCGCTCAGGTCGGCACCATCTCCGCCAACGGCGAGACCGAAATCGGCGCGATGATCGCTGAAGCTATGGCGAAAGTCGGCAACGAAGGCGTGATCACGGTTGAGGAAGCAAAAGCCCTCGAAACCGAACTCGACGTCGTTGAAGGCATGCAGTTCGATCGCGGCTACCTGTCGCCCTACTTCATCACCAACGCTGACAAGATGACCGTTGAGCTCGAAGATGCAGTGATCCTGCTTCACGAGTCGAAACTGTCGAGCCTGCAGCCGCTCCTCCCGATCCTCGAAGCTGTTGTTCAGTCGCAAAAGCCGCTGCTCATCATCGCTGAAGACGTGGACGGCGAAGCACTCGCAACCCTCGTGGTCAACAAGCTGCGTGGCGGCCTGAAAATCGCTGCTGTCAAAGCTCCGGGCTTCGGCGACCGCCGCAAAGCCATGCTGCAGGACATCGCAGTTCTCACCGGCGGCCAGGTGATCTCCGAAGACCTCGGCATCAAGCTCGAGAACGTCGGCATGGAAATGCTCGGCCGCTCGAAGCGCGTCTCCATCGACAAGGACAACACAACCATCGTCGACGGCGCCGGCAAGAAGAAAGACATCGAAGCTCGCGTTTCCCAGATCCGCAAGCAGATCGAAGACACCTCTTCCGACTATGACCGTGAGAAGCTCCAAGAGCGTCTCGCAAAGCTGGCTGGCGGCGTTGCCGTGATCAAAGTCGGCGGCGCAACCGAAGTCGAAGTGAAAGAGCGTAAAGACCGCGTCGACGACGCCCTGAACGCAACCCGCGCTGCTGTCGAAGAAGGCATCGTCCCCGGTGGCGGCACGGCCCTGCTCCGCGCTTCGCGCCACATCGACGTTGTCGGCGCTAACGACGACGAAAAAGCCGGCATCGACATCGTTCGCAAGGCTCTGGAAGCACCGCTCCGCCAGATCTCCGAGAACGCAGGCGTCGAAGGCTCGGTGGTCGTCAATACGATCGTCAGCAACAAGTCGCGCTCCTACGGCTTTAACGCCCAGACCGAAGAGTACGGCGATCTCGTCCAAATGGGCGTCATCGACCCGGCGAAGGTTGTCCGCTCGGCTCTGCAGAACGCTGCTTCGGTGGCTGGCCTGCTGATCACGACGGAAGCCGGCATTGCCGAAGCTCCGAAGAAAGACGCTCCGGCTGGCGGCGGCATGCCCGGCGGCATGGGTGGTATGGGCGGCATGGACTTCTAAGTCCGGCCCAACCATCACCTGCATGACCAGACAGCCCTCCGGATCGCTCCGGAGGGCTGTTTACTTTGGGTCACGATTGCAGCCGTGCCCACACCTACGTAGCATCGCGAAAAAGAATGCTGCGGAGGAAAACGGATGGACTGGAATTTCGGCGACATGCTCGATGCCGTTGGCGCGGCGCTCGGCCCTGAGGATCTCGCGCTGGCGCATGGTGACCGGCGTATCTACTGGCCTGAATTCACGGCGCGCTCGAACAGGCTTGCCAGGGCGCTGCTCAGCCTGGGCGCGGTACGTGGCGACAAGGCCGGCTTCTACATGCGCAACCAGCCCGAATACATGGAAGCAATGGCGGCCACCTTCAAAGCCAGCCTGTCGCCCGTGAACGTCAATTACCGCTATCTGGATGACGAACTCGTCTACATCATAGACAACTCGGACTCGACAGTGGTGTTCTTCGATGCCGAGTTCCTCGCCGAAGTCGAACGTGTGCGCACGCGCCTTCCGCGTGTCATCGCCTGGGTTCAGATCGGCGGCGACAAGGTTGCCCCCTTCGCACACGGATACGAAGCGTTGGCGACCGAAGGCGACCCATCCCCTCTCAAAGGGGAGCGCAGCGGCGACGACATTTTCCTGCTCTACACGGGCGGCACGACAGGCCTGCCGAAGGGCGTGATGTGGACCCACAACATCTGGCGGGAAGCCAGCATGGAAGGCATCCGCAAGATGGGCGGCCCGGTCCCTGAAACGATGGATGAGCACGTTCAGGGCGCGCTTGCCCTCGGCCGCTTCTCCCGCCAGCTACCCGCCTGCCCGCTAATGCACGGCACAGGTTGGTTCACTGCCATGGGCTCCATGTTGAATGGCGGCGCTGTCGTCACGCTGTCAGAGAAGACGAAGTTCATCCCGGAGAACCTCTGGGACACCGTTCACGCAAATGGCGTCACGTCGATGGCCATCGTCGGCGACGCCTTCGCCAAACCGATGCTGCAATCCCTCAACGACAACCCCGGCCGATGGAACCTGTCGAGTGTGCTGGCGATTGTCTCATCTGGCGTAATGTGGAGCGCCGAGGTGAAGCAGGGTCTTCTGAAGCACATGCCTCAAGCGGCCCTGAATGACAGCTTTGGGGCATCCGAAGCGGTCGGCTTTGGCAGCTCGGTCACAACGGCAGAAGGCGGTGCACAGACTTCCAAATTCGAGATCGGACCAAGCTGCAAGGTGTTCACGGAGGATGACCGCGAAGTCGCCCCCGGAAGCGGTGAGCCTGGCTTTATCGCCCGCGGCGGGGCCGTGCCGCTCGGCTATTACAAGGACCCCGAAAAGACCGCCAAAACCTACAAGACCATCAACGGCATGCGCTACGCCATCCCCGGAGACTGGTGCACGGTCGAGAAGGACGGAACGATCACGCTGCTGGGGCGCGGGTCCAATTGCATCAACACGGCAGGCGAAAAAGTTTACCCGGAAGAAGTCGAAGAAGCGCTGAAAGCCCACGCGGCCGTCTCTGACGCGCTCGTCGTCGGTGTTCCCGATGACAAATGGGGCCAGGCCGTAACGGCGGTGGTCTCGCTGGATGGTCAGGCTACGGAGGATGAACTCCGCGCCTTTGTCCAGTCGAAGATTGCGCGCTACAAGGCGCCCAAGCGGATCCTGTTCAAGGACAGTCTCGGCCGCGCGCCGAATGGAAAGGCTGACTACAAATCCATCAAGGCGTTTGCCCTTCAGGAACTCGGCATTCCGGGATGATCAATCCGCCTTGCGGCGCACGGTCCGGAAAACTGCTGTCGCCCGCGCCGCAAGGCCGCCATCTTCCTTCACGATCCGCGCATTGACGTGAACAAACTCGCCATCCACCGAAGATACATCGGTATGGGCCTCGATCCACTCGCCTTCACGCGCGATTTCCATGAACTCCAGCGTGAGCCGGATCGTAACGGACATCTTTCCCGTGGCGCTCCAGACCGCCCAGGCCAGCGCGCTGTCAGCGAATGCGGACAGCATCCCGCCGTGCAGGAAGCCCATGCCATTGCAGTGGCGATCGAGCACCCAAAGGCCGCTGCGCATGTCACCCGGCGCGGTCGCCCGGTAGCTCGGGCCATTGTGTAGCGTGAACTTTCCGCGCGAGGGCGTCGGCGAAAAGCCTTCCCGGGGCGCGCGAGGCGCCTCGGTATCAGCCACCGGCTTGTCCAAACAGCCGGTGAACCACCTTGTCGCCCGGCTCAATGCCAAGTTCCTTGGCGCGGCCACCCGGCAGCTCCAGTACGGCGCGAACCGGCACGCCAGGGCCGATAGAGCGCAGCGAGCCCGGCTGTGCGTTGCGCGCGATCGCGACAACGCTGCCATCCTCGAGGATGAACAGCATGTCTAGCGGGATCAGCGTGTTCTTCATCCACATGCTTGCCTGGCGGGTCATGCCGAAGTCGAACAGCATGCCGGCATCCGGGGCGAGGCTCTCACGGAACATGAGGCCCTGCTGGATCTCCTCGGGCGTCGTCGCCATTTCCACCGTGAAGGCGTGCGTTTCGTCGCCAGACTGGATGCTGAGCGGCTCCGTGGGAAGCTGCGCGAAGGCTGCCTGAAGGAACATGGCAGCGGCGAAAACGAATGAGAAGATGAAGCGCGTCATGGCGCTGGTTTACCGGTGGGATTTGCAGGCGGCAAGCGCTGACGCGCGGTTCTAGCGCCGGGCTTTTACAGCCGAGACATGCTCGCCCTTGGAGCCGGCCTCGATCACCACCTCAATGCGCGTGCCCGGCTCGATATCATCATACCCGGCCTTCCGCAGGGCAACTGCATGCACGAACACATCTTCATCCCGTCCGTCGCGCAACACGAAGCCATAGCCGCGCGCGCGATTGAACCATTTGAGGGTCACTTCCTCATAGTCAGGCCGCAGGCCTTTTTCCTGAGCGATGACCGCTCTGGGGCGCTCCATCTCGATGATGTGCACCGTTTGCCAGCCACGCTGTTTCTCCACAGCGTCGCAAACGATCTTCGCGCCTTCATCGGCATAGGATTCGCCATAATCGCGCAGGCAGGAGATGTGAAGCATCACATCGCCCGTAAGCTCTGATTCTGAAGTGGATTCAGCGACAATAAAGCCATAGCCCTTGGCGCTATCGAACCATTTTACACGGCCAATCACGCGCACAGCTGTTTCACCGGCGAGCGCTTCCGTTTCAGATTTCGCTGCAATCTTAGTCATCAACCCAATTTCCCCAGCAAGGAAACCTAGAGCGTGACAAGGCCCTTGTCACGCGATCTTAACCTAGAAAGTGGGGATCTCTGGGTAACGCTGCTCAGAAACCGATCAGTTCTGAGAAAGTCTGGTGGCAGTCCCTAGGGGAGTCGAACCCCTCTTTTCAGGTTGAAAACCTGACGTCCTAACCGATAGACGAAGGGACCGCACCGGCTTGAAGACCGGGCATATAGCGGGTGATTTCGCACCCTGCAACCCGTTTCAAACGCTGTTCTGCAGAAGATTCACAGCATTGATGCATCAATGATTTCAAATTGCACGCGGCGGCGGCCATTCCACTGGTCCGCTTTCAGCCGGCCGGCCACATTCACGCGCTGTCCTGACCGCAACAGATCACCCATTGGCTCATCAGCGGCCCGCCAGGCGATGCATTCGATGCGGCCGGTATTGTTCTCTGCTGTGAAGCGCAGGTGGTTGGCACCGATCCGGCGCGCGCCGGTTGGCATCACTTCAGTCATCGCAAACACCGGCTCCGGCGCGCCCATGCCGAATGGACCGAGAGCGGCAACCTGATCGAACAGGTCGGTTGTCGCGCTGCCCGGAGACAGCACAGCATCAATATGCAGGTCCAGCGCGGCGTCCCGTTCTGCCTTGAAGTCTGCCATATGGGCGACCATCCAGTCGTCAAAGCCAGGCACCTGATGGGGCTCCAGGCTGAGCCCGCCCGCCATTGCGTGCCCGCCGCCAGACAGGATCACGCCTTCGCGCGCCGCTGCGGCGATGGCGTCGCCAAGATTGACGCCGGTAACCGATCGCCCAGATCCCTTGGCGACAGGCCCAAGCCCCTCACCCCATCCGATGACGATGCTAGGCAGGTGGAAGCGGTCCTTCAGGCGGCCCGCCACGATCCCGATCACGCCGGGGTGCCAGCCTTCACCGGATGCGATGATGACGCCCCGCTCCGGATTGGCGGCCAGCGCGCGTTCGGCCTGCGCGGTTGCCTCGTCGAGGATTGCCGCTTCGACAGCGCGGCGCTCATCGTTCAGCGCGTGCAGGCGTTCGGCCAGCGCAATCGCTTCGCCGCGATCGTCCGTCGCCAGAAGCTTCGCCGCGAGCCAGGGATCGCCCACGCGGCCGCCCGCATTGAGGCGCGGCCCAAGCAGGAAGGTCGCGTGATAGACGCTTTCGATCTGGCCAATGCCGCTGACATCGGCCAGCGCGCGCAGACCGATATTCTCGCCGCGCGCCATGATGCTGAGGCCCTGGCGCACGAATGCGCGGTTCACGCCGTGAAGGGGCGACATATCGCAAAGCGTGCCGAGCGCGCAGAGGTCGAGATAATGCAGGATATCCGGCAGCCCCCCGGGCGGCGCCAGATTGCGCTGGCGGGCCAGCCGGTTCATCGCCGCCGCGAACACGAACACCACGCCTGCTGCCGCCAGATGGCCATTGCCGGAGGTGCAATCGGGCCGGTTCGGATTCACGATCGCCGCCGCCTCGGGCACATGGCCGGACATCAGATGGTGATCAATTACCACGACCGGCAGGTCGATGGCCCGCGCCTCGTCCAGCGCCTTCACCGCAGCCGCGCCGCAGTCGACGGTAATCACAAGGTCATAGCCCTGCGCCTTCAGGAAATGGAATGCTTCCGGCGAGGGGCCATACCCTTCTTCCAGCCGGTCGGGCACATAGAGGCCAAGCTCCCTGCCCCAGGCGCGGAAATATCGCGCGAGAATGGCGGAGGACGTGCCGCCATCCACATCATAGTCAGCAAACACGCAAACGCGTTTGCCTTCCAGAATGGCGTTCAGAATGATGTCAGCCGCCTTGTCCATGTCGGCAAAGCTGCTGGGATCGGGAAAGAACTCCCGCAAGGTCGGCGCCAGATAAGCCTGCGCCGTTTCCGGCAGCACGCCGCGCCCGGCCAGCAGGCGCGCGATCAGGTCCGATCCGCCCGCTGCCGGCAACAAACGGCGCACCAACGCCTCGTCCACACCGGCCAGCCGCCAGCGGCGGCCACCCGCCGAGCGTTCGACGCCCAGGAAAGGCGCTGGTTTGGCAGTCGCTGGCTCCGACATTCGGCTTCCTCGATAGAATCAGAGCGTCAGATTAGCCCGAAGCGGCGATTTGATGAAATCGATGGCTGCACAGGACTGGCGAAACCCGCCCATACGGCCTATGGCGGCAGCCAAGTCCCACCAGGAACAAGAGCGAACCATGATTCCCCGTTACACCCGCCCGGAAATGGCCGCCATCTGGACACCCGAATCCCGCTTCCAGATCTGGCTCGACATCGAAACACTGGCTGCAGAGGCCATGGAGCAGATGGGCCAGATCCCACAAGGCACCACCGCTGCCGTGCGCGAGCGCGCCAGGTTTGAAGCTGACCGCATCGACGAGATCGAGCGTGAAGTGAAGCATGACGTGATCGCCTTCCTCACCAATGTCGCAGAACATGTCGGCGATGAAGCCCGCTTCCTGCACATGGGCATGACCTCGTCGGACGTTCTGGACACATGCCTCAACGTCCAGCTCGTCCGCGCAGCCGATCTGCTGCTCACGGGCATCGACCGCGTGCTGGCCGCGCTGGAAAAGCGCGCCCGCGAGCACAAACTCACGCCAACCATTGGCCGCAGCCACGGCATTCACGCCGAACCGACGACCTTCGGCGTCAAGCTGGCCACCTTCCATGCCGAATTCCAGCGCGCCCGCGCGCGCCTGCTACTGGCCAAGGAAGAGGTCGCCACCTGCGCCATCTCCGGCGCCGTTGGGACTTTCGCCAATATCGACCCGAAAGTGGAAGAGCATGTCGCCGCCAAGCTCGGCCTGACGATTGAGCCTGTCTCGACGCAGGTTATCCCGCGCGACCGCCACGCCATGTATTTTGCCGTGCTGGGCGTAATCGCCTCCTCGGTGGAGCGTCTGGCGACGGAAGTGCGCCACCTGCAGCGCACCGAGGTTCTGGAAGCGGAAGAGTTCTTCTCCGCGGGCCAGAAAGGCTCCTCCGCGATGCCACACAAGCGCAATCCTGTGCTGACGGAAAACCTGACCGGCCTTGCCCGCCTTGTTCGCTCGGCTGTTACGCCGGCGCTGGAAAACGTCGCCCTCTGGCATGAGCGCGACATCTCCCACTCCTCCGTCGAGCGCGGCATCGGACCGGATGCGACGATCCACCTGGACTTCGCGCTTCACCGCCTTGCCGGCGTGGTCGAAAACCTCGTGATCTATCCGGAGAACATGCTGGCCACGATCAACTCCATGGGCGGCCTGCACAACTCGCAGCGCGTCCTGCTGGCGCTGGTGGAGAAAGGCGTCAGCCGTGAGGATGCCTACCGCCTGGTGCAACGCAACGCGATGCGCACCTGGAAGAAGGAAGGCCCGCTCAACGAACTGCTGAAGGGCGACGCCGACGTTTCCGCGCGCCTCACGGGCGACGAGATCGATGCGCTGTTCGATCTCGACTACCATTTCAAGCATGTCGACACGATCTTTGCCCGCGTTTTCGGCAAAGCCTAGGACACGCTTCCAAAGTGACCTCGATCAGGGCGGCCTTGCGGGGCCGCCCTTTTCTTTACAGGCACAGCGGTTGACCCGGCCCGCGCCGGGGTGAACATCACGCCCATCCTATCGAGTCGTAGAAGCAGGGCTGATCACATGAAAAAACTCCTCCTCAGCGTAGCACTTGGCGCATTGCTGGCTGCGTGCGCGCCGGACGCGCCCCAAAGCGCCGAGACAGGTGTGGACAAGGCGCCCGCGACGGCAGCCGCCCGCACGCCTGCGGAGGATTTGCATTTTCGGACGCTGGTGCTCGATACCCACCTCGATACGCCCGCGTATTTCCACAATCCCGACTACACCTTCTCCAAGCGTGGCAACTTTGACGAGGACGGCACGCATGTGGACCTGCCGCGCATGAATGAAGGCGGCCTCGATGGCGGCTTCTGGGTGATCTTCACACCGCAGGGTCCGCTCGACGAAGCCTCCTATCTCGCCGCCCGCAACATGGCGGTGCTGCGCCAGATGTCGATCCGCGAACTGGCTGCGAAATATTCCAGCGATGTCGCGCTGGCCTTCTCGACGGCGGATGCGGAGCGCATTGCCGCCGAGGGCAAGAAAATCGTCTTCCAGAGCATGGAAAACGCTTATCCGCTGGGCACCGACGTTTCGATGCTCGACACCTTCTACGCGGGCGGCCTGCGCATGATTGCGCCGGTTCACTTCCGCAACAGCCAGTTTGCCGACAGCGCAACAGACGTGAACCCTGCCTATGGCGGCCTCAGCCCGCTGGGCGAAGCGCTGGTGCGCCGCGCGAACGAACTGGGCGTCATGCTCGATGGCTCGCATGCTTCGGACGAGACCGTGCGGGACATTCTGGCCCTCTCGACGACGCCGATCATCCTCTCGCACTCCGGCCCCAAGGCCGTTTACGACCATCCACGCAACGTGCCCGACGACCTGCTGATCGCAATCGCGGAAGATGGCGGCGTAATCCAGATCAACGCCTATGGCTCCTATCTCGAAGCCCTGCCGGCAAGCCCGGAGAGGCTGGCTGCCATCGCGGAACTCGAGGCGCAGTTTGGCCGGGACACCTCCGCCATGGATGACGCGACACGCGACGCCTATCGCGCGGCCTACAAGGCGCTGAACAAGGCCTTCCCGCCGCCACGCTCCACCTTCGAGAAGTTCATGGAACACCTGCTCTACACGCTGGAGCTGGTCGGGCCGGAGCATGTCGGCGTTGGCGCAGACTGGGATGGCGGTGGCGGCGTCGATGGCATGAAGGACATCGTCGACCTGCCGAAGGTAACGGCGCGCCTGATCGAGGCCGGTTACTCGGAAGAAGACATCGCCAATATCTGGGGCGGCAACGTCCTTAGGCTGATGTCCGAAGTCGAAGCCGCACGCACGGCGGATCTCGGCTCACCGGACGTGCTGAACTGAGCCATCACCTCGCGTCAGGGTTTCCGATTACCGGTTGATGAGGCTGGCGGGCTGAAACAAGGTTCCGCCAGACATCAGAAACTGGAGGAAACCCATGGCCCGCAACCTGTTTGACCTGAGCGGAAAGATCGCCCTTGTGACCGGCGGAAGCCGGGGCCTGGGCTTTGAAATGGTCAAGGCATTTGCGGAGAATGGGGCCGACGTGATCATCGCCAGCCGCAAGCTGGACGCGTGTGAAGCCGCGGCTGAAGAAGTGCGGAAAATGGGCCGGAAGGCATTTGCCTTTGCGGCCCATTGCGGGCGCTGGGACGACATCGACGCGCTGATCGAAGCCTCCTACGGCCATTTCGGGCGCGTGGATATCCTCGTGAACAATGCCGGGTCCGGCCCGCGCATGGCGAGCCATGAGGTGACCGAAAACCTTTTCGATTCAGTGCTGAACCTGAATTTCAAAGGCCCGTTCCGGCTGGCGAGCCAGGTGGCCAAACGGATGGCGGATGGGGATGGCGGCTCGATCATCAACATCTCCTCCTCGGGCAGCCTTGTGCCGCTGCCGCATGTGGTGCCGTACGGCGCTGCCAAGGCGGCGATCAATGCGATGAGCCTGTCGCTGGCGCATGAGTATGCACCGAAAGTGCGGGTGAACACGATCTGCCCCGGCCCCTTCCTGACCGACATTGCCAAGGCCTGGCCCGAGCAGATGCGCCAGTCGGCAGACAACGCGCTGAACCGTCCGGGCTACCCCGAGGAGATCGTCACGGCAGCGCTTTACCTGGCAAGCCCCGCCTCGAGCTTCACGACCGGATCGCTGCTCCGCGTGGATGGCAGCGCGGCCTGACGGCCAGCGCCACACAATGTCATTTCGTGTCAAAGGCCCGCGCTTGCGGGCCTTTTCCGTGTCTTTTTGAGGACTCCCAGTGACAGTTTGGGACACTTCGGGTCATTTTCGGCCCTTGCCTGGGTCGGCTTACCTGAATAATGATACATTATTACATTACTAAAAGTGAGTCCTCCCAGATGAAACGCACGCTCCTGCTGACCGCCCTTTCCGGTCACCTTCTCTCCGGCATTGCCCTCTCTCAGGAGACCGATGCCCCGCGCGTCGAAGCCCCGATCATCGTGACCGCCCCCGGCCCCGCGCGCTCCAGCGACGAGCTGATCGGCAACGCGACGGCGCTCGACCGGGCGGAAATCACCGCGCGCCTTTCCGGCACGCTGGGCGACACGCTGGCAGGTGAGCCGGGCGTTTCGACGACCTTCTTCGGACAGGGCGCGAGCCGGCCGGTGCTGCGCGGGCTTGGCGCCGAACGAGTGCAAGTACTGACCAACGGGATCGGCGTGGTGGACGTTTCCGCCGCAAGCCCGGACCACCAGGTGAGCGCGGACGGCATCGATGCCGACAAGATCGAGATCCTGCGCGGGCCGGCAGCGCTTGCCTATGGCGGGCAGGCCATCGGCGGCGTGGTCAATGTGATCGACGGGCTGATCGTGGACACCCTGCCCGAAGCGCCGGTGAGCGGCGAAGCCTATGGCGCCTATAACAGCGTGAATGACGGCACTGAGGCAGGCGCGCGGGCAGCCTTCACCACCGGGCCGCTGGTCTTCTCGCTTTCCGCTTCCCGGCGCGACTTTGGCGACTTCAACATTCCGGGCCTCGCCGAGTCCCGCCAGCTGCGCCACCGGGAAGAACTGGAAGAAGCGCTGCATGAGCATGAGGACGGCGAAGACCACGACCACGACCACGATCATGAAGACGCCGGCAACGGCACCCTGCCCAACTCCTTCCTCGAAACGCAGACGCTGGGCGCGGGCGTAAGCTGGGTGGGCGAGCGGGCGTTTGCCGGCTTTGCCGTGCGCCAGCAGACTTCCCAATACGGCATCGCGGGCCATTCGCACGCACATGAGGAAGATGAAGAGGAAGGCGCCGAGGAAGACCATGACGAAGCCGCGCCCTATATCGACTTCGAGCAGATGCGCTACGACTTCCGCGGCGGGCTGAACCTTGACGGCGACATCCTGAAGAAAGTGACCGCAACGCTTTCATACTCCGACTACGAACATAGCGAGATTGAAGGCGGCGCGGCGAGCTCCATATTCAAGAGCGAAGGCTTTGAGGGCCGGATCGAACTCGACCATGCGCTGGCCGGCTTTGAAGGCGCGGTGGGCCTGCAATTCCTCGACAAGTCACTCGACGCGAGCGGCGGGGAAGCCTTCCTGACACCGACGGATACACAATCCATCGCCCTGTTCGTTTACGAGACGCGCGACTGGGACAGCGGATTTGGCGTGGAAGGCGGCCTGCGGCTGGAACAGCTGGAGCATGACAATGCCGTGGCCGGAAAGACCGAGTTCGACCTTGTGAGCGCCTCCGGCGGCGTGCACCAGCATTTTGGCGACGGATGGTTTGCCGGGGCGCAGGTGGCCTATACCGAACGCGCGCCCAATGAGAGCGAGCTGTTCGCCTTCGGCCCGCACCTGGCGACCGAACAATTCGAAGTGGGCAATGCCGACCTCAGCAAGGAAAAGGGCCTGAACCTTGAGGCGACACTGCGCTGGCGCGGCGCCAATGCCAGCGTGGGCGCAAACCTCTTCCGCACGAGCTTCACCAACTTTGTGTATCTCGCCCCCGGCACGATCGAAGAAGATGGCGAACTGATCAGCGAGGAGCATGGCCTGCCCGTCTACCTGTTCAGCCAGGATGACGCGACCTTCACCGGCGGCGAGATCTATGGCGAATACTATCTGGATAACGGGCCGCTGGCGGCGGACTGGACCTTCCGCTCCAGCCTCGACTATGTGCGCGCCGAATTCGACAATGGCGGGGACGTTCCCTTCGTGCCGCCGCTGCGCGCCACGGCCAGCGCCGAGGCTGACTGGGAGCGCATCGAAGCGGGCATCAGCCTCGAATGGGCCGACAACCAGAAATATGTGGGCGATGGCCAGCTCGGCACCAGCGACTATACGCTGATCAACCTGCGCACGGCGCTGAAACTCTCCGAATACGGAATTGGCAAGGAAGGCACGCAGCTGTTCTTCGAAGTGCGCAATGCCGGCGATAAGGAAGTGCGCCTGGCGACATCCGTGCTTCGTGACATGGTGCCCATGCCGGGCCGGAATGTGCGCGCGGGGCTGCGGTATACGTTCTGAGGCTTGCGTGTTGTAACGCCCTGCGGGCGCCCCTCACCTCCCACCGCCAAAGGCGGTGGGCCCCTCCTCTCCCGTAAACGGGAGAGGGGTTTGGCGTCGCGCTATTGGTGCCCCCTCACCCCTCTCCCTCTGGGAGAGGAGGGACCCGCGCCCGGAGGGCGTGGGAGGTGAGGGCTGCGGCGCGCGCCCTGCGACAGCGATCAGACGTGGATCACGCGGCCTTCGGCGTCCAGCACGGCTTCGTGCATGGTTTCAGACAGTGTCGGGTGCGGAAAGATCGTGTGGATCAGGTCCTGCTCCGTCAGCTCGCCCTGCCGGGCGATGACATAACCCTGGATCAGCTCGGTGACTTCCGCGCCGATCATGTGGGCGCCGAGCAGTTCGCCGGTTTTCTTGTCGAACACGGTTTTCACCATGCCATTCTCCGCCCCCAGAGCAATCGCCTTGCCATTGCCAATGAAGGGGAAGCGGCCGACCTTGATGTCATAGCCCTTCGCCTTGGCGGCGGCCTCGGTAAGGCCAACGCTGGCGACCTGCGGATGGGAATAGGTGCAGCCGGGAATGTTTGACGCGTCAAACGGCTCGGCATGGTTTTTCCCATGAATGCCTTCGACGCAGACGATGCCTTCATGGCTGGCCTTGTGGGCGAGCCAGGGCGGGCCGGTGAGGTCGCCAATGGCATAAAGGCCGGGCACGCCCGTGCGCCCGAAGCCATCCACCACAACATGAGTTTTCTCGATCTTCACGCCGAGCGCTTCGAGGCCGAGATTTTCGACATTGCCGACGATGCCGACGGCGAGGATGGCGCGGTCGAATTCCTTCGTTTCCTTCTTGCCATCCTTGGTGGTGATTTCTGCCGTGAGCGTATCTTTTCCGGGCTTCAGGTTTTCGACCTTCGCGCCGGTGAGGATGTTCATGCCCTGCTTCTTGAAATCCTTCTCGGCGAGGCCGGAGATTTCAGCGTCTTCCACCGGCAGGATGCGCTCCATTACCTCGGCGACGGTAACCTCACTGCCCAGCTCGTTATAGAAGCTCGCAAACTCGATGCCGATGGCGCCCGAACCGATCACCAGCAGGCGCTTTGGCATCACATCCGGCGTCATCGCTTCGCGATAGGTCCAGACAAGTTTGCCATCTGCTTTCAGGCCGGCCTGCGGAATATCGCGGGCGCGGGCGCCGGTGGCGAGCATTACATGCTTGGCCGTATACGGCGTATCCTTGCCATCCTTGCCCTTGACGATGACCTTGGGCGCAGGCGCGTCCTTCTCCAGACGGGCCGTGCCTTCGATCACGTCGATCTTGTTCTTCTTCATGAGGAACTTGACGCCGTTCGACAGCTGCGAGGCAACGCCGCGCGAGCGCTTCACCACTGCCTCAAGATCGAAAGACGGGTTTTCGATCTTCAGGCCGAAGGATTTGGCATGCTTGGCAAGATGGAGCACTTCGGCCGAACGCAGCAGCGCCTTGGTGGGGATACAGCCCCAGTTGAGACAGATGCCGCCGAGGCTTTCACGCTCGACAATCGCCGTTTTCATGCCGAGCTGGCTCGCGCGGATCGCCGCGACATAGCCGCCGGGGCCGGAGCCGATGACGATGAGATCGTATTGGGTGGACATTTGCATTCTCCTTGGCCTGACGGCTCATGGTGAGCGAAGTCGAACCATGGGCCGCCCGCGCATCCTTCGACTTCGCTCAGGATGAGCTACCCTGTTACTTCACCAGCTAAAGCAGCATCGCCTCCGGCGTTTCGACATAGCGTTTGAACGCTGCGAGCCATTTGGCGCCCTCTGCGCCGCCAATGACGCGGTGGTCGCAACTGAGCGTCACGCTCATGACCGTCCGGGCAACGATGTTGCCGGTCTCGTCCACCACGGCGCGTTTCTCGCCCGCGCCGACCGAGAGGATCATGCCTTCGGGCGGATTGATGATCGAGCCGAACGACTTGATGCCGAACATGCCGAGGTTCGAGATCGAGAAGGTGCCGCCCATATATTCCTGCGGCTTCAATTTCCGCTCCCGCGCGCGGGTGGCGAGGTCCTTCATCTCTTCGGAGATTTCAGCGAGGCCCTTCTCTTCGGCCTTGAAGATGACCGGCGTGATGAGGCCGCCTTCGACCGCCACGGCGACCGAGATGTTGGCGTGCTTGTGATAGGCGATGCCTTTGTCCGTGTAGGACGCATTGCAATCGGGCTCGTCGATCAGGGCGAGCGCGGCAGCCTTGATCAGCAGGTCGTTGACCGAGACCTTCACGCCTTCACGCGCGGCATTGTTGATGGCCGCGCGGGAGGTGAGCAGGTTGTCGAGCTGAATGTCGATGTTCAGCGGGAAATGCGGCACCTGCATGAAGCTTTCGGTCAGGCGGCGCGCGACCGTCTTGCGCATACCGTCGAGCGGCTTCAGCTCATAGCTGTCCGGCGCATAGACACGGTCGTCCAGCACCTGCGGCATGATGAGGCCATCGACGCTGACCGGGCCGCCTTTGGAGGCTTGGGCCGTGGCGGCCTGCGCGCCGGGCTTGGCCGCTTCCACATCGCGCTTGATGATGCGGCCATGCGGGCCGGAGCCTTCGAGGGCGGCAAGGTCCACGCCCTTGTTGGCGGCAATGCGCTTGGCCAGCGGAGAGGCCATGACGCGCGCGCCGCTGGCGGCTTTTGCCGGGGCGGCAGCAGGCGCTGGCGCAGGCGCAGCGGCGGGCTTGGGGGCGGCCTGGGGCTTTTTCTCCTCAGGCTTCTTTTCTTCCGCCTTCGGAGCAGCTTCCTTCTTCGGCGCAGCCTCGGCGGCCGGCGCGGAGACGGCAGACGCATCTTCGCCATCCTCGGCCAGGACGGCGATGACGGTGTTGACCTTCACGCCTTCGGAGCCTTCCGGGACAATGATCTTGGCGACCTTGCCTTCATCGACAGCTTCGACTTCCATCGTCGCCTTGTCGGTTTCGATCTCGGCAATGATGTCGCCAGACTTGACCGTGTCGCCTTCCTTGACGAGCCATTTGGCCAGTGTGCCCTCTTCCATCGTAGGGCTGAGCGCGGGCATGGTGATGTTGATGCTCATCAGAACGCTCCTTCGCAGACTTTACGGGCCGCCTCGACGATATCATCCGCATTCGGAAGGCTGAGCGCCTCAAGGTTTGCGGCGTAGGGGAGCGGCACGTCTTTCTGGTGGACGCGGACCGGGGGCGCGTCGAGATAGTCGAAGGCTTCGGCGACCACGGTGGCGGCGATCTCTGCGCCGACGCCCATGAAGCGCCAGCCTTCTTCGCAGCAGACGAGGCGGTTGGTTTTCTTCACGCTTTCGATGACGGTATCGGTGTCCAACGGGCGCAGGGTGCGCAGGTCGATCACTTCGGCGCTGATACCTTCCTCAGCGAGACGCTCGGCCGCCTGAAGGGCGAAGCCGACCATGCGGGAATGGGCAACCAGCGTGACATCCGTACCCTCGCGCTTCACGGCCGCCTTGCCGATGGGCAGGACATAATCGTCCAGATCCGGCACCGGGAAAGAGTGACCGTAGAGCAGCTCATGCTCCAGGAACACGACCGGGTTGGGATCGCGGATGGCAGCCTTGAGGAGGGCCTTGGCGTCGGCCGCATCATACGGCGCGATGACCTTGAGGCCGGGGATCTGTGCGTACCAGGCCGAATAGTCCTGGCTGTGCTGGGCGCCGACGCGGCTGGCCGCGCCGTTGGGGCCGCGGAACACGATGGGGCAGCCCATCTGGCCACCGGACATGTAGAGCGTCTTGGCGGCGGAGTTGATGATCTGGTCAATCGCCTGCATGGCGAAGTTGAAGGTCATGAACTCGACAATCGGCTTCAGGCCCGCAAACGCGGCGCCGACGCCGAGACCGGCAAAACCATGCTCCGTGATCGGCGTATCGATCACGCGGCGGTCGCCAAACTCCTGCAACAGTTCACGGGTCACCTTGTAGGCGCCCTGATACTGGGCGACTTCCTCACCCATGACGAAGACGCGCTCATCGCGGCGCATCTCTTCGGCCATCGCGTCGCGCAGGGCGTCCCGCACCGATGTCTCGGTGAAGGTGGTGCCATCGGGCAGTGAGGGATCGGAGTGGACAGCGGCGCGCGGCGGCTCGGGCGCTTCAGCGCGGGGGGCCTCCGCTACCGGGGCGGCTTTGGGCGCCTCTTCGGCTTCCTTCGGCGCGCTTTCAGCTGTCGCTTCTGCCTTGGGCGCGGAGGATGCAGCGCTGGAAACGTCTTCGCCATCTGCGGCGAGCACCGCGATGATGGAGTTGACTTTCACGCCCTCAGTGCCTTCCGGCACGACGATGCGGGCGAGGACGCCTTCGTCCACGGCTTCGACTTCCATCGTCGCCTTGTCGGTTTCGATTTCGGCGATCACGTCGCCGGACTTGATGGCATCGCCCTCTTTCTTGAGCCATTTGGAGAGCGTGCCCTCCTCCATGGTGGGCGACAGCGCAGGCATAAGGATGTCTACGGACATTTAGGATACTCCGGAAAACGGAAGAACTTGAAGAAACATCATCACAAGACCGACGACGCCGACGAAGAACACCAGCGAGCGGACGGCCGGAACGCCGAACCAGTAAAGCGGCGCAAAGGCGAGACGCGCGAAAAAGAAGATGGCAGCACCAAGCTCTGTCCACTGATTGGACCGGCCCGACGCCTCCACGAGAAGGACGAGCGGCACGAACATGCACATCGCCTCGACCATATTGGCCGTGGCACGCTTGGCGCGCCCCATCAGAGGGCCATACGGCGCGAGATTGTCCCGCGCGCTGAGCAGTTCCTTGCCGGAATACTGACGGTGACCGGCATACGCCTCGCCGAGAATGTAAACGACGAAGAGCCCCACCGTGGCCGAAAGCCAGGAAAGCTCAACGCTCATCACACACCCTCTTCGATCAGAACATCCGTCCACAGCTCGCTCGGATCGGGCTCCGGGCTCTCCAGGGAGAAGTCGGCGGCCTCTTTCACGATGGCTTTGATTTCGTTGTCGATCTTCTTGAGGTCGTCCTCGGTTGCGTGGCCCAGCTCCAGGATCTGGCCCTTGAGGCCTTCAATCGGATCGTGGTGGGTGCGGATGTCGTCGACTTCCTCACGCTTGCGATACTTGGCCGGGTCGGACATCGAGTGGCCGCGATACCGGTAGGTCTTCATCTCGAGGATGTAGGGGCCCTTGCCGCTGCGCGCATGCTTGACGGCTTTCTCGCCCGCTTCGCGCACTGCCAGCACGTCCATGCCGTCGACTTCCTCGCCTTCGATCTCGAAGGAGATGCCGCGCTTGTACAGCTCGGTCTCGGAGGCGTGGCGCTCAACGCTCGTGCCCATCGCGTACATGTTGTTCTCGATGACGTAGATCACCGGCAGCTTCCAGAGCGAAGCCATGTTGAAGGCCTCGTAAACCTGGCCCTGGTTGGCCGCGCCATCGCCAAAGTAAGCGAGGCTGACATTGTCATTGCCGCGATATCTGTTGGCGAAGGCGAGCCCCGTGCCCAGCGGCACCTGCGCGCCGACGATGCCGTGGCCACCATAGAAGTTCTTCTCTTTCGAGAACATGTGCATGGAGCCGCCCTTGCCGCGCGAAAGCCCGCCAATGCGCCCGGTCAGCTCTGCCATGACGCCGTTGGGGTCCATGCCACAGGCCAGCATGTGGCCGTGGTCGCGATAGCCGGTGATGACCTGATCGCCTTCCTTGAGGCAGGCCTGCATGCCGGTAACCACCGCTTCCTGTCCGATATAGAGGTGGCAGAAGCCTGCGATCTTGCCCATGCCATAGAGCTGGCCGGCTTTTTCCTCGAAACGCCGGATCAGCAGCATCTCGCGGTAGTAATTCAGCATCTCGGCCTTCGAGGCCTTAGCGGGTGCCTTTTTGGTACTTTTAGGTTTTGTCGCCATAACGATGTGCCTCCCAGAGGCTTTATGTCGCCGCATTATTGCAACGACAAGTCAGACCATCGTTGTCAATTTGCAGAGCTACGTTCGGGGGTAAGGAGAACAATTTCTCCCGGATAAGCAAAAGCGAGCTTATCACGTGCTAACGCTTCCACATAATCAGGGTCAACTGAACCTGGCGTAAGACGCCGGATATCCACCCGCAGACGATCGATTTCCTGCTGGATATCGGCCAGTTCGGTCTTGCGGTTTTCCAGCTCTATCTGGGCATCCGTCCAACGGCCAAGCCCCTTCTCCCCCGCGAACGCGTGGAAGGCAAAGTAGAGCACCAGCAAGCTGAGCCCAAGAGCCTGAAGCCGTGAAACCATGCTCATAGGCATGCCGTGCGTTGGTTAAAGGATGGTGACCATTAACGAAAACGGCGCATCCAGAAACAGTTCGGGGCCCGCGAGGGGCCCCGAAACATCACGAAACATCAGTGGAAATCGGTAAAATCAGCTCGCATTGATGCGGGCGAGACCGGCGTACATGCCGATCGGGCCAAGCTCTTCTTCGATACGAATCAGCTGGTTGTACTTCGCAATCCGGTCAGACCGGCTGAGCGAGCCGGTTTTGATCTGGCCGCAATTGGTGGCCACGGCAAGGTCGGCAATCGTCGAATCCTCGGTTTCGCCCGACCGGTGGGACATGACGGCGGTGTAGCCGTGCAGGTGGGCCAGCTCGACCGCATCCAACGTTTCCGACAGCGTGCCGATCTGGTTGACCTTCACGAGAATGGAGTTGGCCGCGCCGCGCTGCAGGCCGATGGCCAGGCGGTCGGGGTTGGTCACGAACAGGTCGTCGCCGACGAGCTGAACGCGGTCGCCCAGCATTTCGGTCAGCGCGATCCAGCCATCCCAGTCGTCTTCAGCCATGCCGTCTTCGATCGAGAGAATCGGGTAACGGCCGCAGAGGTCTGCGAGGTATTGGGCGAACTCGCCCGAGGAGAGCGACTTGCCCTCGCCGGCCAGCTCATACTTGCCATTCTTGTAGAACTCGGTGGAGGCGGCATCGAGGGCGAGCGCGATGTCTTCGCCGGGGCGGTAGCCGGCCTTCTCGATGGATTTCATGATGAAGCCGATGGCCTCGTCTGCCGAAGCGAGGTTGGGAGCAAAGCCGCCTTCATCGCCGACATTCGTGTTGTGGCCGGCGTCATGCAGGGTTTTCTTCAGGGCGTGGAAGACTTCCGCGCCCATGCGGACAGCTTCCGAGATGCTCTCGGCGCTGACGGGCATGATCATGAATTCCTGGATGTCGATCGGGTTGTCCGCATGGGCGCCGCCATTGATGATGTTCATCATCGGCGTCGGCAGGATGCGGGCATTGGCGCCGCCGATATAGCGGTAGAGCGGCTGGGAGCAGGATTCGGCAGCGGCCTTCGCGACGGCCATCGAGACGCCGAGAATGGCGTTGGCGCCGAGACGGGATTTGTTGTCCGTGCCGTCCAGGTCGATCATCAGCGTATCGATCAGGCGCTGGTCGGTGGCGTCCATGCCGGTCAGCTCGTTGCAGATCTCGCCGTTGACGGCATCGACGGCCTTCAGGACACCTTTGCCGTTGTAGCGGGACTTGTCGCCGTCGCGCTGCTCGTGGGCCTCGTAGGCACCCGTGGAAGCGCCCGATGGCACGGCGGCGCGGCCAGTGCAGCCGTCGTCCAGCGTGACATCGACTTCGACCGTCGGATTGCCGCGGCTGTCGAGAATTTCGCGGGCGTGAATGTCGATGATTTCGCTCATGGAGAACGTCCCCTCAGTGGCGTTTTGCGTGCAAATGAAAAGCGCCCCCTGCGAGGTGCAGGAGGCGCCGGAACCCTTAGGCTGGTGCGCTTATGAGCGCAACCGGGGCAAACTAGATTTCGTCGCTCGGCTCGAGGATCTGCTTGCCGCGATACATGCCCGTTTTCAGGTCGATGTGGTGCGGACGGCGCAGTTCGCCCGAATTGGCGTCTTCGATGTAGGTGTTCATCGCCAGACGGTCATGGGAGCGGCGCATACGGGTGCGCGATTTGGATTTCTTACTCTTGGGGACTGCCATGGCACTCTTCCGGAATCTGATGGGACCCACGAGCTTTTGGTTCGTGGGAAAGCGGGCCTGTTAACGCAGGCAGGCGGGGATGGCAAGCGCGAAACGGCAGGATTTTCCCGCCCTGGCGCAGGGATAGGGGATTTCCCCAGGCCCGGACACAAAATGGCCGGCCAATGAGGCCGGCCAAGGTATGCAAGAAGGACGCCGGCGCTTCGCCCTGGCAACTGCCTGATATGGCTCTGCGCCGACAGTTTTAGTTAATACGGGAATGAGTCTGAATGGTGACGCTGCGGTGACGTTATCTGGGGTTCAGGTTCGGGATCACTCGCGCGTGAGGGGAATGGCCCGAAGTGCCGGAAGGCGCAGACGGGGCGCGCTGCTCTGCCTGGGCTAACGCCGCCCTATTCCTCCGCAGGCCGGGTGAAGATGGCTTCGAGGCTGCGCAAGTTCATCCCGTTTTTCAGGTAGTTAGCGGGCGTCAGGTTCACCGCCTTGATCACGCCGCGCTCAACCACGGTGCCCTCCCCGCTCTCGGCGGGCACCAGGTCGAAGTCGAGAATATTGATGCAGCCGGTGTCCTGCTCGAAGCCCGCACTGGCGCCGAGCGGCGCGCCGATAATGTCGGCCAGCAGCATCCGGTTCACGACCTCGTGAGCGACAACCAGCGCTGATGCCCAGTTTGGCCGGGCCAGAAGCGCCGCCAGACCCTCACGGATGCGAATCAGGGCGTCGGCGAATCGCTCGCCGCCGGGAAGGAACTCCGCCCCCTGCTCGCCGGCCTGTTCGAAGGTGAAGGTCATCACCGCCGCCAGATGCTCGGCGGAATGGAAGTCCATATAGCTGCCCGAACGCAGCTCGCCCCAGCGGCCGTCTTCCTCCAGCGCCGGGGCGCCGGGATGCTGGGCGAGGACGAGTTCTGCCGTCTGGCGCGTGCGGGTGAGGCCCGAGCAGAGCGCCAGATCGAAATGCACTTCGGAGAGGGCGATGCCCGCCGCGCGCGCCTCCTCTTCACCCCGCTCCGTCAGCGTGGCGACCTTGGGATCGCGCGCGGCGCGCACGGCCGGGGACGTGTAGTCCACAAAGCCGTGCCGCATCAGATAGATGCGCCGGCGCCCGGTGGTGCCGGGCAGCGCGCTCATCAGCGGGAGACGCCCCAATCCTTGAGGATCTCTTCAGTGTGCTCACCCAGGCCCGGCGGGCGGCCCTGAATGGCGCCCGGCGTGGCCGAGAAGCGCGGAGCCGGCGCGGGCTGAACCACGCCTTCGATCTCGACGAAAGTGCCGCGATCTGTGTTGTGCTTGTACTTCGGCGCGTCCGCCATGGAGAGCACCGGCGCGTAGCAGATGTCGGTGCCTTCCATGATCTCGTTCCACTCGGCCTGGGTCTTGGTCTTGATGACTGCCATGACCTTCTTCTTCAGCTCCGGCCACTGGGCGCGGTTCATCTGGGCGTCGAAAGCAGCATCGGTGAGGCCGGCCTTCTCCCGCAGGATGGCGTAGAATTGCGGCTCGATGGAACCGATGGACACCCATTTACCGTCCTTGGTTTCGTAGGTGTCGTAGAAGTGTGCGCCGCCATCGAGCATGTTGGCCTCGCGGTCGTCGGTCCACACGCCCATGGCGCGCATGCCCCAGAACATGGCCGTCAGCGACGCCGCGCCGTCAGACATTGCCACGTCAATCACCTGGCCCTTGCCGCCATTCTTTACATTGATGATCGCCGCCAGCAGGCCCATCGCGAGATAGAGCGCGCCGCCACCATAATC
Organism: Hyphomonas sediminis; assembly: GCF_019679475.1. Taxonomy (NCBI): domain Bacteria; kingdom Pseudomonadati; phylum Pseudomonadota; class Alphaproteobacteria; order Hyphomonadales; family Hyphomonadaceae; genus Hyphomonas; species Hyphomonas sediminis. The sequence continues at coordinate 2,625,538 of NZ_JAIEZP010000001.1, forward strand.
GCCGACAAGGTTCAGCGGCGGACGCGGGCGGCCATCGCCATCGCCCATCGCATGCAGGGCGCCGGTGATGGCGATGTAGTTGAGGTCATGGCCCGCCGAATGGGCGAGCGCGCCATGCTGGCCCCAGCCGGTCATGCGGCCATAGACCAGCTTCGGATTGCGCGCGAGGACCACATCCGGCCCGAGGCCGTTGCGCTCCATCACGCCGGGACGGAAGCCTTCGATCAGGCCGTCTGCCTGCTCGATCAGCTTCAGGGCGACTTCCACGTCTGCCGGATCCTTCAGGTTCAGGCCGATGGAGCGGCGGCCACGGCCAACGACATCCGCCGCATGGCCCGGCTTGCCACTGCCCGGACGGTCGATGCGGATCACGTCCGCGCCCATGTCAGACAGCAGCATCCCGCAGAACGGCCCAGGCCCGATGCCTGCAAATTCCACAATTCTGACGCCTGCGAGGGGCCCCTGAGCCATGATTAGTCTCCCTTATGTCCAGTTCGTAATGGTCGAGTTAGCGGAACTTTAAGAGCGTAAAGAGCAAAAGGAAGGGGTGCCGCGACGTCGCGTCCGGCCAATCCCAAGCGAGTTTTCAGCGAGTTTCAGGCGCGTACCAGCATGCTGGATTTTTCATTCTACGATCCTCCGATTGAGGTGGCTGCGGGTTCGCCGCGCCTTGAAATGATCGTCGCGCGCCTCAAGGCGGCGGGCCTGCGCCCCTATGTGGCCAGCGAGAAGCTCGACTTCTCGGTTGCAGACCCCCTGCTGGTCGATGTCGACAGCGCGAGCCCGCAAACCGTGACCCATCTCGCCCGCGCCGCGATGATCGGCATGCCCCGCCAGATCGTGCTGGTGAACACCGCCGGCGCGCAGGTGCCCCGCATCGAAGGCGCGGTTCACCTGCGTCAGGATAAAGACCTCTCCACCCTGCGCAGCCGCCTGGCCGCGCTGGCCCGCCGGGGCAGCCGCCAGCGCGAAGCTGCCATCCGCCGCGAGAGCGCGCAGGAACTGGGCGCCAGGCTGCCGCCGGTCGATGTCGATGCTGTTCCCGCCCTGCTCTATCTGGGAGACGGATCCCCCTTCTTCCTGTCGCTGCAAGGCGCCCTGCGCCAGCGCGAAGTGGAGCTGACGGCGGCCTTCTCCCGCCCCACAGCGCGCCAGCATATGGCCAGCAAGCGGTTTGCCGCCGCGCTGATCGATCTCAGCATGGCGCAGGAAGATGCCGGTGGCATGGGCCGCTGGATCTCAGAGGAAGATGGCCTGGCCGGCCTGCCGCTGATCGTCATCAGCCGTCCGCAGGCAGAATATACCGAGCGCGAGCTGGCCCTGCTGAGCCATGCCAGCGAAATCATCGATCCGGCAGAAGACGATGACGTGATCGTCTCGATCATCGAAACGCTGTGCCGGCGCCTGCATGCCAATGCGCCGATGATGCCCCTGCCCGGCCTTTCCACGCTGAAGGTGACCGATCTTGTTTCCGGCCTCTTCACGCGGGGCTTCTTTGAAGCGCACCTGCCCCGCCAGATGCAGGTGGCCCATGAGCAGGCCGAAGCGTTTTCCGTGCTGACCCTGCGGCTGGATGTGGACGCGGCGAAATCCCTGCCGGCCCAGAAAGCCGCCGGCGAGGTTATCCGCCGCCTCATCCGCGACACCGATTTTGCCGCGCTGGCAGAGCCCGGCGTGTTCGTCATCTCGCTGCCCGCAACGCCCTATCGCGGCGGCGTGCGCCTTGCCGAACGGATTGCGGACGGCTTCTCCCGCGCGGGCGACGCGGCGGGCTTCAGCTGGCGCGTGACCGAGCGGCGCAATTACCACACGCCGCAAACGCTGCTTTCAACCGCGCTGATCGGCCCGTTCGTGCGCGCCCGTATCGCGGCCTAGTCTTCGCTCAGCAGGCCGCTTTTCATCGGCTTGGCCCATTTGTCTTCCGGCGCCGCCGCCTTGCGCGAAGGCATGGCAGCAACAGCATCCGTAGAAGCGGGCGAAACAATCCCGCAAGCCGCTTCCAGCTCCCGCAGGAACGCCTTCGCGCTCGACAGGCGGCGCTCCGGCGAGCCACCCATGCCGGAATGGACGAGCTTTGAATCCGGGCGCAGCTTCAGCTGGCTCGGCCGCGTGCGGACGATCTGCATCAGCTTCTGCGGGTCCATAATGGTGTCTGTGCGGAAGGTGAAAACAGCGCCCTTCTCGCCAGCGTCCAGCTTGGCAATGCCCAGCGCCTTGCAGGAAACCTTGATCGCCGTCACGTCCAGCAGCTGGCGCGTTGCATCCGGCAGCGGGCCGAACCGGTCGATCAGCTCGGCAGCAAAGGCTTCGCGGTCCTGCGCGGTCACGATGTCCGACAGGCGGCGATAGAGCGACAGGCGGACATTGAGATCGTCCACATAGTCTTCCGGGATGAGCACGGCGACGCCGAGATTGATCTGCGGCGACCAGTCGTCCGCCACATCGCCCTCATCGGTGGCGCCTGCGCGCAGGGCTTTGACCGCGTCTTCCAGCATCGACTGGTAAAGCTCCACGCCAACCTCTTTCACCTGGCCGGACTGCTGGTCGCCCAGCAGGTTGCCCGCGCCGCGCATATCGAGGTCGTGGCTGGCGAGCTGGAAACCCGCGCCAAGGGAGTCGAGCGACTGCAGCACCTTGAGGCGTTTCTCGGCGCTCTCGGTGATGACCTTATCCTTCGGCGTCGTGAAGTACGCATACGCACGAAGCTTCGAGCGGCCCACGCGTCCACGCAGCTGGTAAAGCTGGGCAAGGCCGAACATGTCGGCGCGGTGTATGATCAGCGTATTGGCGCGCGGAATATCAAGACCGCTTTCAACGATGGTGGTCGAGAGCAGAACGTCATACTTGCCTTCATAGAAGGCGGTCATGATGTCTTCCAGCTCGCCCGCCGCCATCTGGCCGTGGGCCACGATGAAGGAAACTTCAGGCACATGCGTGCGCAGGAAGTTTTCCAGCTTGTCGAGATCGGTAATGCGCGGCGCCACATAAAACGCCTGCCCGCCGCGATACTTCTCGCGCAGCAGCGCTTCGCGCAGCGTGACGGTGTCTTCCTCGGTGATGTAGGTGCGCACCGAAAGCCGGTCGACCGGCGGCGTGGCGATGATCGAAAGATCGCGGATGCCCGTCAGCGCCATTTGCAGCGTCCGCGGAATGGGCGTTGCCGAAAGCGTGAGGACGTGTACGTCCGATTTCAGCTCTTTCAGGCGCTCCTTGTGCTTCACACCGAACCGCTGTTCCTCGTCCACGATCATCAGGCCAAGGCGCTTGAAATTCATTTCCTTGGCGAGCACGGCATGCGTGCCGACCACTACGTCGACCGTACCTTCGGCCAGGCCGTCACGCGTTTCCACCGCTTCGCGCGTGCTGACAAAGCGCGAGAGCGGGCGCACCTTGATGGGCCAGCCGGCGAAGCGTTCTTCAAAGGTCTTGAAATGCTGACGGGCGAGCAGCGTCGTCGGCGCAATCACGGCCACCTGCTTGCCGCTCATGGCCGCGACGAAGGCGGCGCGCAGGGCGACCTCTGTCTTGCCGAAGCCCACATCGCCGCAGACGAGACGGTCCATCGGCTTGCCGGAGGAAAGATCGCTGATCACGTCCTCGATGGCGGACAGCTGGTCGTCGGTTTCCTCATATGGGAACCGCGCGGCGAATTCTTCATAGAGGCCCTGCCCGCTCTGAACGGACTCGGCGCGTTTCAGCTCGCGGGCCGCTGCGATGTTCATCAGCTCGGCGGCCATCTCCAGGATGCGCTTCTTGGCCTTGGCCTTGCGCGTCTGCCAGCTGACGCCGCCCAGCTTGTCGAGCTGGCCTTCGGCATCCTCGGAGCCATAGCGGCTGATGAGATCAATGTTCTCTACCGGGATGAAAATCATGTCGCCGCCCGAATATTCGAGCTGCAAGCAGTCATGCGGCGCGCCGGTCACTTCCAGCGTCTTGAGGCCGACATATTTGCCCACGCCATGATCGACGTGCACGACAAGATCGCCCGGCGTCAGCGAGGTGGCATCCGTTATGAAGCTCGCCGATTTGCGCTTCCGGCGCGGGGCAGCCAGACGGTCGCCCAGAACATCCGCCTCGGAAATCATGGCGATGCCCGGCAGGCTGAAGCCTTCCTCGATGGGCACTTCGGCAACCGTGAAGTCCGTCTTCATGGCCGCGTCCATCGTGTGGACCTGCGCGAGGCCTTTCAGGCCGTGATCGGTCAGCACGTTGATGAGGCGGTCTGCCGAGCCGGTCGACCAGGCGGCGAAGACCACCGGCTTGCCGGACGCATACAGCGTGCGCGCATGGGCGATCACAGTCTCGAAGATGTTTTCGTCCGAACGCAGACGTTCAGGCGCAAAGTCCCGCCCCCGGCGCCCGCCCATGTCGAATGTGTTGGGCGAAGGCTCAGACGGCGAAAACCGCACCACGGCATGGGTCGCCAGCAGGTTGTCGAGTTCTTCAAGGTCGAGATAGAGGCGCCCCGGCGGCAGCACGCGCGCCTTGCGGATGTCGCCGCCGCCCGCCTCAAGACGCGCCGCGTAATAGTCCGCCGCCTGCGCAAGACGCTCATGCGCCGCTTCGCTGGAAAGGTGGCCCAGGCCGATCAGCGCGTCTTCGCCGATATAGCCGAACAGTGTGTCGAGATAGGGATGGAACAGCGCGAGCCAGGATTCCACGCCCTGCCGGCGGATCGAGGCGCGGGCCGCCTCATACATCTGGTCGCCGGATGGGGGACCGAACGTCTCCAGGAACCGGTCGCGGAAGGCGGCCAGCACATTGTCATTGAACAGGATCTCACTGACCGGCGCGAAGGTGACCGCCTCGGCCTTGCCGGTGGAGCGCTGGGTTTCGGTATCGAAGGTGCGGATGGTCTCCAGCACGTCGCCAAAGAAGTCGAGCCGGAAGGGCTCCTGCGCTGTGGGCGGGAAAATGTCGATGATGCCGCCGCGCACCGCATACTCGCCCTGCTCACGCACGGTGCCCGAGCGGATATAGCCGTTGAAGGCGAGATATTCGGTGAGGTCGTCCGCCTTCACCGTTTCGCCGGTGCGGATCGAGAGGGAGGCTTTCTTCAGCGTCTCCAGCGGCGCGGCGCGCTGCACCAGCGAACCTGCCGTGGTGATCACCAGCAGCGGGCCCTGCGATTTCTCATAGCGCGAGATGCGCGCCAGGCCCGCGCAGCGGCGGGCGGCAACAGCCGGCGTCGGGCTGATCCGGTCATAGGGCAGCACGTCCCAGCCCGGCAGGTCCACCTGCTCCAGTCGCGGCGCCGCAAACAGCGCCATGCGCCGCGCAGCCTGCGCCAGCCGGTCGTCGCGCGCCACGTAAACGCCGATGCCGCCGCGCTTCTGAAGCGCTTCGCAGAAGACGATCAGGTCGGCGCCAAACGGCGCTCCGGCAAAAGCGGTTGGTCCGCTCGAGGATGAAAGGACATCAGCGGGTGTCATGGGCATCTCGTTCTGGGTGGCCGCCCGGATGGATCAACCACCGCGTGGGGCGTAGCGGAAGGCGATCAGCTGGTCCAGCACCGGACCCTGATAGTTGGCCGGAACAGGCTCCCGGCTCACAAGCCAGGCAAACATTTCCCAGTCGGCCACGTCGAGCAGGCGTTCGAACTCGTCGAGCCCGGCCTCGTCCAGCGAATCAAGATGCGCGTCGGCAAAGCTGCCGATGAGGAGGTCCAGCTCCCGGAAGCCCCGGCGCCAGGCGCGGAATTTGAGCTTGCTGCGGCGAGAGTCTTCCATGACGCCTCTGGTCCTTCTGCGGGCAGAAAAACTCCAACGCCGTTGGAGTTTCCTTGGAGGAAAATGGCCGCTCGTTGGAGGAACGGTTGGAGTTTTTTCGGCACTTATCCACGGGACAGGCGCGCGGCTATCCACCTAGTTTCGCTGCTGGCGAAAGGCAATTGAAACGCCGCAGATTGTTCCGCGCCGCCCAGCCGCCTAAACTCCCCCCGATGCGTGACGAGCGACTGAATCCCCTGTTTGAACGGCTTGAAACGCTCTCGGGCGTTGGCCCGAAGCTGACGCCGCTGCTGCAGAAGCTGGTGGATGGCAAGTTCGTGTGGGATCTGCTGCTCCACCTGCCTGATCGCTGGCTGGACCGGCGCGTGCGCGAAAGCTTCGCTGACACCGTGCCCGGTGAGATCGCCACGGTTCAGGGCGAGGTGCACGCCTACCACCAGCCATTCAATGATCGATCCCCGCACAGGGTGCAGCTCGTTGATTCAAGTGGATTTTTGACGCTTGCCTTCTTCCGCGCCGATCCGCGCTGGATGAAATCCCAGTTCCCGGTGGGCGCCATGCGCATCGTTTCGGGCAAGGTGGAAGAGTATCGCGGCGAGCGCCAGATCACCCATCCTGACTTCGTGATCGACCCCGCGAAGGGTGAAACGCCGCCCACTGTCGAGCCGATCTACCCCCTCACCGCCGGCCTGACGAACCGCCGGGTCCACACGCTGGCCCTGCAGGCGCTGCAGCACGTTCCGGAAGACCTGCCCGAATGGGCGGACAAGCATCTGATCGCCCAGAAGGGCTGGCCGAGCTTCCGAGAGGCGCTCGTCTGGCTGCATGATCCGCCCGCTTATGACGAAGATCGCTTCGCCCTGGCGCGGGAACGGCTGGCCTATGACGAAGCGCTCGCCCGCGAATCGGCCTTCGCCCTCGCCCGCGCCGCCCGCCGCCAGCGGCCTGCCCCGATCATCAAGGCGCCGCCGAGCGCCGTGAACCGCCTGATCGACAAGCTGCCCTATCGCCCGACAGGCGCGCAGATGCGGGCCGCCGCCGATATCAGTTCCGACATGACGCGCGGCTATCCTATGCGGCGCCTGCTGCAGGGCGATGTCGGCGCGGGCAAGACGCTGGTGGCGGCCTTTGCCGCCGTCGAGGCGGCTGCCGCGGGCTTCCAGTCTGCCTTCATGGCGCCGACTGAAGTGCTGGCCCGCCAGCAATTCGACACGCTGGACGCCCTGCTCTCGCCGCTCGGCTACACAGTCGCCTCCCTCTCTGGCCGCGACCGTGGCAGCGCCCGCGAAGCGACGCTGATGGGGCTGGAAGATGGCTCGATCCAGATCGTTGCGGGCACGCACGCACTATTTCAGGAGGCTGTGAACTTCCGCAGCCTCGGCCTGATCATTGTGGACGAACAACACCGCTTCGGCGTTTCGGACCGGATGAAGCTCGCCACTAAGGGCGACAGCCCGCACATGCTGGTGATGAGCGCGACCCCCATCCCGCGCACACTGGCGCAGACGGTTCATGGCGATCTCGACGTTTCGATCCTCGATGAGAAGCCGCCCGGCCGAAAACCTGTGGAAACGCGCGCTGTGCCCGATACGCGGCTGGAAGATGTGGTCGAAGCCATCGGCCGCGCCCTTCAGCGCGGGGAGCGCGCCTTCTGGGTTTGCCCGCGCGTGGACATTGATGACGACGACTCCTCCGCGGTTGCACGCCACGCCATGCTTGAGGACGAGCTGGGCGTGCAGGCCGGGCTGGTGCATGGGCGGCTCAAGCCCGCCGAGAAGGACACCGCCCTGGAAGACTTCCGCACCGGACGCACGCGCATTCTCGTGGCGACGACTGTGATCGAGGTGGGGGTCGACGTGCCGGAAGCGACAATCATGGTGATCGAGCGCGCCGAAGGCTTTGGCCTCGCCCAGCTGCACCAGCTGCGCGGGCGCGTTGGCCGGGGCGACAAGCCTGCCTTCTGCATCCTGCTCTACCGCCCGCCGCTTGGCGAAACGGCGCATGAGCGGCTGGACACGCTGCGGCGCACGGAAGACGGCTTTGAAATCGCTGAGGCAGATTTCCGCCTGCGCGGCGCGGGCGATGTGCTGGGCGTGCGTCAGGCCGGGGCGACGGACTATCGCGTGATCGACCTGGCAAAACATGCCCCGCTGCTGGAGATCGCCCGCAAGGACGCCGAAGCCGTGCTGGCGAGCGACCCGGAGCACAAGAGCGAGCGTTGGCAGGCCTTGCGCATGGCGCGCGAGCTGCTGACGCCCCGCGTTGCGCAGGGCGCCGACACGGACTCCTGACGATCTATTTGCCGACCGGCATGCTTTCAGGCGCAGCCTGCGGGAAATCCGGCACCACAAGGCCGCCAGAGAAGATGATCTTGGCGCCTTCTTCCACCGTCATGTTCAGGCGCATGACTTTCTCTTCGGCCACATACAGCAGGAAGCCGGAGGTCGGGTTCGGCGTCGTCGGCACGAAGATGCCGATATAATCCTCGCCAAGGCGCTGGCGCAGTTCGCCTTTCACAGGCCCGGCAACGAAGCCGATCACCCAGCTGCCCGCGCGCGGATATTCTACCATCGCGACTTCCTTGTACTGGCCAGCCGTATTGTTCTGGAAGACATCGCGGATCTGCTTGAAGACCGAGTAGACAGAGCGGACGACTGGCACGCGCGTCAGCACGCGGTCCGTCAGGTTCACGAGGAACTTTCCGAGAAAGTTGGTGGCGATTGCGCCCACGAAGGTGAGGAACACCAGCAGGATCAACAGGCCAAAGCCAGGAACCGCATAGTCCAGATAGGTTTCCGGACGCAGGCTGGGCGGCAGCAGCGGCACGACGCGGCTGTCGATGAAGTTGATGAGGAACTGCAGGATCACGAATGTAGCTACGATCGGCAGGGCGATCAGCATGCCGGCAACAAACCGGGCACGCAGCCATCCCAGAATACCCTGTTTGGGAGGCGTCTCCACAGCGACGATCCCGTAATCAGGTTTTTCGTTATCCGACATTCAATAGCCCCTGTGACGTTGCGGCCTTCCTCAGGGTGACCGCTTGGCGCGCCCCTTCTTCCGCGTAATTGTGGCGAAGATGGGAACCGCAAACGATATAGAAAAGGCCCTCACTGAATGGGCCAGAGAGCATTATGGCGCACCCGCCGCGATTGCAGGCCTGCGCCGTCTCTCGGGGGGCGCGAGCCAGGAAACCTGGGCGTTTGAAGTCAATGCCAACGAGAAGAGCGAACCGCTGATTCTACGTCGCGCGCCGGGCGGTGTTTCCGCGCCGCGCGGCTCTGAAGCAGTCACACTTGCTACAGAAGCGGCGCTACTCGCCGCGACGGACAAGGCTGGCGTCCGCGTGCCCGGCGTGCGGCACGTCTCTGCCCCCGGCAGCCTGCTTGGTGAAGCTTTCATCATGAAACGCATCGACGGGGAAACTCTCGGCCGGAAGATTCTCCGCGATGCAGAGTTCGAGACCGCGCGAAGCCGCCTGACACAGCATTGCGGCGAAGCGCTCGCGGGTATTCATTCCGTGCCGCTTGAGAACCTTCCCGAGCTTCCAACCAGCCTGGGACGCAATCAGATCGATAAATATGAGGCGGTCTACCGCGAATTTGGGCTGCCTCGCCCGGTCTTCGAAGTCGCCTTCGCCTGGCTAAAGGCAAATGAACCTGAACCGGCAAAACCCGTGCTTGTGCATGGAGATTTCCGGCTCGGTAACCTGATCGTGGACGCGAACGGCCTGGGCGCTGTGCTCGACTGGGAACTCGCCCATATTGGCGATCCGCGCGAAGACATCGCCTGGCTTTGCGTGAACTCCTGGCGCTTTGGCCAGACGGAAAACCGCGTCGGCGGCTTTGGCGATCTGGGCGACCTGCTGGACGCCTACGCCGCCGCCGGAGGCGCACGCTATCGCCCAGCCGACATCGACTGGTGGGAGATCATGGGCAGCCTGAAATGGGGCGTGATGTGCATGACCATGTATGGCGCCTTCAAGACAGGCGCTGACCCCAGCGTCGAGCGGGCCGCCATTGGCCGGCGCGTGTCGGAAAACGAGATTGATCTCATCAACCTGTTCGAGGGACTTGAACGCCATGCATGACGCGCCTTCCGCCAAGGAACTGATCGAGGCAGTCAAATCCTTCCTCGACAAGACCGCCATGGTGCAACTGCAAGGCCACGCAGCCTTCCACGCGCGGGTGGCCTCCAATGCGCTCGCGACAGTGCTGCGTGAGATGGAGCAGCGCCCCGCCGCCGAAGCCCGCGAACGGGAGCGGCTGCAAGCTCTTCTGAAGTCGGATGAGACCAATGTCGGCGCGCTCAACCAGGCACTTTGTGAGGAAATCCGCGCCGGAAAGCTTGACCTGGCAAGCCCAGGCCTGTTGACCCACCTAAAATCGACCACAATTGACCAATTGTCTGTCGATCAGCCGGGCTATTCGGGACTTCGCACCGCAGCCCGCTAAACCAGCGAGGTTGTGAATGAACAGGGCTCTACTCATCGGAATTGGCGCAGCTGTTGTTGTCGCTGGCGGCATTGCCGCGTGGAAACTCTATCCCACTCCCGAGCCCGAACCCGTCCACCTGCCCCCCTACAACTACTCACTAGCCGAAAGCTGGGACGTGAAACCCACCGAGGAGCCCGCTGCGGTTTGGGAAGACGGCTGGGCCATAGATGTTGTCCAGCTGACAACGGACACCAAACGCAAGCCCGAAGAAGTCGCTGCAGCGCTGAGCGCTATCGGACCGGTGTATGCGCCCAAGCTGCGGAAGCAGCACTTTGGAGACGATGCCGCCGAAGCCCTTCAGCAGTATCTGGAGGAAAACAACCATGGGCGGGCCTTCGTCATTGCGTCGAACCTGCCACTGCCACCCAGCACCGTGCCGTTGATCAACGCCGACCCGATGGTACGCGCACGGTTTGGCGGCGTTTTGCTTCTAGACGGTCAGGTTGCTCCGTTCGCTCCAGGCGTAAACCCCGCCAGCATTTGCTCCGACCGGTTTGGCGCCGGTGAAATCTGCGCCGCAGCAGTGGAGATCGGCAAACAAGACGGCGAATGGGTGATCAAGACACAGGAAGGCGAGCCGATGGGCGGTCCCGTCATCGATGGCTTCGCAGAATGGCTGCATGGCAGCGCGCCGAAGCTCGCCGAACCGCTGGGCGACCTGGAGGAGATCGAAATTATCGACATCCGCCGCCCCGGCCAGACCGACGACTAGGACGCTTTGGCCGCAGGCTGATTTTCCGGTGCGGCGCGCTGAAACGCTTCAAGCTCGCCGCAGGCGGCATCAATAGCCAGCAGGCGCGGGAATCTGTCCAGTCCGACCTTGAAGCGGCGCGCATTGGCCATTTGCGGGATCAGGGCGATCTCTGCGAGGCCGGGCGTATCGCCGAACAGGAACCTGCTGTTTTCAGAGCCAGCCACAGATTCTTCCAGCGCCGTGAACCCACGCACAATCCATTCGGCATACCAACGGTTCACCGCCGCCTCGTCTGCGCCAAATTTCTTGCGGAGGTATCCGAGCGGGCTGAGGTTGTTCAGCGGGTGAATATCGCAAGCGATGACATCCGCGAAAGCACGCACTTGCAGGCGCTGCCAGGGATCTGCCGGCAACAGCGCCGGCCCCGGTAGAGCTTCGTCGATCCACTCGATGATCGCCATCGACTGACCGGCAACGCGGCCGTCGACCTCGATCGAAGGCACACGCATCTGGGGGTTCACACGGCGGTATTCGTCCGTCTTCTGCTCATCGACACCGCCGAGGATGTTGACCGGGATAAGGCTGTAGTCCGCGCCTTTGAGATTGAGCGCGATGCGAACCCGGTAAGCAGCCGAAGACCGCCAGTAATCATAGAGACGGATCACGCCAGATCCTCCAGCTCAAGAATTTTCAGAAGTTCCTCGCGCGCCACGCGGCACTCATCGGCGAATGACGGATCTGCGAGATCTTCCGGTGAAAGGCGGTCGCGGTAAGTGCGGCGTACGGCGGCCTGCAATTCGTCGATCAGTTCTTCATCAAGGATGACGCCGGAATGGCATTCGGCCAGCTCATCCTCCGTCATCACCACGCGCAGGCGCAGGCAGGCGGGACCACCGCCATTGCGCATAGACTGGCGGACATCGACAAACTCTACCCGCCCAATGGGGCCATTGCCCGCAACCATTTGCTCGCAGAAGCGCGCGGTGGACGCTGTTTCCTTCGCCTCCAATGGCGCGACAAGAACCAGTCGGTCTTCGTCCGGGAACTGCAGAAGCTGGGAATTGAAGAGATAGGACCGGATCGCATCTTCGAGCGGAACTTCCGCCTCGGGAACCATAACGGGCTTCAGGTCAAACAGACCATCGCCAGCGCGGCGCAGCGCTTCCAGGGTCGCGGCAGTATCTTCAAAAGCGGCTTCGTGGAAAAACAGTGTATCGAGCGCGCCAACGCAGACCACGTCATTGTGGAAGGCGCCCGCCTCAATCGCACGCTTGGCCTGGCGGACGATAACCGTGCGGGCCGGATCGAGGCCATGGCTGCGGGCAACGGACTCGGCCGCGAGCCGCGTTTGCCGGGCCGGAAAGCCCGCGACGGATTCTGCGGCGTCGCGCCCATAAACAAAAAGCTCCACACCCCTGGCGCCATGCTCCGCGCACAGGCGGACATGATTGGCTGCGCCCTCATCAGAAAAATCCGGATGCGCCGGTAGCGCTGCGTGCACGGCGAACCGATGATCTCCGGCGAAAATCGAAATGAGGCTCGCGGTCGTGTCCGGATGCTCAAGGCTACGGTGAAGCATCGTGGACAAGTTGGCCGGCGTGAAATGCAGCAATCCGTCAGATGTGTCCGCAGACGGAGAGACGGTGGCCGCATTTGCCGTCCACATGGAGCTGGCGGAATAGGCCGCCTTGAGAAGCCGCGGCGCCTGACGGGCCGCTGCCTCGATGATCTGCGTGTCGCTTCCTGTGAAGCCTGCGGAAACGAGCAGGTCAAAGTTTGGCCGTGGCAAGGGCGGCAGGACGCCCTGCACCAGGCCCGCGCGAACGAGGGATCGCATCTTCTCCAGCCCCTGCACCGCCGCTTCGCGGGGATTCGACACATCGCCGGAATTGCGCGCGCTCGCCAGATTGCCATCCGACAGGCCGCCATAATTATGGCTTGGTCCGATCAAGCCATCGAAATTCACCTCCACGGCAGGCTTCATGCGACGGCCTCAACGATCCACGCTGCGGCAGCAAGATGAACCCGGCCATCAGGCCCGGCGAGTTCCTTCAACCTGACTTCGACAGCCGCCTTGATAGACGCCAAATCGAGCGCGCTATCGGAAATGGCACGCGCCAAGGGCCCCATCTCCAGCATAAACTGCGCTGATTCAGCAACGGACGCGCCCGGCAAAGTGAGTGACCCATCCCACGGGGCAATACGGATGTCTAACCATCCGCTTTCCATCAGTATACGCTCGATATATTCCTTATCCGCAAATGCAAACGGGCCGGGAGTTCCCGGCGGAGGCGGCATCGGCGCTTCGGACAACAGCGGCAAGGCAGCCTGCAGCGGCGTCAACGCCCAGGCATTCTCCTGAAGCGACCGCCAACAGGCAAAAGCAATCCGTCCGTCCTTGTGAAGGGATTTCCGGATATTGGCGAACGCCGCCACAGGATCCGCGAAGAACATGACACCGAAGCGGGAGATCGCAAAATCTGCGAGCACTTCCGGCTTCCAGACAGCAGCGTCTCCATTCACGAACGTGGCCTTTGCGCCGACCGCCGCCGCGCGGGCCCGAGCGACCGCCAGCAGAGGCTCTGAAATATCAACACCTGTAACCGCAACGTTTACAGACGAAGCGGCCAGGTTCAGCGAAAGGGCGCCAGCACCACAGCCGATGTCGATCACGCTTTGGCCAGGCTTTGGCGCGATCCGCGAGATGACCGCCTCGGCGAAGGGCGACAGCATCACATCCATACGGTCCGCATCGCGCACCCATTTCTGACCGGCCGGGCCATTCCAATAGTCGATCTGAGCAGAGTTATCCATGTCGTTCCCTTCAGGCCGGAAAACCAGGCGCAGACATGCGCGCGGCTTTGGATGAGAGCTGGCTCGCCTGCGGCCAGGCGCAATAGTCCGCCGCGTAATATGCCCCCGGGCGGAAATTTCCGGACAGACCGGGACCGCCGAAAGGCATGGCCCCGCTTGCGCCGACTGTTGGCCGGTTCCGGTTCAGAATACCCGCGCGCATTTCGGAGAATGCCGTTTCCCAGAGCGCATCATCGTCACTGACGAGCCCACCAGAGAGGCCATATTTCGTATTGTTTGCGACGGTCAGCGCACCTTCGAAAGTCTTTGTCCGGTAGATTTGAACGAGCGGACCAAACAACTCCTCATCCGGAACACCCGTCGCATTTGTCACATCGACGATACCGGGCGTCACGAAGCCGCCGCCCTGCTCGCCCGCCGCCAGCGGAAGGATCGAGCGGCCACCTTTTGCCAGCAGCATTTCGTGGAACCTGACCGCCTGATCCGCCGCATGATTCGACACCAGCGGCCCCATGAAAATATCCGGTTCGTTCCACGCACCGATGCGGAGCCCCCCGGCGCGCGCAGCGATTGCATCCACAACAGCATCCCCGAACGCGCCCTCTGGAAGAATGACGCGCCGTGCGCAGGAACACCGCTGACCAGTCGTAAGGTACGCAGATTGGGCTGCGATGTCCGCTGCCGCATCTACATCGACTGGATCCCAGATGATCAGCGGATTGTTGCCGCCCATTTCCAGCGCCAGCATCACTTCCGGACGGCCGGCGAAATGTTTGTGGAAGAACACACCTGTGCTCGCCGAACCCGTAAACGCGAGGCCGTTGATCGGTTGATCAATCAGCGCGGCGCCCGTCTCGCGCCCGCCCTGAACGATGTTGAGGCATCCCGGCGGCAAACCGGCCGCCTCAAACGCATCCGCCATCAGGGCGGCAACCGATGGAGCAAGTTCGGACGGTTTGAACACACAAGTGTTCCCGGCCAGCAGGGCCGGCACGATATGGCCGTTTGGCAGGTGGCCAGGAAAGTTGAATGGTCCGAACACGGCCATTACGCCGTGTGGCCTGTGAACCAGGCGCGACTGACCAAATGCAGCCGCCTCTTCCCGCTCGCCCGCGCGCTCTTTCATCGCGGCAATCGAAACGGCAATCTTTGCCTTCATGGTCGCCGCTTCGCCCTGCGCATCCCAGAGCGCCTTACCCATGTCACGGCTGATCGCTTCGGCAATCGGAGCGGCGCGCTTACCAATTTCGTCGGCATACCGTTCCAGAATTGCAATCCGTTCCGCAACGGGGGTGCGCGCCCAAACTGCGAATGCCGCGCGACAGGATGCTACCGCCGCGGCGACATCAGCCGCGTCCGCCGCCACCCCCTCCCAACTGGTTTCACCGGTCGCCGGACAATGCTTTGCGAAAGCAGCACCCTTCCCGGAGCGCCACTTGCCATCGATATAGACACCGTTATTCATTATTTACTCCGTACCCAGATGCGCGCCGGCATCCCAGACTTCAGGTGCAGGGCTTCGAGAACTTCAGGCGAGGCGACGATTCCGTCCTCCCCCTTCCTCACAAACTTACCGAGTGAGACCCGAAAATCTGGCAGGCGGTTGCTCGATAACAGGCCCTGCCGGGCGTCGGCATCACCTTCCACGTCCCCAGCCTCGACCGTGACAATCCGGCTCTCCTGGATCGTCCGAATATGGCGCTTCTGGGCGGAGACGAGCGGACCGCCATCAAAGATGTCGACCGTCCTATCGAAATCGAAGCCTTCCCATTGCAGCAGCTTGTAAGCGCCCACGCCATCAGAATGGCAGCGGCCGATCACCTCGCGCGCCTCCGGCGGCAGCAGGTCCACATAGATGGGATAGCGCGGCATCAGATCGACGATGAACTGGTTATCCGTTGTCGCCGAAAGCCGGTCCGCTTCGGCGAAGTCCATCCGGAAGAAATGCCGGCCGAGGCACTCCCAGAAGGGCGATACGCCCATATCGTCCACGACACCGCGCAGCTCGGCCAGCACCTTCTCGCTGAACCGTTCTGGCGCCGCCGCCATCAACAGATAGCGCGACTGCGCGGCCAACCGCCCAGCGCCACCTCCACGATGGTTTGGCTTCAGGAAAAGCGTGCCGACTTCCGTGTAGCCGACATATTCGTTGGTCAGCACCAGCGCGTCCATGTCGAACCGGAGATTGCCTGCCGCATGGCTCGCCTGCGCCAGTGTGATAATGCGGTAGTTGAAGAAGGGCTGGTCAATGCCTGTACCGGCCTTCACAGCGGAGCAGCCGACGACCTGTCCGGTCGGCACATGCTCCATCATCATCAGATACTTTCCGTACTGAAGATTCTTCTGCCGACCGTGGAAAGCACGCTCTGATTTCTCCAGGCGCTCTCTCAGGATCGGCTCATCAACCGGCAGGCTGGTAAATCCGGGACCAGACAGGTCTGCCAGTTCCATCAGGGCATCAAGATCGTCGAGCCGCGAGGGACGCATCACATACTGAGTTGTCATGGTCAGCGTCCCATCAATTCCTTGATACGCTTGCCATCCATCCGTCCATCCGCGAGACGGTTCAGAATCAACGCAGACAACGTTGCCCGCTCTGCAAAGCTGTCGGCAATCACGAACTCTTCGTTGGAGTGAATACGTCCGCCACGCACGCCAAGCGTATCAACGTTCGGAACTCCCGCGGCAAAAATATTGTTGCCTTCGCAAACGCCGCCCGTGTCAACAAACTCAAGGTCGAGCCCGATGGCACGGCCGGTGGCATGCACGGCATCGAACAAGGCTTGCTGCGCTGAATTACGAGGCTTCGGTGGCCGATAGAAACCGCCATGCAGATGTCCATGAATGCCGTCGCGCGCAGCCGCACGAGCAAACAGGCGCTCGACCTCTTTTGTCGCCCAGGCAGAAGCATCGGCATCCGGCGCGCGGGCGCCGAAGCGAACCACCGCCAGATCCGGCACGATATTGACTGGACTTCCGCCTTCAATTGCGCCGACATTGAACGTCACGCCGTCGCGCTGACCGTTCAGCCCCTCAAGGCCCACAACCAGCTCCGCTGCGGCTTCGATGGCACTGCGACCCTCTTCCTTCGCGCGCCCCGCATGCGCGGCGCGGCCATGCAGCACAATGTCAAATACGGCAGACCCCTTGCGTCCCCCGGACATTGCGCCCGTTTCCATAGCCGGCTCATAGGTCATGCCAATTAGCGCACCGGACTTCGCCGCGTCAGTCAGCGCAGCTGAACTGGCGAAATTTCCGATTTCTTCGTCCGGCGTCATCACGATTCGGTATCCGAGACGCTCCTTGAACGGACCAGATTCGAATGTCTTCAGGGCTTCAAGCATAAGGCTGAGCCCCCCCTTCATGTCCGCCATGCCGGGCCCGTTGATCTGCCCATTTTCCAGGTCGCGGATGGTTTCAAATGTTTCAGGCGGGAACACCGTGTCGTAGTGCCCTGACAGGACAACCTGAATCGGTGCGGTAGGTCTCGCAATCACCTGCACTATCGGTCCGGTGTGCATCTGGGTTACCTTCCCATCTGCGCCGACATTGTCGAAGCCGGGCCCTTCAACCAGTGCGACGTCTGCTTCCAACGCGGAAAAGGCATCCGCCAGCTTGGGAGCAAGCGTCTTGAGACCATCGATATTATAACTGCCGGTATTAATCGCCGACCAGCTGCGGGTGCGGGCGATCATTTCGGCGGCGGCCGCGGCGAGGCGCTCACGCGCTGCCTCATCCTCGCGGGAAAGTAGGCTGAGTTCTGTCATAGCTCTTGGTTTCACAGCTCAAGGCAGGCGGCAAGCCTTCGCCTTTCCCCTGCGAAAACAAAAACGGCCCGGCGCAATGCCGGGCCGCTTCCTGTCAGATGACGATCTTCGTTACTGAACGATGATCGTAACTTCCGAACGGCGGTTCAGAGGCTCGCGAACACCGTCAAGCGTTGCTTTAGCGAGTGCCGTTTCGCCTTTACCGTCTTTCGAGATCAGCGTGTTGGCAATGCCGCGCTCGGAAAGAGCTGCTGCAACCACATCAGCGCGGCGAACCGACAGACGTTGGTTGTAGGTAGCGTTACCCGAGGTGTCGGTGTGACCAATGATGGTCACCGAACCAGCTGCGCAACCCTCGACCGAGCGGATGTTCGCCACAGCCTGATCGATAACAGCCGAAGCCTGGCTCGTCAGATCCGAACGATCCCACTCGAAGTAAACCACGAACTCCTGGCTGAGCGCAGAGCACTGCTGGGCCAGAGGCGGAGTGGTCTCTTCCGGCGGCGGAGGCGGCGGAGGAGGAGGCGGGGGCGGCGGAGGCGGCGGCGGCGGAGGAGGCGGCGGAGGCGGCGGAGGCGGCGGAGGCGGCGGAGCGCCGAACGAATACCGCAGACCGATGGTCGCCGTGTGATCCTGATAGTCCGCATCGTAGCTCGGGCCACCGTGCTTGCCGTCGAAGTTCAGATCTTCAACAGTGAAGTACTTGTAGCCAACGTCCATGGTCATGCGCTCGGACAGCTTGAAGCCGACGCCGAGGAGGCCCTGGTAAGCAATGCCGGTCGCTTTGTCGGTGAAACCGTTCAGAGCGCTACCGCCGCTAGTCACCCGGCTGGATGCTTTTGCGTCAACACGCGCACCACCAACACCGAGACCGATGTACGGACGAATCGTGCCGCCTTTGTTGAAGTCATAAAGACCGTTGACCATCAGGTCGGTCACGTTTGCATAGCCGCTTGCCTTGGTAGTAGCGCCTGGAAGCGTGCCATTGATACCCGACGGGATATCGAGCGGGCCACCGCGTTGACCAAGGACGCCCTCGAGGCGAAGACCATTGGCAAATGCGTAACCGAGACCGATGTCAGCGCCGCCGGTTTCGGACGCAGAACCGTCTCCAACCATGGTACCGTTGATGCCGGTAGGAGCATCATAATCCAGGGTGCCGTCGAAGCTGAACTGCGCATCCGCGCGACCGTACCAGCCTTCTTCCTGGGCGTGCGCTGTAGCGCCGGCAGTCGCGAAAGCGGCCGCGGCAGTCGCGCACAACAGAGTTTTCTTCATACCTAATCCCCTTTTGTGTGCCGAAAACGGGATTGTCCTCGGCCGCAGGTTCATACGGGTTTCATCCGCATGCTTTGGTGTTAAACGTTTTTTCCGCCTTCCGCGAGTATTAATCAGGCCATTGCACTCGATTGCGGTGGAAATTTCTACTCACCGAGACCCTTTTGCAACAGGTCCCATATGCCGTCAAACCACGGTTTCTTAACGTGCGCTGAACAGCGATTTACAAACGCTGGTTATCTGACTTGGTTCCATACAAGTTCGATTTATTTGGGCCAAATGGGCGAATTCCACAGAGCAGACGAGAGTCGCCCTTACGCATCATTCACGTGAGTGATTCTCTCAGCGACGATCTTGCGGCGGCAGTCGACAACCAAGCGCCGAGGCAGGAAATCCACCATGCGCAATCATTTCTACTTTTGGGATAAATTTTCGCCGATATCCGGGGCGCAAGGCAGAGCAATTTAGCTCAGAGAGAATGGTACCACCTCCCCGGTTCGAACGGGGGACCTCTAGATCCACAATCTAGCGCTCTAACCAACTGAGCTAAGGCGGCAACCTTTCCGGCGACATACAGCCACAAGAAATTCATTTCAAGCGGCGAGCAGCGCCCTGAAGCACCCGCCCTGCCGCAAAATGATCAGATCTTCACAACCTGATCGAAGTCGAGATCGACCGGAGTGCCCCGACCGAAAATCGACACGGTGACTTTCAGGCGGCCATTGGCTTCGTCGATTTCCTCGACAGCACCTTCGAAGCCCTGGAACGGGCCGTCGTTGACTTGAACCTGTTCGCCAATCTCGAAGCTGACCTTGGGACGCGGACGCTCCGCAGACACATCCACCGACCGGCCGAGAATACGATCAACTTCACGCTGGCGGACCGGAAGCGGCTTCTTGCCCCCCTCAGCGCCGAGGAAGCCGGATACCTTCGGCGTATCCTTGACGAGATGGTAGATATCGTCCGTCAGCTGTGCCTTCATCAGTACGTAGCCAGGGAAAAAGCGCTTCTCGACAGTCTTTTTCTTACCACGCGCGACCTCGACAACCTCTTCTGTCGGCACCTCGATCTCTTCGATCAGGTGCAGAAGGCCCTTACGCTCGGCTTGCTCACGAATCGTGGAAGCCACCTTCTTTTCGAAGTTGGAATAAGCGTGGACGATATACCACTTGGCATCAGGCATGAGGCGGACGCGCTCCGGAAGGTCTGCTTGTGTCTCGGCAGTCATCAGACGCCGCGGACAAAATTCACGAAAAGGGTTATGACGGTATCGGTCAGGAAAAGGAAGATTGCGATCAGGATCGACATGATGACGACGAAGATCGTCGCCTGGATCGTTTCCTGACGAGAAGTCCAGGAGACCTTGTTACCTTCCGCGCGCACCTGGCGCAGGAACGTGACCGGGCCAACCCGCTTTTTCTTTTCCTTCTGGTCCTTACCGGCCATATCATCACTCACTTGAAAGGCGGGCGGATAGCCCTTTTGGGCGTCCACGTCCACGGCAAATATGCATGGAGTTGCCCTTCTGGGCCCCCGATAGCTGCAGATGTGAAGGGAGTTGCGCTTCGATACAAGCCCTCACCTGCCCTTGATCAGAGGAATCAGGGCTTGGCGAACTCCCGCGGCGCAAGCCCCTGCACATCTACTTCTACGGCAAACAGGCTTCCTGAAAGGGGGCGCGCGTCCAATTGCGGAAAGCTGAGGCCAGTTCTGGCAGTGGTTATGAACAAGGTACGCATGTCCGGGCCGCCGATCGCGCAGCCCGTCGGCAACGGCGCAGCGAGGATGATCACCCGGTCCAGCTCCCCATCCGGCGCAAACCGCGCTACGCGTGAGGCGCCGTGAAGACAAACCCAGAGCCCGCCTTCGCTATCCACGGTCGATCCATAAGGCAAACCGCCCAGTTCATGCGTGAATGCGAAGGTTCGCCGGCCCGAAAGCGCGCCGGTTTCCGGGTTCACATCAAACGCCAGGATCTCCGATTCCGCCGCGTCGCAGGTGTAGAAAGTACGGCCATCGGGCGAGAATTGCATGGTCTTGGTGACGAGCACTGAGGGCAGGCGCAGCTGCGCAACGGCTTTGTCGGCACCATAGCGATAGTAGACGCCGCTCGGCTCGCGCTCGGCATCATCCATCGTGCCGAACCAGAAGGAACCATCCGGCGCAACACCCCCATCGCTGGTGCGGTTGGTGGCCGGCTCGTCCTGCAAAACGCAGAGGCGTTCGTACATTTCGTCGGCAGGATCGAAGAAACCGATTTCGCGATCTGCCGCCATCAGCAGGTGACCACCATAAAGCGCCAGACTGCTCGCCTTGACCGGAAGGTCGTATCGCCGGGTGTTGCCAGTACGGGGGTTGTAGCGATGCAATTTGGCCCGGCGGACATCGACCCACCAGAGGAATCCCTCGGTTGGGCTCCAGAGAGGGGCCTCTCCCTGCATACAGCCGGTGGGGGCAACGCATTCGGGGGACAGGATCATGACTACCAGACTATCTCTGTGGATAACGGGGGCGGATTAATCCTCGCCGAGAAGGCCTGCAAGGTCCGCCAGTTCAAACAGGCCCTCCTGCAGTGCTTCGGTGGCGGAAATTTCATCGACATCGGCGCCAAGCGCATCGAAAGCGAGACCGTAAGCCTCGCGCAGCGGATCGTCAGCGACCAGCAGAACTTCGTCGCCCGGATCGTAATGAGTGGCGACATCGCGCCCGATCAGCAGGCCCGCGATGGCGGCAGATTTGAGCGCCGGATCAAGCTGGCCGGTCAGGACCGCTGCCTCCACGGCGAAAACCGGGGGCGCCTCGGCGATATCGAGCGCGCGCTCGACCCATTCGCGGAAGACGGCAGCGTCGAAGCGCTGAGCCACCCCATCGCGCAGCGCCAGGGCGCCGGAGGTGAGCAGGAGATCGCGCAACTCGGTCGTGATCTCGGTCGACATGCGGGTGATGCGGCCATGCTGCAAAGTGATGTGGCGCGTATGCCGGCCAACGATGCAGACGGCGGCGTGATCCTCATCCAATCCAACAAGAACCGTCTCGGTGCCGCAGGAGATATCCGGGGGATAAGTCTGGCGCACCCAGGGGACGATCCACATGCCATCCTGCGGCAGAAGGCTTTCAGACAGTGTCGAAAGCGATACGGGCAGTGTCATTTTGAGTACGTTTGAGGACTCTTCGCGCCCATCCAGGGACAGAATGCCCACTTCGCCGGACACGATGACCGGCACTTCCGGCCATGCGCCAAGCCACTCGGCGACATGAAAACGAATACGGGCGACAAGCTCCGAAGGGGCAAGGTGTTCGGCCTCATGCATGACAGCGGAGGAGAGCACCTCCCCCTCATCATCATACGCCCAGGCTGTCAGCCGGGAGCCGGACCAATTGACACCAATCAGTGCAAGCCTGTCGTTCATCTCACCTGCTATCCCGGCGGCCGGCGCATCCGGCGCCCTAAGGTAACCGGTGTGGGCCACCGACCGCCACAGCGCAAGGCGCAAGATGCCGTATTGCCCTTGCGGGACATGGCGGCGGGCCTAAACACGGGAGACAGGCAGCACAGCGCGGGAGCTGACGGATGACCTCTACCCCATCAACGCCAGAAGAAGCGGCAAATGCGCTAATCACTCTGGTCGACATCATGGCGCGCCTGCGCACGCCGGTAACGGGCTGCCCCTGGGATCTGGAACAGACCTTCGCGACCATCGCGCCCTACACGATTGAAGAGTCGTATGAGGTGGCCGACGCGATCGAGCGCGGCGACATGAGCGACCTGCGCGAGGAATTGGGCGACCTGCTGTTCCAGGTGATTTTCCACAGCCGGATGGCGGAAGAAGACGGCGCCTTTGCACTGGCCGACGTGGTGGACGCGATCAACACCAAGATGATTCGCCGCCACCCGCATGTGTTCGAAGCGGCAGACGGGCGCGACGCCGATGGCCAGACTGCCGCCTGGGAAGAGATGAAAGCCGCCGAACGGGCGGCAAAAAGCAAGAAGGCCGAGGACAAGAGCGCGCTGGCGGGCGTTGCCCTCTCCCTGCCCGCGCTGCTGCGCGCAGAGAAGCTGCAGAAGCGGGCCGCGCGCACGGGCTTTGACTGGACCGAAGCGGCGCACATCTTCGACAAGCTGGAAGAAGAAACCGGCGAAGTGAAGGACGCGATGGCGAGCGGCGACGCCGATGCCATCGAGGACGAAATCGGAGACCTGCTGTTCGTGGCGGCCAATCTGGCGCGGCGGCTGTCGGTTGATCCGGAACAGGCCCTGCGCCGGGCGAATGCGAAGTTCGAACGCCGCTTTCGCGCGATGGAAGCCGCCGCAGCCAAAGCCGGCGTCGACTTTGCGTCCCTCAGCCTCGACGAGCAGGAAGCCTACTGGCAGGGCGTGAAGAAAACCGAACGGGCGTAACCCGCACGCGCCGCCCCGACGATCAACCGAGCGCGGCGATCAGCTGACGGACACGCTCGGCGGGCGGGCCGGACACTTCGAGGACGCGCGGGCCACCTTCGAGCAGGCCCAGATCATCCTGGCGCAGGATGGCCTTGAGGCGGCGGTCCACCTGGCGCCGGAGTTTGGGGTATTCAATCTCGATGCTGATTTCGTCTGGCTGCTGCAACGGCACGAAGACGATCAGGTCCAGGCTGCTGAGCGCTTTTTCCATCCGGCCCAGCAAACGGCCCTGCGGCGTCCACTCGAACCCCTCCTGCGCGCTGACGACATCGAGATAGGCAACGAGGTCCAGCGGGCACCGGTCGAAGATGACATCCTCGTCGGTGACCTGCTCTCCGATCAGCGCGCAACTGCTTTTGAGCTGCTCTTCCAGATCGGCCGTATTCGGCCCATCGGCGAAGGCCATGCCATCCTGTGCGAGCAGCCAATAGGGCTCCGGCACGCCCTCATAGGCTCGCACTGCCGACACGAAGTCTTCGATCAGCGTGGACTTGCCCACGCCGTGCGTTCCGGTGACTGCAATACGCATGCGCGCTCCCCCCCTTGTCCTGCGGGCTTAGGACAGGATGGGTGGGGCGGCAATCGCGGAGCCCGCTCTATCCTTCGACTTCGCTCAGGATGAGCTTCTCTGGCGCAGCGCTATTTAGCTCATCCTGAGCGTCCTTCGTCGGGCTCAGGATGAGGTCGAAGGATGGGCGGGATTCAAGCTATTGAAATAATGGCCGCCAAGGCTGGAAATTCTGTTCGGAACTGCCCTAGACGTTCGGCGGACAGGCGGACCGAAACATCCGTACCGCCATCTTCCAGCTGCGCTTCCGCCGTTACCTCGCCGTGCTGGTGAAGCCAGGCGCGAGCCTTACCGTCAGCAGTGCCCAGCCTGACTGAAATTTCCGTCCGGCCACGGAGAAGTGATTTCTCGATCAACGCCAGCAGCGTATCGATGCCCTCTCCCGAAAGTGCGGAAACGGCAGCGGCGGGCGGGTCTTCCGTGATCGCCGCCAGAGCGGCCAGCGACTCCGCGCGCTCCGGCGACAGGGCGTCCATCTTGTTCCAGGCTTCGATGATCGGCGGCAAAGGCAAACCGGATTCAGATTCCAGCCGCTCGAGCACCTGCATCACATCATCCGCCTGCTCCATATCCGACGCGCTGGCGCGGTCGCGCACATGGATGAGCAGGTCGGCCTGAAGGGACTCTTCGAGCGTCGCCTGGAAGCTGTCGATCAGGTGGGTCGGCAGGTCCGTGATGAAGCCGACCGTATCGATCAGGGCAGCCTCGCCCAAGGTGGGCAGGTCCAGCCGCCGGATGGTCGGATCAAGCGTGGCGAAGGGCATGTCCTTGGCGAACACGTCCGCGCCGGTCAGCCGGTTGAAAAGCGTGGATTTGCCCGCATTCGTGTAGCCAACGAGCGCGACCACAGGCTTTCCAGAGCGCCGGCGCCCTGCCCGCTGGACCGCCCGCGTGCGTTTTACTTCTTCAAGATCACGCCGCAGACGGAGGATCTTGTCGTCCAGCATCCGCCGGTCGGCCTCAAGCTGGCTTTCGCCGGGGCCGGAGAGGAAGCCGCCCCCGCCGCGCTGACGCTCCAGGTGGGTCCATGTGCGGACAAGACGCGAGCGTTCGTAGAGGAGACGGGCCAGCTCGACCTGAAGACGGCCCTCTTTTGTGCGCGCCCGAAGGCCGAAGATTTCAAGGATCAGACCCGTCCGATCAATGACCTTCACACCCAGACGCTTCTCAAGGTTGCGTTGCTGAACTGGCGTCAGCGAGGCGTCGATCACCGCAAGCGTGGCGTTCGTCTCGGCAATATCAGTCGCCATCCTGTCCAGCAGACCGCCCGACAGGAGGAAGGAAGAATTCACTTCACGAACATGGTCTGGCCGGATGAACCCCAGCTCACAGCCGAGCGCTTCGACGAGACCGGCAGTTTCGGACAAACGGTCCGGACCCGGCCGGTCTCGCGGCGTGAACCACGGGATCACGACGCCGGCAATTTCCGGCGCAGGAAGGCGGTCAATCAGTTTTTCTTGCAAACGCGATCAGTCTCCGTCGAGTTCCTCGTCGAAGAGCTGGACGGGCGCGCTCGGCGCGATGGTCGAAATGGCGTGCTTGTACACCAGTTGCGGTGGGCGCCCGTCGCCCCGAAGCAGGATACAGAAATTGTCAAACCAAGTGACGACACCCTGAAGCTTCACACCGTTGACGAGGAAGACGGTGAGCGGGGTGCGGGATTTGCGGACGGCGTTGAGGAAAGTGTCCTGGAGATTCTGCTTCTTGTCGGCGGACATCTGTTTTTTCTTTCTTATTTTGTTGTCTTATTCTGCGCAGCTAAGGTCATTGTTTCCCCTGCGCAAGGGTGTTCCCCCTTTACCCCCGCCAGAAGCTCAGGGAAAGGGCCGGAAGCACAGTCAGGATCTCCACTCTGCCCAAAACCATGGCAATGGCGAGCAGAAGCTGGCCAAGCGAGCTCAGACCTTCCGTAGCCTGCGCGATGAGGCCGCCCGAATTGGTAAGCGCGCCGATGGAAAGCCGGATCGAGTCTTCGAACGGTATCTCGAAAAAGGACAGAATCGCCATCACCGAAAACAGTGCGGCGGCATAGACGATGAAGTAGACCCAGACGCCGATCACACTGCGCTCATCCAGTTCTCTGTCACGAAACCGGAAGCTGAGGATGGAACGGCGATAGCCGAGCTGGCGGAATTCCTGCCCTGCCCTCTGCCCCAGCACGATGAAGCGCGCGATCTTGATGCCGCCAGCCGCGGAAAGAGCCGAGCCGCCGATCAAGGCGGGCAGCACAGCGATGGTGAGCGGCACGTTAGCGTCGCGCGCGGCCTGCGAGAGCGGGATGCCCGAGGTCGACAGGTTGCTGAGCGACCAGCTGAGGCCAGTGTCCAGCGAGATGCCAACCGGGATGAGCGCAGCGGCGAAGACCAGCATCAGGGCGAAGAAGACAACCGTTTCCGGATCAGTCAGCGCAGACTTTACCGCCCCGATGCGCAGCGGCAGCCAGACGGCGAGGCCCAGCGCGCCGATCATCAGGCCAGCGGCCATGACGATTTCGGCGACCGGATTGGGCGGCAGCGCGCGGACGGCATCGGGCAAGACGAGACCGGTGGAAATGACACTGACGGCATCGGCGAGCGCACGCACGGGGGGAACACCGGACACCAGAAGGAGCAGCAGGATGAACCCGATGGTGATCGACAACATCACGCCGACGGCAATCGCGATACGGGGCATGGCGTCGAAATAGCTCGACTCCGGCAGCGTGAAGAGAACCGTGCGGTGGACGCCGGGGCCGCCGAGATTGATCGCTGCGAAGACACCGGCGGCCATAATGATGGCAGCATACGTTCCCAGGAGATGCAGCAAGCCGCGCCAGTAAAGCAGGCTGACGGGCCAGGCTTCGGGAAACTGGAGGATGGAGTGGCCGGTGGTGGTGATGCAGGAGGCCGCCTCATAGAGCGCGACGGTGACCGAGTTGTTGGCGACGCCGAAGATGAACGGCAGCGACGCAGCGACAGGGGCAAGGAACCACCAGAGCAGGACGACAGCCAGCGCATCGGACGGGCGCGCCCGGCGGCTGGGCTTGGGCGCCAGCAGCAGGACGCTGGAGGCGAAGACCGAAATGCCGAGCGTGGTGGCGCCGAAGGAGATGAGCTGGGAGGTTTCGCCCAGCGCCCAGGCCAGCAGGGTCGCCGATGCGGCGCATCCTGCCAGGATCAGCATCAGGAAAGCCAGAACACGGACGACGGATGTATAGTTCATCGATCAGAAATAGTCCGGGTTGACCCGGAAGAACTTCTCAACCGAGCGGACCATCTCGGCTTCGTAGAAAATGATCAGGTGGTCCTCGGCGCGGACAATAACCTCATCGTCGGCCATCAGCACCTCATTGCCGCGCACGACAGCAGCCGCGGTGACGCCTTCGGGAAGATCATCATAGCCGAGCGGCTTGCCGATGAGGGACGAGCTTTCGAGGGTGACGCCTTCGGCGACCTCGGCCATGCCGTCTTCCAGAGACTGCAGGCTGAGGATGCGGCCCCGGCGCATGCGCATGAGGATCTGAGAGACTGTCAGCGCCCGCGGATCGAGCACGGTATCGACGCGCATGTCCGGTGCGAGGCCAGCCAGTTCGGGCGAGTTGATGAGGGCGAGCGCGCGCTTGGCGCCTGCACGCTTGGAGAGGTTGGAGATCAGGAGGTTTGCCTTGTCGTCATCGGTGATGGCGATCACAAAGTCGGCGCGATCGACGCCGCCCTCGGCCAGAATCTCCGGGCTCAGACCATCGCCCTGGATGACGATGGAGCGCTTTACTTCGGCAACGGCCTTGTTGGCGCGGGCGCCGTCGCGCTCGATCATGCGGACGCGGATATGGCTTTCGCGCTCCAGCATCTTGGCAACGTGGAGGCCAACATTACCGCCGCCGACGATGACGACGTGATCGAGGCGGCTTTCGGCGGTGTTGAAGATGGAGGTGAGGCGGCTGGCATGGGCGTCCAGCACAGCGACATAGGCGCGGTCGCCTGCTTTCAGAACATCCTTGCCGCGCGGGGCGTGGATCGTGTCGCCGCGCCCGATACCGATGACCCGGGCGGAAAGATCCGGGAACAGGCCCTTGATCTGATCGACAGCAACATCGACGAGTGGATTGTCCGCACGCAGATCGAAGCCCAGCAGCTTGACCATGCCGCCGGCGAAATTGGCGCTCATGATGGTGCCGGGCGTGCGGAAACGCTGGAGGATCGCGTCGCCGACCTCGGCTTCCGGCGAGATCACCATGTCGATGGGCAGGCCTTCGCGCGAGAAGATGTTCTTCCAGGCAGGCTCCAGATAAGAGCGGTCGCGGACGCGGGCGATCTTGAACGGGGTGGAGAAGACCGTGTGGGCGATCTGGCAGATCACCATGTTGATCTCGTCAAAATGGGTGACCGCGATAATCATCTCTGCGTCAGCCGCGCGGGCACGCTTGAGCACGTCGGGGTGCGCCGCGTGGCCGACGATGCCGCGCACGTCGAGGTCGATGGAGACCTGATCGACGAGATCGGGATCTTCATCAATGATGGTGATTTCGTGCTTCTCGCGGGCAAGACGGCGCGCGATGCCCTGCCCTACCCGTCCGGCGCCGCAGATCAGAACGTGCATAGTCTCAAGCCTTCAGCGTCTGCTCAGGAATCCTGACGGACGCCCGTGGATATTCCCAAAGCCTTTAATTTTCGGTGCAGAGCGGAGCGCTCCATTCCGATGAATTCGGCCGTACGGGATATATTTCCGTTAAAACGTGTGATCTGCAGGGTAAGGTATTCCCGCTCGAACTGCTCGCGCGCATCGCGCAAAGACAGGCCAACCAGCTCTGCAGAGCCCGATTTGGAGGTTTGCGCCGGACCGCCGCGTCCCTGATCGCGCGGCAATTCGTCCACGCTGATCGGACGGCCCGTATCGGCGGGCGAGAGAATCAGGATGCGTTCAACGAGATTGCGCAGCTGGCGGATATTCCCCGGCCATTCCATCGACTGCAGGACGGCGAGCGCCTCGGACGAGAAGTTCCGGAATGTGAGGCCTGACGTTTCGGCAATGCGCTCGCAGAAATAGTTGGCGAGATCCACGATGTCGTCCCGGCGCTCGGCCAGCGAAGGCACGCGCAGCGGCACGACGCTGAGCCGGTAGAACAGGTCTTCCCGGAAGTTGCCCGCTTCGATCTCTGCTTTCAGGTCTTTCGTGGTGGCAGCCATCACGCGGACATCGACGGTCACATCCGAGCGGCCACCGACACGCTGGAAGCGCTGCTCGGTCAGGACGCGGAGGATCTTGTTCTGGGTGCCGATTGGCATGTCGGCAACTTCATCGAGGAGAAGCGTGCCGGTGTGGGCCCGCTCGAACAGGCCAACGCGCACGGTGCGCCCTTGCTGGTCTTCCTCACCGAAGAGGGCGATCTCCATCTGGTCTGGCGCAATCGTTGCCGCGTTGACGACGACGAACGGACCGGTAACGCGGGCGGAGTTCTTGTGGATAAGGCGCGCAGCCAGTTCCTTGCCGACACCAGCCGGGCCTGTGATGAGCACCCTGGAATTGGTGGGGGCAACCTTATCAAGCGAAGCACGCAGGGCAGTTGCAGCCTGGCTGTTTCCGATCCAGCGTTCTTCATCGCCGGCACGGTTGCGCAGGGCGGCATTCTCATAGCGGAGCGCAGCAGATTCAATCGCGCGCTCGACGACCAGCATGAGACGGTCTGCCTTGATCGGCTTTTCGATGAAATCGAACGCGCCCCGGCGGATCGCCGCGATCGCTGTTTCGATATTGCCGTGGCCGCTGATCACGATGACCGGCAGGATGGGGTCGATCGATTTCAGGTATTTCAGGACCGAGAGGCCATCCATGCCGCTGCCCTGGAGCCACACATCAAGGATTACGAGGCGCGGCGTGCGCGAGCGCACTTCTTCAATCGCGCGCTCGGCGGTGTCGGCGGTGCGCACTGCGTAGCCTTCGTCCCCAAGGACGCCGGCCATCAGCTCACGGATATCTGGCTCATCATCTACAACCAGGATGTCGAGTGCCATGCACAAGTCTCCTCTACAAACTCAACGGGTAAGGCACACGGCCTTCGCCGCCGCCATCTTCTGTGGATACGTCGTCGCCCTGCATCGCCAGCGCGCCGTTTTCAGGAAGCACCACCCGAACCCGCGCGCCGCGCAGGCCATCGGGCCGGTTCTGAAGCGAAATGGAACCGCCATGATCGACCAGGATACGGTTCACGATGGCAAGGCCGAGGCCTGTGCCCTTCTCGCGCGTCGTCACATAGGGCTCCAGCAGCCGGTTGCGCACTTCGGCGGGGAAGCCGGGGCCATTGTCTTCAATGATCACCTCAAGGCCGCGCACATCCTGTTGGAGGATGATGCGGATATGGCCGGACACGTCGTTCTCGATCGGCTGGCCCTCGATAGCCTCTGCCGCGTTTTTCAGGAGGTTTCCGAACGCCTGCCCCAGGAGCCGGTCATCGCCCAGGAAAGGCGCCTTCTCCAGATCGGTATCCAGCTCGATCTCGATATCGGGCGAGACGACGCTCTGCGCGAAGGCGGCGGCCTGCAGCAGCTCGCGCATATCAAACGGCGCAACGCTCGGCTTGGGCATCCGGGCAAAGGAGGAGAATTCCTCAACCATGCGGGCGATGTCGTCTACCTTGCGCAGGATGGTTTCCGTGCACCGCTCGAACACGCCGTCGGCATCGTCGATCTTCGGGCCGTAGCGGCGGCGCAGGCGCTCCGTAGACAGCATGATCGGCGTGAGGGGGTTGCGGATTTCATGGGCAATGCGGCGGGCGACATCGCGCCAGGCGAGCTGGCGCTGGGCTGTGACAAGCCGGGTCGTATCATCGAAGGTAAGGACACAGCCGCCTTCCGGACCAGGCGCCGTCTTGAGGCGGATATTGCGCGCCTCGCCGCCGACCGTCACATCCAGCGTTGCATCGACTGGCGCGCCGCGCTCAAGCGTATCACGCACATAGCGCTCAAAGTGCGGGGCGACCTCTGACAGGAGCGCGCCTTCGGCAATCTCTGCATGGCCGAGCAACTCGGCAGCAGAGCGGTTTGCGACACTGATCTGGCCGTTGGGGTCCACGCGCATGACGCCGGCGCCAAGCTCGGCAAGCAGGGTTTCCACAAAGCGGCGCCTGTCTTCCTCGTCGTTCCGGGCACGGACGAGCGCTTCGCGCTGGTTGTCGAGCTGCTCGGTCATCGCATTGAAGGAGTGACCAAGGGCATGCAGCTCATCGACCGGGCCGCTGACAGGTACGCGAACGCTGAGATCACCATCGCGCACGGCGTGGGCCGCGGAAGCCAGGCGCCCGATGGGACCGGTGACACGGCCCGCCGCCTCAAGGCCAAGACGGCCCGCAAGCAGCAGGACAAGGCCCGCAATCTGCGCATAGCCGATGATGAAGATTGTCTGCAGGCGGCCCCCGCTCTGCTTGGCAGCGTAGTATTCTTCCAGCGCGGTTTCAGCTTCGCGTAAAGAACGCGCCGCATTCCTGTCGAACACTTTCACCGCGTAGATATAGCCGTCGAGCGGCTCGGAAATATGGATAAGCGCCGTGGCGATGCCCCGGCCTTCATACAGCGTCGTGGCGACGGCGCCCTGATCGGCCTCGGCATAGGCCGACTTTGGCGGCAACAGGAGGATAGGGTCCTGCACGCTGGCTTCAGCGACAAGCTCCACGCCATCGGCGCCGAGCAGCGCGATGGTGAGGAAGTCGCGGCTGGCGAGCTCCGTGCGCAGGCCATCGAAGAAAGCCGTTGAGGCATAGTCATAGATGGCGCCGTCAACACCATCTGCGTCAGGCGCTGTCTCGATGGTCTTGTCGACCTGGCGAGCGAAGCTTTCGACATCGAGCGCCGCCAGGCGCATGTCTGAATCGAAGGTCGACTGGAAGCTCTCGACATAGGTGCGGAAGATTTCCGCATTCTGCTGCATCAGATGGTCCACACGGTCGCCCAGCCAGCGGTCGAGCCCGCGGGTGATGAAGGCGCCCATGAACATGGCCACGACCATCGCCGGGATCAGCGCGGAAAAGCCGAACAGGAGGACGAACCGCCGGGCGAGCTTGCCGCTGCCTTCGGCCTTGTCGACGCGGATCTTGAGGTATTCCCGCGTGACGATGATGGCGAGAACCGTGAGGAGGATGAAGTTGAGCCCCAGGAGCCACGGCGTCGCGCCTGCGGTCGGATCGTCGGGGTTCACATCGGAAATTGCCATAAAGGTTGCAAACACTGCAACCAGGGCCGCAATGATGAAGAGCCCTTCGAAAAGAGCCCAGCTCGCTTTGTTGGCCTGGGTGTTCGTTGTGCTCGACACTTACTTTCCGGCTCTATTGGGGCCCCCGCCCCGTTGCAAATAGGACACAAATTAAGTGTCCCAATCGCAACAGTGGTGCACTAAAGCCACAGACCGGTGTGTCGTCAATCAGTCTTCTGCAATGCCGAGGGCGTTGATCTTGGCCCGCAGCGTGTTGCGGTTCATGCCCAGCAGCTGCGCGGCGCGGACCTTGTTGCCCGAGGTGACCGACAGGGCGAGACGGATCAGCGGGCGCTCCACACGGTTAACAACCGATTCGTGGACATTGGAGCCCTCCCCCTCACCGCCGGAGACGAGATCGCCCATCACATAGCGGTGCAGAAGCGCCTCGATCTCCGCCTCGAAGCCGATGCTCGTGCCGGTCTGCTCGGCAACGCCCATGCGCATCTCACGCTCGACATCCATGACGGTGATTACGGTATCGGAGCTGAGCACGGCCAGGCGCAGGACCAGGTTTTCCAGCTCGCGCACGTTGCCCGGCCAGTCATAGGCGGCCATCAGGTCGAGCGCGGACTTGTCGAAGGTGCGGGCAGCGAGCCCCTGGCGCTGGGCACGGATGAGGAAAGCGCGGGCGAGCTCCGGGATGTCTTCCTTGCGCTGGCGCAGCGGCGGGATGGCAAGGCGCATCACGTTGAGGCGGTAAAAGAGATCTTCGCGGAACTTGCCGTCTTCCACGAGGCGGCCAAGATTGCGGCGCGTGGACGCGATGAGGCGGGCGCCGCCGGGTTCGCGGAGCAACTTTACAAGCTGCGCCTGCGCTTCGGCCGGCAGGTCGCCAATC
The DNA here is from genome assembly GCF_019679475.1 of Hyphomonas sediminis. NCBI lineage: Bacteria > Pseudomonadati > Pseudomonadota > Alphaproteobacteria > Hyphomonadales > Hyphomonadaceae > Hyphomonas > Hyphomonas sediminis. The sequence continues at coordinate 2,658,386 of NZ_JAIEZP010000001.1, forward strand.
TCGTCGAGATAAAGCGTGCCGCCCTTCATGCGGACAGCGCCGCCATTGCCATCGGTGCCGAAGAGTTCGCGGTTGATTTCAGACGGCGGCATGGCGGCGAGGTCGAGCGCGACGAACTGGCCACGCTTGGACTGGCCGAGCTGATGGATGGCACGGGCGGCGAGTTCCTTGCCCGTGCCGCTCTCGCCCTCGATGAGGACGGTGAGGTCGGTGTTCATCACCTTGGCGATCAGGCGATAGACTTCCTGCATTGCGTCCGAGCGGCCGATCAACGGGAGGCCAGCATCCGCGACCGCTTTCTGCGCTTCTGGGTGAATCGCCTTGTCCGGCGCGGGCGAGGCTTTCAGCGCGCGGCGCACGAGGCTGGAGAGCACATCAATGTCGAACGGCTTGGGCAGGTAGTCAAAGGCGCCATGCTCGGCGGCAGAAGCCGCGGTGAGGATGGTGTTCTGGCCGCTCATTACAATGAAGGGCAGCTCCGGACGGGCGAGCTTCATCGAGGGCAGAAGGTCAAAGATCGACGTGTCACCCAGATAAACGTCGGTGACGACCACATCTCCCTCGCCATTGCGTACCCAGCGCTGCAGCGCGTCGGGCGAACTGGTGGCCCTGACTTCATAGCCGGCAGATACCAGCGTCTGGTTCACGACGAGCCGGATGCTGGCATCGTCTTCGGCGAGGAGTACGGTTTTCTCGGCCATGGATTACGCCTCCGATAGCGGTAGCAGGACAGTGAAACGGGTTGCGCCGGGCTGGCTGTCCACTCGGATCTGCCCACCATGCGCGTTGACGACTTCGCTGACGACGGAAAGGCCCAGACCCCGGCCGCCGGACTTGGTGCTCTGAAACACATCGAAGATTGTCGCCTGGCGCTCGCGCGGGATGCCCTGACCATTATCCTCGAAGGAGATCAGCATGGCGCGGCGCAGGCCGGAGCCGAGACGCGCCTGGCGCATGGCAAGGCCAGCAGCGTAGGCGGTGCGGATGACGACTTCGCCCTTGCGGCCGCCTTCCGAGGCAGCCTCGGCGGCGTTGCGCACGATGTTCTGGAAAGCCTGCTGCAGGTGATCAGGATCGCCCATCATATCCGGCAGCGACGGATCATATTCGCGGCGGAACTCGACACGCGTGCCCATCGCCGCGCGCTCGGACGCGACGACCTTGTCGAGCAGCGCGTGGACGTTGCACGCCTGCATCCGCGGGGCAGAGAACAATTCAAAGGCCGAGAGGCGATTGACCAGACGCTCGATCCGGCGGGCTTCGTCCTTGATGATGTCGAGCAGTTCGGACTGGCCAGCCTGCGCCTGACGCTCCAGAAGCTGGGCCGCGCCGATGATGCCAGCAAGCGGATTTTTCACTTCGTGACCGAGGATGCGGCCAAAGCCCGCCGCCCCGGCAATCCCTTCGCCGGAATCCCGGACCGGGGTTTCAGAAAGGGCAAGGATAAAGTTGCCGCCCTCAACTGTCCGCAGACGGATATCACAGATGAGACCGGCCTGCATCGACGGGCCGGCGATCGGCGTGGCCGGCGCCGCGATTTCGGCGGGGTCACGGTCCGCCCGGTCGATCAGCTCGAACAGGAGGGAGTCGTGATAAACGACTTCGCTGAGCGGGCGGCCTACGAGGGCGCGCCGCGACAGCTTGAAGAGGTCCTCTGCCGCCGGGTTCACATTCCCGATACGGCGGCGCTGATCAATATGAAGCAGCGCAATGGGGGACAGATCAGCGAGGCCGGATGGCCGCACACCTGTGAGCGTATCCACGACTATACCACCTTTTCCAACTTCTGACCGAGATAGACCTGGCGCAGCGCGGCAATGAGTTCGCCCGCATCCCCGATCCGGCAGAGATCGGCGCGCAGTTGCCGGCGCTCGACTGCCGGCAGATCGATTTCAAGTTCGTCGATGGCGGCAGAGATATGCTTGCGCACCATCTTGAGGCCGAGGCCGGCGCCATAAAGCTCGGCCGAGTCCTCGATCTGCTCACACAGGCTGGCGAGCTGCTCACTCAGGCCGGGCTTGCGCCAGGCGCGCCCTTCGAGCGCGGCAGCAATTTCGCCAACGAGCCAGGGACGCCCCATGGCGGCTCGCCCGACCATGACGCCGTGAGCACCAGACTGGGCGAGCGCCTCGCGGGCGCTGGCCACATCAGCAATATCGCCATTGACGATGACCGGGAGGCTGACCGCCTCGACTGCGGCGCGAACCGCGGCCCAGTTTGCGGCGCCCGTGTAAAACTGGCAGCGCGTGCGACCGTGGACCGTGAGCATGCAAACGCCCCGGTCTTGCGCCATGCGGGCCAGCTCCGGCGCGTTGAGGTTCTGATCATCCCAGCCGAGACGCATCTTCAGCGTGACCGGTCGGCCAGCGGCGCCTTGCATGGCCGCGTCGATGATTTCACCCGCCAGCGGCAAATCCCGCATCAGGGCGGAGCCGGACTGACCGCCGGTCACCTGTTTGGACGGGCAGCCCATATTGATGTCGATCACATCGACGCCCGCCTCAGCCATAAGAACGGCGCCGGCGAGCATGTCTTCCGGGCGGCGGGCGGCAAGCTGGACAATCCAACTGCCCTCGCCTTCATGACGGCAGGTTCTGCGGACGACATCCGGACGGGCCTGCGCGAGGGTTTCCCCTGCAACCATCTCCGACACGACGGCGGGCGCGCCGAAATGCACCGCTTGCCGCCGCATGGGGGCGTCAGTTGCGCCAGACATCGGCGCCAGCCAGACCTTGGGTGCCTCAAAATTGGTCATACTCTTATCTCACCGACTTTTCATTTTTTCGCAAGCGCACAAATCATGGGCAAATATTTCCCCTATTCGGGACATTCCGCGGAGTAGCCAGCCGCCTGCAGCTCGCTTACAAGCCCGAACATGACTGAGGCTGTAGCAATCATCGTCGCCGGAGGCACCGGCCAGCGCGCAGGCGCAGAGCGCCCGAAACAGTGGCAGATGCTGCTGGGAAAGCGCGTAATCGACTGGTCTATAGACGCCTTCTGCACGCACCCTCGGATTTCGCAGGTGGTGGTGGTGGCCGGGCCGGAGCTGGGGGCACTGCCTGAAGGCGCGCCGATAGTGCAGGCAAATCCGGGCGCTACGCGGACGCAATCGGTGCTGAGCGGGCTGGCGGCAGCGACGCTGGCAGACGACGCGGTGGTCCTGATCCATGACGCAGCCCGGCCCGGCATCGATGCGGCGACAATCAGCGCGCTCATCGAAACGCTCTCGGACAAGGCTGTGGCCGCATCGGCCCCGGCCATGCCGGTTGCCGACGCCCTGAAGTCAAATCAGGGACAAAACTGGACAAATGTGGACAGGACGGGGCTTTTCCGGGTGCAGACGCCGCAAGCCTTCCGTCTTGGCGAAATCCGCGCCGCATTGAGCGCGGCAGGGCCGGACCTTGTGGACGACCTGGCCGCCATCGAAGCCGCCGGGGGAGCGATCAGGATGGTGCCCGGCTCGGCCCGCCTTTCCAAGATTACCTATGCTGAGGATTTCGACATGCTCGCCCGCCTCCTCTCCCCCGCTGGCACCCCGCGCATCGGCAAGGGGTATGACGTGCATGAGTTCGAGGCCGGCGATCATGTGACGCTCTGTGGAGTGGCGATCCCGCATATCGCCAAGCTGAAAGGGCATTCGGACGCCGACGCCGCCTGGCACGCGCTGACCGATGCCATCCTTGGCGCCGTCGCGCTGGGCGACATTGGCGACCACTTCCCGCCCTCGGACCCGAAATGGAAAGGCGCTGACAGCGGCATCTTCCTGAAGGAAGCCCAGAGGCTGGCCGAGGCGAAGGGCTACGTCATCGCCAATTGCGACATCACGGTGATCTGCGAGGCGCCCAAGGTGAAGCCGCACCGCGAAGCGATGCGGGAACGGACGGCGGAGCTGCTCGGGCTTCCGCTCGACGCGGTGAGCGTGAAAGCGACGACGACCGAGGGGCTGGGCTTTACCGGACGGCGCGAGGGAATTGCGGCAGAGGCTGTGGCGTTGCTGGTGCCGAAGGGCTAAAGCGGCTGAAAGCCGGAGAGCTTCCTGGGTCCCGGTCTTTGGACCTTCGGCCCAAAACCGGGATGACGAAACCTTAGCGCTCGCTTTCCGGCGTCATCCCGGAAATCGCGCAGCGATTGTCCGGGACCCGGCAGCCCCTGCCCTTACCTCGCGGCATTATTTTCAAGGCACCGGCTTCATGAGAGCCTTCCGCTCAAAAGAAGACCGGGAGGAAAGCGTGGACGATATTCTGATTACCGAGAAGCGCGGGCATGTGACGGTTCTGACGCTGAACCGGCCTGAGGCGATGAATTCGCTGGATTACGAACTGTATGACGCGCTGGAAGATGCGGTGCGCACGTCTGATGCACGGGCCATTGTGATTACGGGATCGGGCACCCGCGCATTCTGCGCCGGGGATGACGTGAAGAAGATCCTCTCCAAGGGCGCGCCGGTAACGCCGGAGCGGGCGGCCAGGGCGAAAGACACGGGCGGGCTGACCCCAGCGGCGGACGCCCTTCTGCATACGGATATTCCGGTGATCGCGGCGATCAACGGCTTTGCGCTGGGATGGGGCGCGGAGCTGGCGATCATGGCGGACATTCGCGTGATGGCGGACACAGCGAAGTTTGGCGAGATTTTCGTGACGCGCGGGCTTTGCTGCGACGCGCCGGGGCTGGGGCGGTTGGCGCAACTTGTCGGCCGGGAGAAAGCCAGCGAGCTGCTGTTTACCGGCGATGTGATTGACGCGGCAGAAGCCAAGGCAATCGGGCTGGTGAGCCGCGTGGTAGCGCAAAACGATCTGTTGCCCACGGCGCTGGCGCTGGCGGAGAAGATCGCCGCGAACCCGCCTCAGGCGGTGCGCGCGCTGAAGGCGGGCCTGCGCCGGACGCTGGACCCCGATTGGCGCGATGCCGGCAAATGGGCGATCACCGAAATCCGCCGCCTGATGCAGACCGCCGACGCGAAGGAAAGCGCCGCCGCCTTCATCGAGAAGCGAAAACCGGTCTTCACGGGAAACTGAGGGAGCGCTAATCAGGAGCCATGTTTCCAGAACGTCTTCGCAACCTCGCCATGCTGGTGCTCGACGATGCCGAGCGCGCCCGCCTGAAGATCGCCACCGCCGAAAGCTGTACGGGCGGCCTTGTCGCCGCGCTGCTGACGGAGATCCCCGGCTCATCCTCCGTGGTGGATCGCGGCTTTGTCACCTATTCCAACAAGGCGAAGGAAGAGATGCTGGGCGTGCCCGGCGATGTGCTGGCCGATTTCGGCGCGGTGTCCGAACCCGTCGCGCGGATGATGGCGGAAGGCGCGATGGCGAACAGCCGGGCGAACATTGCTGTCTCGATTACCGGCGTGGCCGGGCCAGGTGGCGGGACGCCGATGAAGCCTGTGGGCACGGTGCACATTGCCTGCGCCCGTGAGAACCGCGCGATCATCCATGAGATGCTGCAACTGGGCGACATCGGCCGCGACGCGATCCGCATGGCATCGGTTGAGACCGCGCTGAACATGATCCAGGCGCAGATGCGCTGAGCGCCCTCAGGCGAGCGGGGCAGAATACCGGCGGCGGGCTTCTTCGAGGAAAGCGCTCAGGATACGGTCTACCGCGAGATCGTGATTGGCGGCGGCGAGGAAACCGATCACGGGGTTCCTGAATTCGTAATTGATTTCCAGCGACACATCCGAGGCGCCCGCGACGCTTTCGGTAATGCGCCATTCGGCAAAGAGTTTGCGGAACGGGCCACGCACAAGGGCGGCGGTGACGCGGGCGGCGGGCTCATCCGCGACGACGCGGGTGGAGAAGCGCTCGGTGAAGCCTTTGAAGCCGACGACGACTTCGCCCAGACATTCATTCACGCCGGGGCCTGCCTCACGCTGCTCCGACACGCGCAAGGCCGTGATCCATTTGATGAAACGCGGATAGGCGGCAATGTCCGAGACCAGAGCAAAGCACTGGTCTGGCCCATAGGGCACACGGAGGGTCTTCGTGAAACGCGGCACGGGGCGCCTTAGGCCTTGCGGGCGGCAAGCTGGGCTTCGCGAGCCGCGCGCAGGCGCTCGAAGTCTTCCCCGGCATGGTGGCTGGAGCGCGTGAGCGGGCTGGCCGAGACCATGAGGAAGCCCTTGGCGCGGGCGATTTCTTCATACGCCTTGAACTCGTCCGGCGGGACGAAGCGATCAATGGCAGCGTGTTTCCGCGTCGGCTGGAGATACTGGCCGATAGTGATGAAATCGACGCCGGCGGAACGCATGTCGTCCATCACCTGCATGATCTCCTCCTTCGTTTCACCGAGGCCGACCATGAGCCCGGATTTGGTGAACTGGGAGGGATCGCGGTCCTTCACCTTTTGCAGGAGGCGCAGGGAGTGGAAATAGCGCGCGCCGGGGCGGATGGAGAGATAGAGGCGCGGAACGGTTTCGAGATTGTGGTTGAACACGTCCGGCTTGGCATCGATGACCCGGTTCTCCCAGCCATCCTTGCGCAGGAAGTCCGGCGTGAGAATTTCGATGGTGGTGGCCGGGGCCGCCGCGCGGATGGCGTTGATCGTGTTGACGAAGTGCATCGCGCCGCCGTCTTCCAGGTCGTCACGGTCCACCGAGGTGATGACAACGTGGGAAAGGCCCATCTCAGCGACGGCTTCGGCGACGCGGCGCGGTTCGTCCTCGTCCACACCGGGCTTGGGCTTGCCGGTGGCGACGTTGCAGAAGGAACAGGCGCGCGTGCAGAACTCACCCAAGATCATCATGGTCGCGTGCTTCTTGTCCCAGCACTCGCCGATATTGGGGCAGCCGGCCTCTTCACAGACCGTGACCAGTCCCTTGGACTTCACGATATTGCGCGTTTCCGAATAGCCTTCGGAGGTCGGCGCCTTCACGCGAATCCATTCAGGCTTACGCAGCACAGGCGTATCGGGCCGCCCCTGCTTTTCGGGGTGGCGGGGGCGCGGGGCGCCGGTGCGGGCATCGATGAGGTTGGCCATGAGCGCAAAATGGCCTTTCGGCACGATTCCATCAAGCGGGGGACACCGCAGAAGACCCATGCGAGACTGGGAATATATGTTGCAGATATGACGCAACATGACAGAATATTTCATAAATCGGCAGAGACCGTAGCGATTCAGGGCGGAAACCCATGCAACAATCGATGATCCCGCTGGTGCCCGCGCCGCTGGAGTATAAGCCGCAGCGCACCCGGACCGACATGTTTTCCGCGCTCATTCGCGCCTCGCGCGAGTTTGGCGTTAACCGCGCCATCCTCGTTGACGGCGACGAGCGGGAACTCAGCTACAAGGAAATCATCCGCGGCGCATTTGCACTGGGCAGCGCCCTGAAGAAGGGCACGCGCAAGGGCGAAGCGGTGGCCATCATGCTGCCCTCCGGCGCCGGCGCGGTGATCGCGTTCTATGCCGTATCCGCCTATGGCCGCGTGCCCGCCATGCTGAACTTCACCGCCGGCGCGCGGAACCTGAAAGCCGCGCTGAAGGCGGCGAAGGTGAAACGCGTGGTGACGGCGCACAAATTCGTCGAGCTGGGCGGGCTGGAAGAATTGATCGGCGAACTCTCGAAGGTTGCCGAAATCGTCTATCTGGAGGACGTGCGCGAGAACCTGTCGCTCGGCAACAAGCTGTCGGCGGTGGCGGGCATGATTTTGCCCGGCATGGTGGCGGCCAAGCCAAACTACAAAAAGCCGGGCGTGATCCTGTTCACCTCGGGCACCGAGGGCGAGCCCAAGGGCGTGGTGCTCAGCCATGAGAACATCATGGCGAATGTAGAACAGGTGCGCGCGCATATCGGACTGGGGCCGGACACAGACATCCTGTTCAATCCGCTACCGACCTTCCATTGCTTCGGACTGACCGTGGGCGCCGTACTGCCGCTGGTGGCGGGCATCAAGGTATTGTTCCACCCCTCACCGCTGCAGCCGAAGGAAATCGTGCGGCGCATCAAGGAGAGCGGGGCAACGCTGCTGCTGGCGACCGACACATTCATCTCGCAATATGCCCGCACGGCCAATGATGGCGATCTCGACAGCATTCGCCTTGCCGTCTGCGGCGCAGAACGCGTGAAGGACGAAACGCGCAACTATGTGCGCCGCAAATTCAATATCGAGATCCTCGAAGGATATGGCGTAACCGAAAGCTCTCCGGTAGCGGCGGCCAACAAGTGGGAGGATAACCGTCCGGGAACGGTGGGTGTTTTGATGGCCGAGATGGAGACCAGGCTGGTCCCCGTGGAGGGCATTCCCGATGGCGGACGCCTGCACATCCGGGGCCCGAACGTGATGATGGGCTATGTGCGCGCGACAAACCCCGGTGTGATCGAGCGACTGATCGATGGCTGGCACGACACGGGCGATATCGTGGCCTTCGACGAAGATGGCTTCATCCGAATTCTTGGCCGCGTGAAACGCTTCGCCAAGATTGGCGGTGAGATGGTCTCTCTGGCCGTGGTCGAAAATTGCGCCGCTGCTGTGTGGCCGGACAATATGCACGCTGCCGTCACCCTGCCCGACCCCAAAAAGGGCGAACAGGTGATCCTGCTGACGGACGCCCCCGAGGCGAGCCGCGACGCCGTGCTGATCTGGGCGCAGCGCCATGGCGTGCCGGAAATTTCCGTGCCGAGACGGGTTTTCAAGGTCGATGGAATCCCGGTTCTGGGTACCGGCAAGGTGGACTACACCTCGGTTCGCATCCAGGCCGAGAAGCTGATGAACGACTGATCGAGGCTTGGCCTTCGGGCTGCCTCAGGCAGCTGGCGACAGGGCCATCTCGTCCTCATCGAAGAATTCGCGGATGATATCCGCCGTCTCTTCCGAGCGCGTCACCAGGAACAGGTGACCGCCACCTTCAATGACGCGCAGGCGGGAATCGGGCAGCGCGAAGTTCAGGATGTGGCCATTGGCGAGAGGCACGATGGAGTCCTCGTCTCCCATGATGACCAGCGCCGGCATCTTCAGGAAACGGATGAACGGCAGGCTGGACCAGCCGGCAAAGGCCAGAAGCTGGTAGAGATAGCCCTTGGGGTCCGGCGGCAGCAGGTTGCTGATATGGCTGTCGGCCGACGGGTCCGCCAGGTCGCCATAGAGGGCCGCAAAATTCTCGCGCATGAATTCGGGATCGGTGTAGCGGCGCGTGTCGACCATCTTGGTGAGCGAGGCCGGGCGGCCGGGCACCATGGTGACGCCGGCGGTGGTGGCACATAGGATGAGGCGCTTGACGCGGCTGCGATACTGGAAGGCGAACTGCTGGGCCAGCGCGCCGCCCCAGGAGACGCCCATCACATCCATTTCATCGATGCCGAACCGGTCCACCAATTTGCGGATCCAGCGGGCGAGCATCCAGTGGCGATAGGGCCATTGGGTGACCGGACTGAGGCCGACGCCGGGCACATCCAGCGTGAGAATGGCGCGGTCCGGGAACATGTTTCCGAGGCCGGAGGCAAGCTCCAGATTGGCGCCGATCCCGTTGAAGAAGACCAGCGGACGCCCGCCTTCCCGCCCCTCCAGCGGCCAGTAGGCCGCGCGCAGGAGGATGCCATCGACATCCTCCATCGTGATGACAGGTTCGCGTGTTCCAGACGACATCAGCGGTTCCTCGCGTTTGGCGCTCAGTCGTTGAAGACGTAGCGGCCGGGCGCCGCATAAATGGGCGGAAAGGCCTCGTTGCCAAGCTCTTTAGGTGCTATTTTCAGGGGACCGGAGCGCTCTTTCAGCCACTGCCCCCAGAGCGGCCACCAGGAACCGGCCTGCTCCTGCGCATTTGCGGCCCATTCATCCGCCGTCGGCTTGATTTCCGTTCCGCGGAAATACTTCGCCTTCGGATTGCCCGGCGGATTGATCAGGGATTGCAGGTGGCCGCTGGAGGAGAGAATGAACTCGACATTCTTCGAGCCGAGCAGCGCGGGCGTGCGGTAGCAGGCTTTCCAGGGCGTGATGTGATCGGTCACGCCTGCGACGACAAACGCATCTGCCGTAACCTTGCTGAGGTCTGCCATATGGCCCGCAACCTCTACCGTGCCCGGATTATCGAATGGCTGCTGGAGGGCCACATCCAGATAGTCCGAATGGAGCTGGGCCGGAAGATTGGTCGTGTCGTTATTCCAGTAGAGCACATCATAGGGCGGCGGATCTTCGCCCATGAGGTAGTTGTTGACGACATAGTTCCAGATGAGGTCGTTCGGACGCATCCAGGCGAACATACGGGCAAGGTCATCGCCCTTCAGGATGCCGCGTGACTTTGAATATTTCCGCGCGATTTCGAGGCTGCCATCGGAAACGATCTGACCGATATCGCTGTCGTCCCGCTGCGGGTTCAGCACGCAGACCATGAAGGTGAGCGAGTTGATGCGCTTGTCGCCGGCGGCGGCAAGAAGGCTGGCGAAGGTGGCGGTGGTGATGCCGCCCGAGCAGGCGCCGGAGACGTTAAGCTTGGGCGATTTGGTAATTTTGCGGACGACTTCGCTCGCCTGGATCAGGCTGTCGATATAGTCGGCCAGGCTCCAATCCTTGTGCTTCTTCGTGGGATTGCGCCAGGAGATAACGAAGGTCTGCTGTTCCATGGCGAGCAGGAACTGGACCATGGACGTCATCGGCGTCAGGTCCATGGCGTAGAACTTGTTGATCTGTGGGGGGATGATCAGGATCGGGGTCTTGTGGACCTTTTCCGTCAGCGGCTGATACTGGATCAGCTCGAGCATCTCGTTTTTCCAGACCACCTGCCCTTTTGACGTGGCCAGGTTCTCACCGACCTTGAAGGGGCGTTTGTCCACCTGAGCCGGGAGGCCGCCATTCTTGGTGAGGTCGTCATACAGGTTTTTCATGCCCTTGAGCAGAGACAGGCCGCCAGAGTCCACGACGCGTTTCGTGGCGGCAGGATTTCCGACCAGGGTATTGGTGGGCGCCATCGCATCGGTGATCATGCCCATGACGAATTTGGCACGCGCCTGCTCCAGCTCCCCCATCTGAACTTCGTTTACCCAGTTGTGGAGGTGTTCCTGCGTGGCAAGGTAAGCCTGCATGCCACGCTTGTAGAAGGGATTGTGTTCCCAGGCGGGGTCCTTGAAGCGGCGGTCTTTCTTGTCGGCCGCGCGGGTCGACTTACCCAGCAGGATTTGGGTGTTTTCGTTGGTGATCTTGCCAACCATCTTTGCGGTGGTGACCGGATTGGTCATGGTCGAGCGCAGCATCATGGCGACGGCGCCAAGCAGTTCCTGCCGGTTGAAGCCGCCAAGCAGCGGGTTCAGTGCAGCGGTGTTTTCGGCCGCATTTCGGGCGATTTCGTCTTTAGGCGACGTCACGGTATTCCTCCCCAGGGTCCTCCGGACTGTCACCAGGACCACTCCCAGCCGCCGGTTTTAACCATGATCCCTTTCTTTTCCTGAAAGAGAACACGGCAAAGTTTATGACAAAATTCGTTTCACAGTCAGTTTTCTCTGTCAAACTGCTCTGAAAGCCCATGAAAACACGCGACCGTATCCTTCAGGTGAGCCTGCTCCTCTTCAATGAAGAAGGAGAAGCGCAGCTTTCGTCTGTCGATATTGCCAACGCGCTCGAGATAAGTCCGGGTAACCTCTATTATCACTTCAAGGGCAAGGACGCGATTATCCGAGCCTTATATGACCGGTTTGAAGAGGAGATGCGCGTTATCCTGCGCGGCTCCAGCGGGGGCGTTGCCTCGATCGACGACAACTGGGTTTACATCTACATCCTGCTGGAAGAGATATACGACTTCCGCTTCTTCTACCGGGATCTGGCGGGGCTTCTGGCCCGCTATCCCGACCTGGCCGGACGCTTCCGCAGCCTGATTGCCGAGAAGCGCCAGACCATTCTCCGTATCCTCGAAGACCTTGCGAAGCTGGACGCCATCGACATCGACCCTCGCCTGAAGGATCCGCTTACGGATCAGATCATCACCACGCTGACCTTCTGGCTGGCGGGGGATGCCCTCTCCCGGGAAACCCATGACGGCCCTGCCCTGATCCACAAGACCGTGTTTCAGGTGATGTGCCTCATCGTGCCCTATATGGGCGCGGCAGGGCCTGCCGCGCTGGGCGACATGATCCGTCATTTCGAGGAAACAAAGTCCTGATGCGTACTATCTGAGACCAGCAGGCCACCTTTCTGGCAGCCTGCCCGATCCCGGATGGTGGATTTAGCTGGCGAGGTTCTTTGCCTGCTTCGCCCATTCGCCCTTCAGCACGCGGCCACGGGCGCCGATCTCTGCGTCGAGCGCTTCAAGCTCGGCCTTTTTCATAGCGGCCAGCTGTGCAAAGCGCGTGATGCCGGCAGCATTCAGTTTTTTCGCCATCGCCGGACCGATGCCGGTGATCTGCGTCAGGTCGTCTGCCGCTTCCGCTTCCAGCGGCTCCATGGCGGCTTTCACAGCCTTGGAAGCGCGGGTGGCGACGCGTTTGGCAGTCTTGGCAACGTCCGCGCCGGTTTCCGAAGCAACAGCTTCGATTTCGGTGGTGAGGCGGGCGATACGCTCTTTCAGGTGAAGATCGTTTGCCTTGGCGCGGGCTTTTGCCGTGACGCTGGCGACTTCATCTTCCAGCTTATCGACGCGGCGGGCGAAGGCTTCACGCGCCGTACCGAGACCTTTGACGCCGAGCAGGTCGCGCATGCGCTCCATGCGGGCTTCAAACTGGGTTTGCGCTTTCGACTGGAACTCGCGGGCTGTCTCGACGGCCTTGGCAACATTGCCGGTAGCCTTGGTGAAACCCTCATTGCCTGCGAGGCGGGCGCGAACGTCATGCTCGATGGCGGCGCCGCGCTTGACGAGGTCTTCGAAGACTTCGGCAGACTGCTTGTTCACGACGGTCGCGCCAGCAAGGGCGGTGTCGTAGGCTTTGCCATAGGCGCCGACGCCGGCGAGCCAGATCTTGTACGCCATCTCGGTGGAGTGCGCCTCGATTGCCTTGCCTGCGGCCTCTGCTTTGGTGCGGGCGGCGGTTTTGGTGGTTTTCTTGGCCATGAGTTTCTCCCTGGCAGCTTGGTTCATGGGGCTGGGTTTAGGGAAAAAGTCTAGAAAGCGCATACTAATCGCCACCCAGCGCTTGATACCCGCAGCGGAACCCCTCTATCCACTCTGGCAGCAGATACAGAGGAGACCTCCCATGAGCGCAGTCGAATATCAGGTGGACGGCAAGACCTATGAAGGCTGGTTCGTCATGCCCGAAGGCAAGACGAATGTTCCCGTGGTGGCAATTGCCCATGCCTGGGGCGGCCTGACGGACAATGAAAAGCAGAAGGCCGGCATCGTGGCGAAAGAGTTCGGCTATGCCGCGTTCGCCATGGACGTTTATGGCAAGGGCAAGCGCGGCACGACCGTGGAAGAATGCCAGGCGCTGATGAACCCGCTGGCTGGCGACCGCGCCGAGCTTCAGAAACGCCTTGCGGGCGGCCTTGCCGCAGCGAAGGCGCAGGCGGGTGTGGACGCTTCGAAAGCGGCTGCGATCGGCTTCTGCTTCGGCGGTCTCTCCGTACTCGACATGGCCCGCGCAGGGCATGACGTGATCGGCGTTGCCTCATTCCACGGCCTGCTGGGCGCAGCGCCCAACATTGCCGAGCCGAAGATCAAGGCGAAGGTTCTGATCGAGCATGGCTGGCTCGACCCTATGGCGCCGCCGGAAGACGTGCTGGCGATTGCCAAGGAGTTCCACGGCGCAGACTGGCAGCTGCACGCGCATGGCCACGCCTACCACTCCTTCACGACGCAGGGCGCCAACAACAAGGAAATGGGCACGATTTACGACGCCGACGCCGACCGTCGCAGCTTTGCCTACCTGAAGACGTTCCTCGCAGAACTCTTCGCTTAAGCGCCTCTCGGTTCATCCGGATACAGAAAAGGCGGAAACCCGGATTGGGTTTCCGCCTTTTTTATTGGATTGTGTTTTGGTTCAGTCTGCGCGGAGCGCGTAACCTGCCGAACGAACCGTACGGATCGGGTCGTCCCCGCCTTCCTGACGGAGCGCCTTGCGCAGGCGGCCGACATGCACGTCCACCGTACGCGCCTCGACATACACATCCGAGCCCCAGACTGTATCAAGCAGCTGTTCGCGTGAGAAAACGCGACCAGGATGTTGCATGAAATAGTCGAGCAGGCGGAATTCCGTCGGGCCGAGATGGATGTCTGCGCCGCCGCGCGAAACACGGTGGGCAACACGGTCGATCTCGATATCGCCGACCGAAAGACGGTCTTCCTTGAGGCCGGGGCGAATGCGGCGCAGAACCGCGCGAACACGCGCCATCAGCTCGGTGGTCGAAAAGGGCTTGGTGACGTAATCGTCAGCACCCGTATCAAGCCCGCGGATCCGGTCGCTCTCCTCGCCACGCGCGGTAAGCATGATGATCGGAAGGTTCGGGTTGACGCCTGTGGCCCGCACGCGGCGGCAGATTTCGATGCCGCTGACCTTTGGCAGCATCCAGTCGAGCAGGAGAAGATCGGGAGCGCGCTCCTCGATCATCATCAGAGCCTCCTCACCATCCGCGGCAACGGCGACATCGTAGTCTTCGCGGCGCAAATTGTAGAGCAGGAGCTCCGAGACAGCGCTTTCGTCTTCTGCGACAAGCACATAGGGTTTCATCAGTTGGCTCCGTGGTGGATTGTTCCGGTGCCCATCATACCTGGTCCAGCTTTGGCCGATCCGTGGCAGACAGATAGTCCCCCGTTGCCTGGTAATAGACAAACTCGGCGATATTGGTGCAATGATCGCCCATCCGTTCCAGGTTCTTCGCTATAAAGAGCATGTGCGCGCCAGCGGTGATGCGGCGCGGATCTTCAATCAGGTAGGTCAGCATTTCGCGGAACACCGCGTTATAATGCTGGTCGATGTCATCATCCGATGCCCAGACATTCCGCGCGAGCACGGAGTTACCGGTGGCATAGGCATCAAGCACTTCGTTCAGCTGGCGCGCTACAGGGCGCGACATGCGCAGCACCGCGTTGCGCATTTCCATGCTGACATGATCATCCAGCCGCAGGGAGCGTTTGGCGATGTTCTTGGAGAGGTCGCCAATGCGCTCCATCTCATTGGAAATCTTCAGTGCCGAGAGGATCATGCGCAGGTCATGCCCCATCGGTTGGCGGCGGGCGATGAGGCTGACAATCTGCTTTTCGATCTCAGCTTCGATCACGTCCACCTGGGGATCGCGCGCGATAACCTCTTTCGACAGGATCGGATCATTGGCGCTCAGCGAGCGGCAGGAGTCGGTGATCATCGTTTCGACGATGCCGCCCATACGCATGATATCCGAGGAGAGCCGGTCCAGCTCATCCGAATAGGCAGAAACGATATGATCCGACATCTGTTCCTCCGTCAGCCGAACCGGCCGGTGATGTAATCTTCCGTCCGCTTTTCGCGCGGATTCGTGAAGATCTGTTCCGTCTCACCGATTTCAATCAGATTCCCGAGATGGAAAAAGGCCGTGCGCTGGCTGACGCGGGCAGCCTGCTGCATCGAGTGCGTAACGATGACGATGCAGTAGCGCTTGCGGAGCTCGTCGATGAGTTCCTCAATACGCGCAGTGGCGACCGGGTCGAGCGCCGAGCAGGGTTCGTCCATCAAGATGACTTCAGGGCGCACGGCAATCGCGCGCGCAATGCAGAGACGCTGTTGCTGGCCGCCCGATAGACTAGTGCCCGGCGCGCTGAGGCGGTCCTTCACCTCTTCCCAAAGGCCGGCGCGGCGCAGGGATTTTTCGACGATTGCGTCGAGATCATCCCGGCTGGCGGCGAGGCCATGGATGCGGGGGCCGTAGGCAATGTTGTCGTAGATCGACTTGGGGAACGGGTTCGGCTTCTGGAACACCATGCCAACGCGCGAGCGCAGGAGCACGGCGTCGATGGAATGATCATTGATGTCCTGACCATCCATAAGGATCTGGCCTTCGACACGGCAGCTCTCGATCGTGTCGTTCATCCGGTTCAGGCAGCGCAGGAAGGTGGACTTGCCACAACCCGAAGGGCCGATGAGCGCGGTCACCGCGCGATCCGGGAACTCCATCGACACGCCGTGGATGGCCTGCGTCTCACCATAAAACACGCGAATATCGCGGCAATCGATGCGCGGCGGCGGCGCGGGCGGCGCGTCTGCTGCCGGGGCCAGCACTGTGCCGGCGGCCTGCTGCGGCGTGTGATCCGTATCCATTACCATCTCCGCTCGTACCTGCGTCTCAGAAATACCACCAAACCATTCATCAGTAGAAGTACCGCCAGAAGCACAACGATCATCGCCGAGGTCATCGGCTCCCAAGCGCGTTCGGCATTGTTCGACCAACTGTAGATGAGCACCGGCATGACGGTTGACTCGTCCGTCGGGCCTTTGGGCACATCGCCGACGAAAGCGACCATGCCGATGAGCAGCAGCGGCGCGGTTTCACCCAGCGCGCGGGCCATGCCGAGAATAGCGCCTGTAAAGATGCCCGGCGCAGCAAGCGGCAGAACGTGGTGGAACACCGTCTGCATCTGCGAAGCGCCGATGGCGAGCGCGCCCGACCGTACCGATGGCGGCACGGCTTTCAACGCTGCGCGCGAGGCGATGATCACAACCGGGAACGTCATCAGCGCCAGAACAAGCCCGCCCACCAAGGGCGCGGATCGGGGCATGCCTAGGAAGTTCAGATAAACCGCCGCACCAAGCAGGCCAAAGACAATCGACGGAACGGCGGCCAAGTTGTTGATGTTGACCTCGATGAAGTCCGTCAGCCGGTTCTTCGGCGCGAACTCTTCAAGGTAGACCGCTGCCAGCACGCCAATCGGAATGGCGACAAGCGCTGTGACGACCATCGTGAGCAGAGAGCCGACAAGTGCGGCGAGACCACCGGCGAGTTCCGGATAGGTCGAGTCCGAATTCGTCAGCAGTGTCCAGCGCGGCACGCGGGAAATGCGGCCCATGTCTTTCAAGGCGAGCGTCCAGGCGATCTGCCGATCTGAAACAGTGCGCTGGGCTTCGGGCAGCGCGATGATGCGCGCGGTGGCCGAAGCGCCCGTGAAGGCGTCCAGCGAACCTGTGAGCAGCTCGATGCGGGCGTTTCCGGCTTCAATGCCCGTGAGGCGTCCCGTCGCCCGGCCTGCTGTGAGCAGGACGGATCCCTGGCTGAGGTCAACGCCTTCGCTCTCCAGCGTCGCCATTGCTGTTTGCACCGGCTTGAAGGCGCCCTGCCCGGTCAGCGTGGCGAAGCCTGCTTCATCGGGCGTTACGGTAGATATTGCGCCTGCTTTCACGCGGCGTTCGGGCACTGCCTGGCCTTTGAGGTAAAGGTCCAGGTCGTCATTAAGCGGAGCAGTCAGCTTAATGCTGTGCCCGATCAGCTGGGGATGGGCAGCAACATTCCGGGCGGTGGGCAGGACGGCCAGTCGCGTAATGAATTCCGAAAGTTCCGTCCGGCTTGCGCGGTCGGCGTCCTCCTCCGGGAATGTTGCCAGCAGGTTATCCCGCGCCAGTTCCCAGAAGCCATCGACGTTGCGCGCAATGTCTTCGGGCGTGTCTTCACCCGGCGGCGCCACGATGGCCGGATCTAACGAGATTTCGTAGCGCACGACATTGTAGGTCGCCGCCGAGATTGCCTGAGAGCCAATCGACAG
Organism: Hyphomonas sediminis; assembly: GCF_019679475.1. Taxonomy (NCBI): domain Bacteria; kingdom Pseudomonadati; phylum Pseudomonadota; class Alphaproteobacteria; order Hyphomonadales; family Hyphomonadaceae; genus Hyphomonas; species Hyphomonas sediminis. Next base: position 2,675,963 of record NZ_JAIEZP010000001.1, read on the forward strand.
AGCAAGCAGCACCAGCGCGCTGAGCGCCAGCAGGATCGCGCCCATGCCGTAATAACGGAAGCGCACATCGGCCGCGCGCCGGCGCTTCAGGCGCTTGATGGCCGCTGGCGTGGAGAGAGGAGAGGCTGTCTGATCAGTCATACTTTTCCCGGTATTTCTGAACGACGCGCAGGGCGATCACGTTGAAGAGAAGCGTGACGGCGAACAGCACCAGACCGAGCGCAAAGGCGGACAGGGTCTTGGGATCGTCAAAGCCGGTTTCGCCCGTCATCAGCGAAACGATCTGCACAGTGATCGTTGTAAGGTCGGAGGTCGGGTCCATCGAAATGCGGGCCGACTTGCCGGCCGCCATGACGACGATCATGGTTTCGCCAATCGCGCGGGACACCGCCAGCAGGAGCGCCGCGATGATGCCCGGCAGCGCCGCCGGAACGACGACCTGCCGCACCGTTTCCGATTTCGTGGCGCCGAGCGCGTAAGCCCCGTCGCGCAGGGTTTGCGGGACAGCGTTGATCACGTCATCCGATAGCGACGACACGAATGGGATCACCATGATGCCCATGACAAGACCGGCGGCCAGCGCGCTGGTGGGCTGGGCCGCCAGCAACGGCTCGCTGGCGAGGCCCAGATTGATCAGGGTTTCGTTGACCCAGATTGCTGCCGAACGTACTGCCGGGGCGACCACAAGAAGCGCGAAGAAGCCGTACACAACGGTCGGGATACCGGCGAGGATCTCCAGCACCGGCTTGATCCAGGCGCGCGCCCTGGGGCCGGCATATTCGGAGAGGTAAATCGCTGAGAACAGGCCGATAGGCGCAGCCACAAACATTGCGATCAGCGCGATCATGAAGGTGCCAAAGAACAGCGGCAGCGCGCCGAACTCGGCTTCCGTCTGCGCGTTCCAGCGCGTGCCGAACAGGAAGTCCCAAAGCGGAATAGCGCGGAAGAACTGCAGGCTTTCATACAGCAGCGAGGTGATGATGCCGACTGTGGTGGCAATGGCGACGGCGGCGCAGAGGAAGAGGACGCCCTCCATGCCGCGCTCGACCAGCGTGCGTGCGCGGAAGGCAGCAGCCAAGCGACGGCGGGACAGCAGCAAGCCTAGCCCTGCCCCGAGGATCATCAGGGCAAGCGCGCCAATGTTCAGGCCGCCGCGAATTTCGAGGTATCGATTGGTAACGGCCGAAAAGACCCGGTCAGTGCCTGCATAATCCTTCGAGGCAGCCGCCTGGGAAACGGAGTCCAGATACACCGTGAGTTCGGCGGGCGAGAGCAGATCGAAAGCTGCAGGCAGCTCACTGGTAAGCTGGCTTCGCGAAATGCCTTCCGCGCCAATGCTGTAGGCGAGCGCCACGACCACCGCCGGAATGACGGCCCACATAGCGACAAAGTAGCCGTGATAGTTCGGGCGGGAGTGCAGCTCAACGGCGCCCGAAAGCAGGAAGTGTTCCGCACGCACCCGGCCAAGGAAGAATGCGCCGGACGCAAAGACCGCGATCAGCGCGATCAGGAGCCAGCCCATTGGCAGATGGCCAAGCTGCTGCAGCATGAACTTCCTTCCGGGGTGTATCGCGCCCCAAATAGTGGAAGCAGGCGACAGTTATGTGACAATCTTCTGTATTTCCTGACGCAGGCCCCCGACTATTGCGCCGCCCCGTCAAAGGCGCCATGTGTTCGGGATGACAAATCCAGCGGATTCAAAGGCTATCTGGCACGGAACGACCGTTCTGGCCGTGCGCAAGAATGGCAAACTCGTGATGCTCAGCGACGGGCAAGTGTCGATGGGCCAGACAATAATGAAGGGCAATGCCCGCAAGGTGCGCCGGATCGCCGGCGGGGCGATTCTCGCCGGCTTTGCCGGGGCAACGGCGGACGCCTTTACCCTGTTCGAGCGGCTGGAAGCCAAGCTGGAACGGTTTCCCCACCAGCTGCAGCGCGCCGCGGTGGAGCTGGCGAAGGACTGGCGAACGGAAAAATACCTCCAGAAGCTGGAAGCCCTGCTGATTGTAGCGGACAAGAACTCCACCCTCGTGATCACCGGCGCGGGCGACGTTCTGGAGCCGGAATTCCCGGTCGTTTCCATCGGCTCCGGCGGCAACTACGCCCTGGCGGCGGCACGCGGCCTTTACGACTATGAGGACGACGCCGAGGTGATCGGCCGAAAGGCAATGCAGATCGCCGCCGATATCTGCGTCTACACCAACAGTCATTTCAGCGTAGAAACACTGGATGTTTGACCGTTCTGACATCCGCGCGGCCGAAGAGGCCGGGATCCTTACCCGTGATCAGGCAAACAGGCTCGACGCCTTCCTGATGACGCGGGCGGACCCGGCTGTAAAAGCCGCCGCAAGTCAGCCGGAAAACCTGCGCTTCCTGAACAACTTCAACGACATCTTCATCACCATCGGGATCGTGATCCTGGCGATGGGCCTCACAGCGGTGACGGCGCTGTTCTTCGGGCCTCAGTTCTGGGGAATGGTGACCGGTGGCCGGGCGGGCGCGTTTGGCGCCATGATCCTGATGCCGGTGGCAATCATCATGTGGCTGATCGGCGAATATTTTGGGCGCCGCCGCCGGATGCTGCTTCCGACCATGGCGGCGATCACGATCTTCACCGGCTATACCGGCCTCTCCATCGGCATGATCTCCAGCGGCATCACAGGCATGAATGCCGAAACAGTGACCAGCCTGACGGGCGCCTGGAAAACGCTGGGCCGGTCGGGACTCGGCACATTCTTTGGATGCGGCGCAGCTGCAGCGCTCGCCTGGCTGCGCTTCCGCCTGCCCTTCTGCATGTTCCTGATGGCAGTCTCGGCGGCAGCGGCGGCCTACACATTTGCCGGCTTCTTCGGGGATGCGGGGCTCGTGTTTGGTGGGCTTTTGTCCCTGCTTATCGGCCTGACGACGCTGACTGTGGCGATCTGGTTTGACGCACGGGATCCGGGCCGCATCAGCCGGCTTTCCGACAATGCGTTCTGGCTGCATGTGGCGGCGGCGCCGCAGATCATACTGGGGCTTCGCGGCATGGTGATGGGCTCCCCTACCGCCAGCCCCGATACAGCGCAGGCAGTCGTACTCATGGCGGGCCTTGCCCTGCTGGGCCTGCTGTCGCTGGCGCTGAACCGGCGCGCACTGATCGTTTCCAGCCTGCTGAGCTTCTGGCTGGCGCTGGGCGAAGTTGTCAGCGCCATGGGCGGGGGTGTTTCGACCACCTTTATCGCCACCGCGCTGCTGCTGGGCACCGGCATCATTGCGCTGGGTGGCGGCTGGCACACGGCGCGCCGCGCGCTGCTGAAAGTGCTGCCCAGAGGTGGCATTGCCGCCCGGATGTTCCCACCTGAAGCGGTGTAAAAAAACTCCAACGATTCCTCCAACGAGGCAGCCTTTTCCTCCAAGCGTTGCCCAGATTCCGACAGACAGATTCAGACACGCCATGAAACATCTCACGCCCCGCGAAATCGTCTCCGAGCTTGATCGCCACATCGTTGGCCAGGCCGCCGCCAAGCGCGCTGTTGCCATTGCCCTGCGCAATCGCTGGCGGCGCAAGCAAGCGCCCGAAGCGCTGCGCGGCGAGATCACCCCGAAAAACATCCTGATGATCGGGCCGACGGGCGTGGGCAAAACCGAAGTCTCCCGACGCCTTGCGCGCCTTGCCAATGCGCCCTTCCTGAAGGTCGAGGCCACCAAGTTCACCGAAGTCGGCTATGTCGGCCGCGATGTGGAGCAGATCGTGCGCGACCTTGTGGAAGCGGCTGTTTCCATGATCCGCGAACAGAAGCGCGCCGGCGTTGAACAGGCCGCACGCGACAAGGCCGAGGAACGCCTGCTGGACGCGCTTGTCGGCGCTGAAGCACAAAGCTCGACCCGCGAAGTGTTCCGCCGGAAACTGCGCAGCGGCGAACTCGACGACAAGGAAGTCGACATCGACTTTGCCGAGACGGGCAACCCCATGCAGATGCTGGACCTGCCCGGCCAGGGCGGCTCGATGAGCATGATCAACCTGAGCGACATGCTGGGCAAGGCCATGGGCGGGCGTACCCGCCGTGTGCGGACGACTGTAAAGGAAGCGGCGCGGCCGCTAATCAATGAGGAAGCCGACAAGCTGGTGGACGAGGAGCAGATCGTCCGCGAGGCAGTCGCCGCGGTTGAGGAAGACGGCATCGTCTTCCTGGACGAGATCGACAAGATCGCCGCGCGCAAGGATCGTGGCGGCGCCGATGTGAGCCGCGAAGGCGTACAGCGCGACCTGCTGCCGCTGATCGAAGGCACAACGGTTTCGACCAAGCGGGGATCGGTGAAGACCGACCATATCCTGTTTATCGCCTCTGGCGCGTTCCACGTTTCCAAGCCGTCCGACCTGCTGCCCGAACTTCAGGGCCGCCTGCCGATCCGCGTGGAGTTGGAGCCCCTCACCCGCGACGACTTGCGCCGCATTCTGGTGGAGCCGCAGGCGAGCCTCATCCGCCAGTATGAAGCGTTGATGGCGGCGGAGAATGTGACGCTGGTCTTTGAGGACGCGGCCATCGACCGGATCGCAGACCTTGCCGAAGCGGTGAATAAAAGCGTCGAGAATATCGGCGCCCGCCGCCTGCAGACGATCCTTGAGCGCCTGCTGGACGAGATCAGCTTTGATGCACCCGACAAGTCTGGAGAAACATTTACGGTGACGGCGGCTTATGTTGACGACAAGGTCGGCACGCTGGCAGGCAATGCGGACCTTTCGAAGTTTATTCTTTAGAGGCACACAATGATTGACGAACGCACCGGGACTGACATTTACGATCCGGTTTTCGTCAAAGACCTGTTCGATCGTTGCTCTGGAAAATACATCGCGTTCAGCTATGCATGCTCGCTAGGCTTCACCGAGCGGTGGCGCCGACAATGTGTTGAGCTTCTCGACCTGTCGGACTGCCCCGATCCGACTGGCTACGATTTGATGGCGGGAACCGGCGAAGTCTGGCCACATCTGTTCAAGGCCGCACCAACACTTTCGAAGATCACAGCGATTGATATTTCGTCGGGGATGCATGTTCGCGCGCTCGATCGCCTGCATCGACATCGGGCACATAAGATCGAGTTCATTGAGGACAACGTACTCGATAGCAAACTAGAGACTGCCAGCGCAGATTTCGTTGTCTCGACTTTCGGCCTCAAGACATTCAACCCAGACCAACATCAGGCGCTAGCTGCTCTTGTTGCGCGTGTTCTGAAACCGGGCGGGCGATTTGCTTTGATAGAAGCGTCTGACCCGAAAGGGTGGTTTCTGCGTCCGCTCTATATGTTCCACCTGAAACAGGTTTTGCCGACGGTGGAGCGGCTATTTCTGAACGGCGCTCAGGACTTTTCCATGATTGGTCAGTACAGCACCAGTTTTGGCAATGCTGCTGCTTTCACTGAATTTCTTCGAGCGGAGGGTCTCGAAGCCAATTGCAGGAAATTCTTCTTTGGGTGCGCGACCGCAGCCTTCGGTCACAAGCCTTTCACTTGATTGTCCTAACCCTGCCCCTCAATGGCTGCGCGGCGGATGGGCAGGTGTTTCTTGCCCCATTCCTTCATTATGCTGAGGGCCGGGCGCAGTTCCTCGCCCCTATCCGTCAGCACATAGTCATACCTTTTGGGCGTTGTTGAATAGGCGCGGCGCTCGAGAAGACCAAACTCGACCAACCGCTTCAGGCGGTCCGCCAGGATATGGCGGGTCATACCGCCGGACTCTGCGAACTCCTCAAACTTCGACTTGCCGAGGAAGCAGTCGCGCAAGATGAGCAGCGTCCAACGGTCTCCGACGACGGACAGGGTCCGCGCGACCGGGCACCAGTTATCGTTCAGTTCCGACCATTTCATGTGGAAAGCTTACCGCACCTTACGGAAAGTTCCAGAAAGAAACGCTCGGGAATTACGAATTCCGGGGTCTTTAAGCGAAAATTCCGGCGTCTTCTGCCAGTTGCTTGTAAGAAACCACGGGGCGCGGACCGATATGGGAGATGACTTCAGCGGCCGCGATATGGCCCAGGCGGGCACAGGTGGCCAGCGGCAAGCCGCGCGCGATACCGAACAGGAAGCCGGCGGCATACTGATCGCCCGCACCAGTCGTATCAACCACGGAGGTTACCGGCTCGGCTGCCACGATGATCGGTTCGCCCTCACCGAACACGACGGAACCCTTCTCGCTGCGCGTGACAGCCGCCACGGCGCAATCGGCATGTAGCGCCTTGAGGGCGGCGTCAAAGTCTTCCGTCTCATAAAGTGAGAGAAGCTCAGCTTCATTTGCAAAGACGATATCGACATAGCCTTTGACGAGCTGGCGGAAGCTCGCGCGGTGGCGGTCCACGCAGAACTTGTCCGACATGGTGATCGCAACCTTGCGCCCGGCCGCCTTGGCGATCTCGGCGGCGTGGATAAACGCTTCCTTCGCTTCGTCCCGATCGAACAGGTAGCCTTCGAGGTAGAGGATCTGGCCGCTGCGCACGAGGTCTGCATCGACATCCTCTTTCGAGAACAGGACCGAAGCGCCCAGGAACGTGTTCATCGAGCGGTGACCGTCGTCGGTAACGAAGATGATGGAGCGGGCCGTTGCCGGGCCTTCTTCCAGCGGGCGCGTGTGGAAGGGCACGCCGGCCTTCATCATCTCGCGCATGAACTGGTGGCCAAGATCATCATTGGCGATTTTGCCGATATAGGCCGACTTGCCGCCAAAGCTGGACAGGCCGGCAATCGTGTTCGCACCGGAGCCGCCAGAGGTGATGACTGCATCTTTCGCCAGCGCGGTCAGTTCTTCTGCGCGCGGCTCCTCGATCAGCTGCATAGCATCCTTATGGATGCCGAGGCGGGCGAGGAAATCATCATCGGCGCGGGCAAGGACATCAACGATGGCATTGCCGAGGCCGACGACGTCGAATTTTGCTTCAGTCACTGGGGGCTGCTCCTGGAAAATCGTGAAAACTCAGGTGCCCCGCGCCTTGCCAGACGCAGCGCGTGGACACAAGACCCGGACACCGCTAGAGCGCAGATCAAGCTGGATTACGCCTATTCCACCACCATAAAGACGGGCCCAACCACATGAAAAAAGTCGCCTACCTCGCCAGCCGTGTCACCATTCCCGGCTCAATGATCCGGCGTACGGATGCCTTTGAGCATGACTACATGATGGACGCGCTGCGCCCCGCTTTTGCGGCGCGCGGAATGGAGATTGTGGATGTGTGCTGGGACGATCCCAAGGCGGACTGGTCTTCCTTCGACGCGGCCCTGATCGGCACGACCTGGGATTATTGGGACCGGCTGGAAGAGTTTGTGGCAACTCTGGAACGCATCGGCAAACTGACGCAGCTGCACAATCCGGCACGCCTCGTTCGCTGGAACAGCCGGAAGACATACCTGCGCGAACTGGAAACCAAAGGGGCGCGCCTGATCCCCACGCTGTGGCTCGATCACTGCGGCGAAGCAGAAGCCAAAGCGGCATTCGACCAGCTGGGCGCAGACACACTTGTCTTCAAGCGCCAGGTGGGGGCGGGCGCGAAAGACCAGCACAAGCTGAGCCGCGGCGAGCCCGTGCCAGAGATGCCCCACGCGATGATGGCGCAACCCTTCCTGCCGATGATCCAGAAGGAAGGCGAACTCTCCTTCATCTTCATCGATGGAAACCTCAGCCATGCGCTGGTGAAGCGCGCCCAACCGGGCGACTATCGCATCCAGTCGAGCTATGGCGGGCGCGAAGAGGTCATTCATCCGACACCGGAAGACCTTGCGGCGGCGCATGCGATCCTGGGTGCGCTGGACGAGATACCGCTCTACGGCCGGGTGGACATGCTGCGCGGAGACGATGGCGGGCTTCTGCTGATGGAACTCGAAGTTATCGAGCCTTACCTCTACCCCAAAGAGGGACCGGAACTTGGAGCGCGCTTGGCCGCCGGTGTGGCCCGGCGGCTCGGCACCAGCTAGTCAGTTGCCCGCTTCGGCAGGCGCGCAGGCAATGCCGCTCAGCGCATACATCTCCCCGCCTTCGCGCGAGCGGACATAGCAATCTTCTCCCATCAGCACGATGTCGAAGACGATCGGCATTGCCGGACTATTGCTCTCATGCGGACCAGGCGGCGGGGGCAGAACGGAGATCATCGACTGGACGGTCGGATCGCTCGCCCCAAGCTGGATCTGAGCGCGATTGACAGCCTTGGCCAGGACGCCCGTGACTTCCGCCATCGTTTCAGGCGATTTGTCCGCAAGAACTGCGGGGCGGAGCGTTCCCTGACAAGCCCCCAGAACGGACATGGCAGACATCATCATGATACGGATCGGCGTTTTCATGGCACTCACCGATCCCCTGGCATGGTCATGTCACGGTTTTGCTCGATCGGCGATGGAGTGGGGAAATTGAAGACAGAGTCTTCAAGCGCCCTAGCCGAAAGCTGAACGCTGGTCCGGCCGGCTTCGGCAACTGCAGCGGACGGACAGGCCAGCGACCCGCGATAACTGATCGCCGCTGCCAGAAGGCGCTCTGCGGGATCACCCAACTCACGGGAAAAATCGTCCGCTACCTGACAACCCGGCAGGCGAACGCCAAACGATGCCGGAGAGTTGTTCGGAATAAAACCATCCGCATAATCCCCGAAGCCGGTATTGTTCACGCCCTGGAACTGGATGGTGTAATAGGTCTCCCCGCAATTGTCTGTTGGGTAGAATCCGTAAGGCTTTCCGCATGTCGTGTTGCCGATCAGGATCACTTCCACATTGATCCCGCGCAGACCGTTGATGACGGCCTCACTGGCGCTGCAGGTGCCAGCGGTCGACAGCACAAAGACACGCGGCAGGTTGAGGCTGGGCAGCGGCGTCCCCGAGGCTAGCGAGAAGTCGAGCCCCTGCGTGTAGAAAGGCACCGGGTTGTTCGTCTGTCCCGTCACTGGATTTCGGTTTCCAGCCGCCGCATTGAAGCGGAGACGTTCAAAAGTCTGGTTCTGCGTGCGCGCGTTGCCGGCGACCATGTAGCTGAGCTGGGATGCGACGGCGAGCAGACCGCCCCCGTTGTAGCGCAGGTCCAGCACAAGATCGCTCACGCCTTCAGCCTGCATCTGAAGCATCGCCTCATAAATCTCGCGCTCGCTCGAGAATGGGCTGAACGTGTTGAACAGGATGTAGCCTACCTTTGTGCCCCGGCCATTGGGGTTTGTACCCGTCTCGATGATCGCCGTTCTGTTCACCGGCTTGGCGGAAAGGTTGACGGAAGTGAGCGACACTGTTCGCGTAAACCCGTCCGCATCCTGAACGGTAAAACTGTTTGTCAGCCCCGCAGTCTCCGGAAACAGAGCAGCGTTTAGCTGGTCGATATCTGATTGAGAATTGGAGTTTACGAGATCGATGCCATTGATGCGCAGGATGCGCGACCCCCGCTCAAGATTGGCCTGACCGGCAACAACTGTTGAAGCTGGTGAGTTCGGAACCGTGTAACGAATACGAAAGTCGCGCGGCGGCGTTGTGGAGAAAGCAACGTAGCTGGCGCCATAAGTCGCCGTTGGCGCTGCGTTGCGCGCGGCCAGGTAATCCTCCGTAGGCTCACTGAAATGGAAGTCATCCTTGTCTTTGCCCGACGCGGTCTGGGCGAATGTGCGCAACACATCAAAGTAATCCAGCCGGTTAGCATAGTTTGCCGGATTTCTGTCGGTGACTTCCGTGTTCCAGAGATAGGTCTCGTTCGTCCAGGAGCGCAGCCAGAAGCGCTCGAGCAGGGCGCTGCCCTGAACATCGGGAAAGCGATTACCTTCGATGTCTACGCCGGTCCTGACGACTTCACAGCGGTTCACGAAGTTGCTTGCCGGCTCGAACGAGCCCTGCGCCCAGACCGGGCCGGAGGTTGGAGGCGGCGGGGGCGGAGGTGACGCAGACCCACCTCCACCACCCCCACCGCATGCCGCCAGCCAGACAGGAGCAGCCAGTGTCAGCACAGCAGCCGCAGCGGCCCGAATAGACGTATTGCGTGAGTGCTTCTGATGTGTGGCCAACTGAACTCTCCCAGATTTCGTTTCCCTTACGATAAACGGGTTAGCCTACCGCTCGCAAAGGTCAATCACTCATACGCCCTTAGGTGGACGGGACGGCTTTTTCGGCCCGAGCGCCGCGCGCTTGGATGGATCCTGTGTTTTCGGCTTGAAGGCACACAAGTCGGCAATCACGCAATGCCAGCACTCGGGCGTGCGCGCCTTGCACACGTAGCGCCCATGCAGGATCAGCCAATGGTGGGCACCCTTCTTGAACTCAACCGGTGTGATGCGCTCGAGCCCTGTCTCGACATGGTCGGGTGTCTTGCCGGGCGCCAGCCCAGTCCTGTTGGAAACACGGAAGATGTGAGTATCGACCGCAATGGTCGGCTCGCCGAAGGCTTCGTTCATGACGACATTTGCCGTCTTGCGCCCCACCCCCGGCAGCGTCGTCAGCTCGTCGCGCGTGCGTGGGACTTCGCCGCCGAATTCATCTAGAATTTTCTGGCTGAGCGCGATGACGTTCTTGGCCTTGTTCCGCCAGAGACCAATCGTCTTGATGTAGCCGGCGACGCCCTCTTCCCCGAGCGCCAGCATTTTCTCCGGCGTGTCGGCAACAGCGAAGAGCTTCCGCGTGGCCTTGTTGACGCCAACATCCGTCGCCTGCGCTGACAGCGCAACAGCAACCAGCAATGTGAACGGGTTCACGAACTCCAGTTCGGTTTTCGGATCGGGGCGGTCTTCGGCCAGCGCTGCGAACAGCTCTGTTGCCTTGGCGCGCGTGAATTTTGAGCGCGGCGCGGACTTGACGGTCTTTCGAGCGGGTTTTGCAGTATCAGCCATGGGGTGAGGCATAGAGCGCCCTTTTCCGGACGCAAGGGCATGCTAGCTCTTTGCGAATGCAATCTGCCCAAGAGACCATCTACATGGATGCCGTGCTGACGCCCAACCGGTCGCTCAGCCGGCAGGGCTTCTTCATTGCCATGCTCGCGATTGCAGTCACCTTCTTCCTCAACGGCCTGATGTTCTGGTCGATGGGCGCCCTGCCGATCCTCGGCTTCATGGGGCTGGATGTGCTGGCCATCTGGCTGGCGTTTCACATCTCCTTCAGGCGCCAGAAGGAAGAAACCCGGGTGACCGTCACCGCACGCGCGATTTGCCTGCACCACAAGGACGCCAAAGGCGGCGAAAAGTTTGCCGAAGTTCCCTCCGCATTCGCCCGCGTGAAACTCGCAGAGCCTGCAGGACCGGGCGATTGGCTTCGAATCGAACATGGCAAGACGGCCTGGGTGATCGGCCGCTTCCTGACGCCTGACGAACGGAAGTCCTTCGCGTCCGCGCTCCGCCAGGCCCTCGCTTCCGCTCGTGCAGAGCGATATCCAGCCTGACCCGCAAAAAAATGACGCAAGCGTCATAGTTTTTTCAAAAGGGCTGTGTTAAAACTTTCCCCAGCGACGCGATACGCCCCGCAAAGAGGGCGGAATTACTGGAGGATTGGATATGGCCGCCGATACCGTTTCATTCGTAAACCACCCGGCACTGCAGCGCCCGAAGGTGACAGAGCGCGAGCCGCTCCACCCGCACAATATGCGCTATGGCGCAGACATTCCCCCTGCCTCCGAGATTGACCTCTCCACCCTCGACCTGATCGACGGCGAACTCTGGCGCCAGGGCAAATACTGGGACCGTTTCGCGCGCCTGCGGAAGGAAGACCCGCTGCATTATTGCCCCGACAGCTTCCCCGGCCCGTTCTGGTCGGTGACCCGCTATGAAGACGTGATGGCGATCGACACCGATCACAAACGCTTCTCTTCCAGCTGGGAATATGGCGGCATCACACTGGGCGAGCCCTTCAGCGATTTCGAACTGCCGATGTTCATCGCCATGGACGAACCGCGCCACTCCGAACAGCGCAAGACCGTGCAGCCCGCTGTCGCGCCAGACATGCTCAAGATCTACGAGCCGCTGATCCGCAGCCGCACGCAGGAAATCCTCGACTCCCTGCCCGTGAACGAGCCCTTCGACTGGGTCGACAAGGTTTCGATCGAGCTGACGACCATGATGCTCGCCACGCTGTTCGACTACCCGTTCGAGAAGCGCCGCGACCTGACGCATTGGTCTGACGTGTCCACCGGTATGCACAATCCGGACATCTGCCCCGGCGGCGAGGAAGAATGGCGCGCCACGATGATGGAATGCCTCATGGCGTTCATGACCATCTTCCAGGAGCGCAAGCAGCAGCCGATCAAACATGACCTGATCAGCCTTCTGGCTCATGGCGAGAAGACCAAGGACATGACCCCGCAGGAACTGCTGGGCAACGTCATCCTGCTGATCGTCGGTGGCAATGACACGACCCGCAACTCGATGACGGCATCAGTCTATGCCCTCAACAAATACCCGAAAGAGTATGAAAAGCTGAAGGCCAACCCGGCGATCATTCCGAACATGGTGTCGGAGACGATCCGCTGGCAAACGCCGCTCGCCTATATGCGCCGTACGGCTCTGGAAGATGTCGAGATGCACGGCAAGACCATCAAGAAGGGCGACCAGGTCGCCATGTGGTACGTGTCGGCAAACCGCGACGAGAGCTTCTGGGAAAACCCGAACGACTACATCATCGACCGCCCGGACGCGCGTCGGCACATTTCCTTCGGCTTCGGGATTCACCGCTGCGTCGGTAACCGCCTTGGCGAGATGCAGCTTCGCATTCTCTGGGAAGAACTGATGGCCCGTTTCGAGCATATCGAAGTTCTGGCCGAGCCGTCCCTGACGCAGAACGCTTTCGTGAAGGGCTACACCTGGATGCCAGTCGTGCTTCACCCGAAGTAAGGCTTGGCGGCAACTGCCTCTCCTGATTAGACCTCCTGTCAGACATGACAGGAGGTTTTTTCATGGACGTTTCCACGGCCGTCGATCAGCGGATTTCAACGCGCGCTTTCCTGCCGGATGCCCCCTCGGCAGACGAGGTGAAAGCCTGGCTCACCGCCGCTCAGCGCGCGCCGTCGGGTGGCAACACCCAGCCCTGGCGCGTGATCGTCGTGACGGGTGAGGAAAAGGACAAGGTGGTCCAGCTCGCGCAGGAGAAACTCGCCGGCAATCCACGCGGGGAGCCGACTGACCGGCCGATCTACCCCAAAGACCTGTGGGAACCTCATGAAGCCCGCCGCCGCCGCGTGGGTGAGATGATGTATGAAGCCCTCGGCATCCCGCGCGAAGACCGTGCTGGGCGTCTCGCCTGGTTTGCCAACAATTACCGTTTCTTCGGCGCGCCGGCAGGCCTGTTCCTCGTGATCGACGAGCGTATGGGCCATGGCCAGTGGGGCCATGCGGGCATGTACCTTCAAACGCTCGCCCTGCTGGCCGAAGAACGCGGCTGGGGCACCTGCTTCCAGGAATGCTGGGGCATCCTGCGCCCGACGCTGAAAGAACATTTCGGCCTCGCGCCCACGGAAATGATCTGGTGCGGCGTCGCCTTCGGCAAGCCGGACAAGACCCACCCGGTCAACACACTGCGCGCTGAACGCGCGCCGCTGGAAGAGATTGCGGAGCTGCGCGGCTTCTAAGCCTCGCTTTTGCCCAAATACCGCCGCAAGGGCGCGGTTTGATCCGTATCATGATCACGCGCCGCGCCCTTCTGGCCACTGGCTTGGCCCTGCCCTTGCTGCCTTCGGTAAGCCGCGCCGATCCGCCGCCCGAATGGACCGCGAAACTGCTCACGGCCGCCCGGCAGCAGATCGGCGTGACCACTGGCTACGACCCCTCCTATGTCACGCTCGACTATCCCGGCGGGGACATTCCCCGGAACACCGGCGTCTGCACAGATGTCGTGATCCGTGCCTATCGGGACGCCTTTGATGTGGACCTGCAGGAGCTGGTGCACATCGACATGAAAGCCAATTTCACCAGCTACCCGACGACCTGGGGCCTGACGCGCACGGACAGGAGTATCGACCATCGGCGCGTGCCAAATCTTGAGCGCTACTTTACGCGCAAGGGCCTGAAACGCGACGTGCCGGGACAGAGTGCGGACTGGCAGGCCGGCGACCTCGTCACCATGCGCCTTGGCGGGCGCCTGCCGCATATTGCCATATTCTCAGGGTATGATCCGGTTACGGAACGTGCGCGCTATATCCACAATATTGGCGGGGGCACGCGTGAGGAAATCATGCTGGCGGATTATGACTATCCGATGCGATTTCGCTTTCCGCCACCTGAGGCCTGACGGCTAATCCGGAAACCTCCAGCGGCGCACGGTCAGGTCTATCTCGCGGTCCGTTCTGACGGCCAGCGCGCCCGCAAAGCCTTCCGCCGGCTCAAACTCTACCAAGCGCCAGCTACCGAATTCGTAATTTTCCCAATGCGCCTCGACGAGCGCAGGCGACCCTTGCGTGGACAGATCCACGGTGAAACTTTTTCCAGAGACGGAGAAGCCCGAACCCAGCGCTTTCAGAACCGCTTCTTTCGCAGTCCAGAAACGATAGAATTTCTGCATGCGTTCACGCGCACTCAATCCGCTCAGTGTTGCGATCTCTGCTGGTGAGAAAAACATGCTTTCCACGTCCTCGGTCAGCGGCTGGATACTCTCGATATCCACGCCGGCAACATCCTCACAGATCACAAGCGCCGCAAGACCGCCGCTATGGCTGAGATTGAACGAATACGGACAATCCACGTCAACCAGAAAAGGCCGGCCATGTTCGCCTGCGCCAAACTGAAAGCTCCCCGGAGCGCGGTTCAAGGCAGCCCCCAGAATACCGCGCATGCCCGCGCGCGATGCGGCCCACCTTTGTTGCAAAGTGCTTGTGACGAAGCGTGCCGCCCGCGCCTTTTCATCTTCGGAGAGCCAATGATCGGGCGACGCCATATCGAGCGACCATATCCAGACGTCAGCAGGGATCGCGGCACCCGACACGTTGGGCCTACTCGTCGTCGCGCCAGGTATCCATCGGCTGCTGTGGCACGCGCGTCTCCTTGCGCAGGCGCATCACGGCAGCCTTGATATCTGCGCCATCGAACTCGTCAGCCTCTTCCTGCGTACGCTCCGGCGCGCGCGTATAGGCAAAGACGCTGACACCGCCCTGGTCCTCGTATTCTTCTTCGGCTTCTTCCTCAGTTCCTGAAATCTGCGCCGCTTCGGAAGCGGGGTGCGCTTCAGCAGCGCCATCATCTTCCGGTGCATCGCCAGCTTCGTCCGTGACGAAATCGGTCACAAAGGACTCAACCTCCTCCAGATCCGCCAGGTCATTGATCAGAACATCGTCTTCCGTCAGAGCTTCTTCATCCGGCATCTGGAAACCGGACGGTATGACATCGGACAGCAAGCCTTCGGCCTCAAGGTCCGCCTTGCCCGGCAATGTATCGAGGCTCTCCAGCCCGAAATGCTCAAGAAACTTTTCAGTCGTTCCGAAGCAGACTGGCAGGCCGGGTGTTTTACGGCGGCCGCGTGTGCGCACCCACCCCGTTTCCAGCAGCGTATCGATGACCGTCTTGGAGACCGCCACGCCGCGCACAGCTTCGATCTCGGCGCGGGTCACCGGCTGACCGTAGGCGATAATCGCCAGCGTTTCCATTGCCGCCTGCCCCAGCTTTTTCTGGACCTGACGTTCCTCCACGAACAGCCAGGAGAGATCCTGCGCCGTCTGAAAGCGCCATTTTCCAGCGACTTCGACCAGGTTCACGCCACGTTTGGAATAGACGCCGCGTAGCGACATAAGCACTTCGCCCGCCTCGATCCCATGGGGCAGAACCTGCGCAACCTGATCGGCGGAGAGCGGCTCGCCCGCGGCAAAGAGGATCGCTTCAGCACGGCGCACGCCTTCCGCCAGCAATTCCTCACGGCTGCCGGCAAAGGCAGGTGTGTTCAAGCCCGGAAACTCGGCCTGCGGATCTACTGCCCCCTGATCATTCATCTCGTCGGTCATGGTCAGCATCTCAGGCAGTTGCCACCATCTCCTGCGGGCGCGCAGTCATGCGGCGCAGGAAGATGGGCGCGAAGTGCGTATCCTGACGAAGATCCACTTCGCCGTCGCGCGTCAGCTCAAGCGCTGCGGAGAATACGCTTGCGGTGACAGAACGTTCAGGCACTTCAGGATTGATGTCCGTCATCGCCGTGCGGATGTCCTCAAGGCTCGCCCATTGGTCGAGTTGCTCACGCAGCGCACGCAACGTCGTGCGCGCCTGCTCCAGCGGCAGGACCAACTGTTGCTCGATCCGGTGCGGGCGTTCCTTTTCCTTCCGGTCACGGAGCGCGCCCAGCGCCGTGGAAAGATCGTAAAGCGAAGCGGTGTATTCCATATGCTTCACGACTTTGGGCTGCTCGGTCTCGCCGCGAAGATGCACCACCTGCCCCAGGATCGGGCCAGCTTCCAGCTCGCGCACGGCCTGGCGCATGGCATCCAGCCGCTTGAGGCGGAACGAAAGCCGGGCGGCCATCTCTTCGCCGGTCGGCTCGTCTTCTTCGAGTGCTTCGGGCTTGGGCAGCAGAAGGCGCGACTTCATGAAGGCGAGCCAGGACGCCATCAGCAGATAGTCAGCCGCAATGTCGATCCGCTTGGTGCGCGCGTCTTCGATGAAGCTGAGATACTGCTCGGCCAGCTGCAGCATCGAAATCTGCAGCAGGTTCACCTTCTGGCGGCGCGCCAGTTCCAGCAACAGGTGTAGCGGGCCTTCATAGCCGCCGATCTCGACGGTGAAGATATTGATACCCTCGGCGTCTTCAGCGCCCGCAGACAGCGCATCGATGGAAATCGTGTCGCTCATGCCATCGTCCCCGGCGGCGGGATCAGCTCATGGAAGCGGCGCCAGGCTGGCGCGGGCTCAAATGGCTGGACGGATTTGGCAATGGCATCGGCGGCGGCGGCGCGCGCTTCCGCCTTGCCGGAAAGACGCGGCGCAGCGCGGGCCACTTCGGTCATTTCGGCCAGGATGGCATCGGCCTCTTTCAGAAAGCCGGAACAATGGAGTAGCACATCGCAGCCCGCTGCGATCGACGCATCTGCGCGCTCCGCCAGAGTGCCACCAAGGGCCTTCATTCCGAGATCGTCTGTCATCAGGAGGCCATCAAAGCCGATTCGGCCGCGGATGATGTCCTGAATCATGATCTTCGAAACGGTCGCCGCTTTGCCGGGATCATAGGCCTCGTAGGCTATGTGGGCGGTCATCGCCATCGGCGCGTCCGCGACGCGGGTGAAGGCGTCGAAATCCTTGGCGAGCTCATTCTGACCGGCCGTAACGCGCGGCAGTTCCAGATGGCTGTCGGCAACCGACCGGCCGTGGCCGGGGATGTGCTTGATAACGCCGGCAACGCCGCCTGCAGTGAGGCCAGCGAGCGCGGCGCGGGCAAGATCGGCGGCCTGATCTGGCTCGGCGCCAAAGGCGCGGTCACCGATCACGTCATGCGCGCCGGGGACCGGCAGGTCGACCACCGGTGAGCAGTCGGCATGGATTGAAAGGCCCGCGAGTTCCGAAGCGATCAGGCGATGGCCGAGCCAGGCGGCTTCCCGGCCTAGATCCTTGTCCTGCTCGTAGAGGGCGGCATAGTCCGCCCCGCGCGGGAATAGTGGCCATTCAGGCGCCTTCAGACGCGCAACACGGCCACCTTCCTGATCGATGAAGATCAGCGTTTCGCGGCCTGTGGCATTCCAGATATCCGCCACCAGGCGTCGCACCTGCATCCGCGAGACGCAGGACCGACCCATGAGGATGACACCCCAGGGGTTTTCAGCGGCAAAGAGGGCCGCTTCGCCGGAGGTCAGCTCCGGTCCGGATACGCTGAGAATGCAGGCTTTCACGTTTATCCCGTCACCACGATACAGGTTGCCCCTGATTCCTTGATTGCCTCGCAGAATGCTGCAGCATCGGCACGTTCAGCGAAAGCACCAACCCGGAGGCGATAGAAAACGCCTTCCGAGCCAAGGTCTGCCCGCTGAATGCGCTTTGAGGCGCCATGATACAGTTCCGGCGCAGAGGTGGTCACCCGGCGCCACGCAGTTTCAGCTGCTTCTTCCGAGCGCAGCGCGGCGATCTGGACCAGGAACGGACCGGTTTCCGCGAACTTAAAACGGGCCTGCGAAGAGAGCGGCGCAATCGGCTCCGGCGCCGGAAGCGTCACGGTGGCGAGCTTCCTCTCAGTTTCGACCGATGGCGTGGGAACTGCAGTGTCTACAACGGTTGAAGGCTGAGGCGCGGCAGTCACGACACTTTCGGCCGGCTCGTCCAGCAGCGAGGACGGACGCAGGTCGCGCGGCGGGCCACCCGCGAGGGTGCCGGAGGCTGGCAGCGACGCCGGAGTAACCGCCGGATCGCGCTGCGAGGCATCCATCGCATCGTAAAACTGCTTGTCCGTATGGGCGATGGTCTCGCCGCCCGGCTCAGCGGGGCGCTGCTTGAAGGGCTGGGCCTCCGCAATCACACTGGGCAGACCATCAGCCGATGGGCGCACGCCCTGCCGGTACGTGTTCCAGACAACACCCCCGAAAATCAGCAGAACGCCAACGGCCAGCGCCAGAATCAGCGGTCCGCGCGCAGCTTCGTCTTCGCGCACATCGAACCCGCGATAATCGTCTTCAAACGGGTTGTCGTGGCCTGCCATGTCCGATCGGCTCATGGAAGAACTCCTTGGAATCAATCACCTAGGTTAATTTTTAGGCGGCTTTCCTTAACGAGCCTTGAAGAGAGACCTATTCCACAGCGGAAATCGGCCCCTCGCCTCAGGTCAGTGCGCTTGTGTCGAACAGGCGGCGATGCTCATCCATGGCAAAAGAGTCAGTCATTCCAGCGATGTAGTCGCACACCGTGCGGGCGCGCTGGGTCTCGTCCTGCTTTACCGCGACGCCGTTCCACGGGGGTGGCAAGGTCTGAGGCTCGCTCAGGAACACCTCGAACAGGTCCGCCAACACCCGCTTTGCCTTCGAGCGCATACGGTTCACCCGGTAGTGCTTGTACATGCGGGCATAGAGGAAGGTGCGCAGGGCGCGTTGGGGGCCTTCCAGTGCCTCTGAGAAGCCGATCAGCGGCTCGCCCAGCGCCCGAACCTCTGCAGCTGATCCAGGGTTGAGCCGTTTCACCCGCTTCTGCGTCTCGTCCACGAGATCGTTTATCCACAGGCCGATCAGCCGTCGAACCGCTTCATAGGTGACCATCCGGTCATCCAGATCGCGGTATTCCATGCGGACACCGCGGAACACGTCTCCCACGACGGGGATGTCCATCAGGTCCGCCACCGTGAACAGGCCAGCGGCGATGCCATCGTCGATATCGTGGTTGTTATAGGCGATGTCGTCCGACAGGGCGGCGACCTGGGCTTCGGGGCCGGCGAACTGGTCCAGCTCCAGATCCGCCAGGGGGGTAAAATCCCGGAAGGCGAGCGGGAGGGTGCTGATGGGAGTATCAGGCCCGGTCAGCGGGCCATTGTGTTTCACGAGGCCTTCAAGGGTTTCCCAGGTGAGATTGAGGCCATCAAAGCGTGGATAGCGGCGCTCCAGACGTGTGACGATGCGCAGCGACTGCGCATTGTGATCGAAGCCCTCATAGGGCTGCATACAGGCGTCCAGCTGGTCTTCCCCTGCATGGCCGAAGGGCGGATGGCCGAGATCGTGGCAGAGGGCGAGGGTTTCGGCCAGATCCTCATCAAGCCCGAGCGTGCGGGCGATGGTTCTGGAAATCTGTGCAACTTCAAGGGAGTGCGTCAGGCGCGTGCGGAAATGATCGCCTTCATGGGCGACGAAAACCTGGGTTTTCTGCTTCAGGCGGCGGAAGGCGGTGGAGTGGATAATCCGGTCCCTGTCCCGCTGGAACGGCGTGCGAGTGGCCGAGGGCGCCTCCTCGACATAGCGGCCACGGCTATCTTCATGCCGTGTTGCATAAGGGGCTCTCTTTTCCATTCGGGGATTCGTCCTTATCTTCTGCCCATGACCGAGACGACTGCCCCGGATGTGACCCTCACGGCTTCTGCCGCCAAGCGGATTAACGCGATTCTCGCCAAACAGGACGGCGCCGCATACCTGCGCGTGTCCGTCGAAGGGGGCGGCTGTTCCGGCTTCTCCTACAAGTTTGATTTCGCTGGAGAATCCAACTCTGACGATCTGGTGATCGAGCGCGATGGCGCCCGCGTGCTGATCGACGAGATGAGCCTGGAATTCCTGCGCGGCTCGGAAATTGACTTCTCGACCGAGCTGATCGGCGCGGCTTTCAAGATCAACAACCCGAACGCCACAGCGGCCTGCGGCTGCGGGACGAGCTTTTCGGTCTAATCCGGCCCGCCATTCCGGCCCCTCAAAAAACAGAGTTGATGAGCTGGCGCCCGCTGCGCGCCGGAGCGTGTCATTGCGTACCCTTCAGAGGCGAACCCGTGTCAAACCGTGTCTTTTTGAGGCTTTTCAGGGACATTTTGGGTCGTTTCGCGTCACTTCAGGATCGTTTCGAACCGGATGCGCGCCCCTTCCAGCTAACGCCGGGAGACGGCTTTCAGGATGGCGCGCGGCTCGGCTAGTCTGCCCCCAACAAGACAAGGGGAGACATCATGAGCCAGCCGAAGCCATTCAAAGTCCATGTTCCGGATGCAAAGCTGGCGGAGATCCGTGCCGGCGTCGAGCGGTACAAATGGTTCCCTGCCCCGGCCAATGAACAGGGCTTTGCCTATGGCATGTCGACCCCCGTGATGCAGGACATCCAGCGCTACTGGCTGGAGCAGTATGACTGGCGCGCCGCCGAGGCGGAGCTGAACCGCTGGCCACAATTCACCGCCGAGGTGGACGGGCAGACGATCCATTTCGTGCATGTGGTGGGCGAGGCGGGCGGCAAGCGCCCGCTGCTGATCACGCATGGCTGGCCGGGCAGCATTTACGAGTTCTGGCAGGCAATTGGACCGCTGGCATACCCTTCCGAACACGGAGGGAAAGCGGAGGATGCGTTTGATCTCGTGATCCCCTCCCTGCCCGGCTATGGCTTCTCCGGAAAGCCTGCCTCGCCCATCGGGCAGCGGGCGACTGCGGCGCTGTGGGACAAGCTGATGCGGGAGGTGCTGGGCTACCCTACCTATCTGGCGCAGGGCGGGGATTGGGGCTCGATGGTCACGGGCTGGCTGGGCAAGAACCACGGGACGCATGATGGCAAGGGCGGAGCGAAGGCGATCCACCTCAACATGATGGGCTTTCGCCCAACACCGGCTGTTCCTCAGACGCCGGAGGAAACAGAATGGCTGCAGCATTCGCAGATGATGATGCAGATGGAGGGCGCCTACCTCATGCAGCAGGCGACCAAGCCGCAGACGCTGGCGATGGCACTGATGGACTCGCCGATGGGCACGGCGGCGTGGATTCTGGAGAAGTTCCACGGCTGGAGCGATTTGAGCGAACGCGGCCTGTTTGACGTTTACACCCGCGACCAGCTGCTCACGAATGTGATGATCTACCTCGTGAACGACGCGATTGCGACGAGCGTCTGGTATTACAATGCCCTCTTCCAGGAAGGCGGCAATGGCCTGCCCGAAGGCGAGCGCTGCGAAACGCCGACCGCCTTTGCGAGCTATCCCGGCGAGCGTTACATCGTGGCGCCGCCGCGAAGCTGGGCCGACCGGGCGTATAATATTGTTCGGTGGACGGACATGCCGCGCGGCGGGCATTTCGCCGCGATGGAAGCGCCGGAGGTTTATGTGGACGATGTGCGCGCGTGGGCGCGGGAGGTGGGGTGAGATGGCATAACCGCGTTCGATCTTGCCCGTTGACGGTTCATCCTGAGCGAAGTCGAAGGACGATCCGGGGCTTGGGACAGCTCTGGGGGGCCATCCTTCGACTTCGCTCAGGATGAGCGTTGGGTCTCAGGACGAATGTCGCGTTTGGGGAGGTTTTTCGCTTTATTTCACCAGATGTTCAGGAACCATCCGATCTGACGGCTGCGCCTGCACAGGGTGACGTGTGCGGAGGGGTTTGCAGGAACGCCTCAGTTTCGTCATCCCGGAAAGCGCAGCACGCGCTTGTCCGGGAACCCGCCGCAGCCACGTTTCTGGGCCCCGGATATTTGCGGCGCAAATTCCGGGGTGACGGTGGAGGGGGTTTGGGACAGCTCTGGGGGCCATCCTTCGACTTCGCTCAGGATGAGCGTTGGGTCTGGAGGATGGGAAACGCTAGGCGCGCAGGTCGTGACCGACATTCTGAAGGACGGCGTTGGCGAACTTCGCGTCGGCTTCTTCGAAGAAGTCGTGGGCGAGGGAGACGTATTCGTCGAGGATCACTGCGTCGGAGAGTTCCTGATGCTGAATGAATTCAGCCGCGCCGGCGCGCAGGAGGGCGCGCATGGTGGCGTCGAGGCGGGTAAGTTTCCAGCCCTTGGCGAGACGCGCGAGAATGGCGGTGTCTATCTTCGCCTGATGCTCGACCACGGCATTGACGATGGATTTGAAAAGGTCCGGGTCCGCCTCTTCCACGGGCAAACCGTCCGGGCCGAAACCCAGACGGTCTTCCATGAATTCACGGATGGTGGCGCGGGCGGATTTCTCCGTCTGCTCCATTTCGTAAAGTGCCTGCACAGCCGCAAGGCGCGCACCTGCACGGCGCGCACGGGTTACGTCAAAAGGCATCTTCTGGGTCATTATCGGATCAGCTCTTTGCGGAATTTGATCATCGCAAGGCAGGCATTGGCCGCTTCGGCGCCCTTGTTTTTCTGCTTGCGATCGGCGCGTGCGAGCGCCTGTTGCTCGTTTTCGACCGTGAGAATGCCGTAGCCGATGGCCTGGCGGCGCTGGACGATGAGGTCCATCAGACCGCGCGCGCTCTCGCCGCAGACATAATCATAGTGCGAAGTTTCGCCACGAATGACACAGCCGAGGGCCACAGCGCCGTCAAAACGCCCGGAATCGGCCGCCATGGCGATCAGGCCCGGGATTTCGAAGGCGCCCGGAACTTCCATAACCGTGACTTTCGCGCCAGCAGCCTCAAGCGCTTCAAGCGCGCCGGCCTCCAGCTCGTCACTGATATGCTTGTAATAGCGCGAAATCGCGATGAGGACGCGGTCGGCCATCAGGTGTTCTCCTCGTTCAGGCGGCGCCAGCCCTCTATTGTCAGACCGTATCCGTCAAGCCCTGCCAAGCGGGTGGGCTGCGTATCGGACAGGTATACCATGCGTCGGACGCCGAGTTCGCGCAGGATCTGAGCCCCGACACCGTATTCCCGCAAGGGAGTGGACGGATCGCGCGGGGCCGCGGATTTCAGGCCGAGACGCTCCGCGATGGAGCCCGGCTGCATTGTGTTGACGAAGACAATCACGCCCGGCTCGGGCGCAGAGGCGATGAGGCGCATAGCGCTGCCGACAAGGCCCGAACGCGGGCCTTTCTCGCCAAGGATGTCTGCCAGGATGTCCGTCCGGTGGACGCGGACGAGCGTGGTGGCGTCCGGCGTGATCTCGCCATGGACGATGGCGATATGCTCGGAATTGTCCAAAGCGTTGCGGAAACAGACCGTGCGGAAGCCGGTACCGTGATCGGATTCCAGCGGGGCCTCGATGCGGCGTTCCAGGAAGCGGTCGTTCTGGCGGCGCCAGGCGATCAGATCCGCAATCGTGCCGATACGGAGATTGTGGAGCTGGGCGAAGGCGACCAGTTCCGGCAGGCGGGCCATGGTGCCGTCATCGTTCATGATCTCGCAGATGACGCCCGCCGGATTGAGGCCCGCGAGGCGGGAGATATCCACCGCCGCTTCGGTGTGGCCGGCGCGGACGAGCGTGCCGCCTTCCTTGGCGATCAGCGGGAAGATGTGACCGGGGGTGACGATGTCGTCATGGTCCAGCGTCGGGTCGATGGCGACGGCGATCGTCCGGGCACGGTCATGTGCGGAGATGCCGGTGGTGACGCCCTCTTTCGCCTCGATGGAGACGGTGAACGCCGTGCCCATACTTTCGCGGTTGTTGCGGGTCATCATGTCGAGCTGCAGCGTGTGGGCCCGCTCCTGCGTCATGGCCAGGCAGATGAGACCGCGGCCATGCTTGGCCATGAAGTTCACCGCTTCGGGCGTGGCGAAGTTTGCCGGGATGATGAGGTCGCCCTCATTCTCACGGTCTTCGGCATCGATCAGGATGAACATGCGCCCGTTGCGGGCGTCTTCGATGATGTCCTCAATAGAGGAGATGGCGGCGCTGAACTCGCTGCTCATTTTGGTTGGCTCCCTTCCGGCGCGTCCGCGCCGACCATGCGGGCGACGTAGCGGGCCAGCATGTCGATTTCGAGATTGACGCGGTCTCCCGGCTTTTTCTGGCCGAGTGTCGTGACCTGCCAGGTGTGCGGGATGATGGCGACCTGGAAGTCGCCATTCGGCAGCGCGGCGGCGACCGTGAGCGAGACGCCATCAACGGCAGCCGAGCCCTTGGTGGCGAAGTAGCGCGCAATGACGGCAGGTGGGCGAATGGTGACGCGGAAGCTCTGGCCTTCCGGCTCGATGCTGACGATTTCGCCGACGCCATCGACATGGCCGAAGACGAAATGGCCGCCGAGTTCATCGCCGAGCTTGAGGCTCTGTTCGAGATTGACGGCCGTGCCCTGCTCCCATCCGCCAAGGATGGTTTTGGAGAGGGTTTCGGGCACAGCCTCCACGGCGAACCAGGCACCGCGTTCGCCCTGCCCCATGTCCACCACCGTCAGGCAGACGCCGGAATGGAGGATGGACGCGCCCATGGCGATCTGCGCGAGCGGAAACCCGCTCTCGACTTCAAAACGGGTAAGGCCGTTGCGGTGCTCTGCCTTGCGGACAGTGCCGACATCGGTGACGAGGCCAGTAAACATTGTTCTTATCCTTGGGCCTATTGCTCAGACCGAACATAAGTATCGAGGACATCATCCCCAATCCGTTCCGTCGCGACAGGGCGCCAGCGGGTCGCAGATTTCAGGTCTGACAGGCCGAGGGCGCCGAGGGCGGGAAGGCCTTCCCCGCCGATGAGAATGGGCGCGCGGAACCAGGCGATCTCGTCGACCAGGCCGGCGCGGATGAAGCTGGCCGCCAGCGTGCTGCCGCCTTCGATCAGCAGCGTGCGCAGCCCTTCCGCCTCGGCGCGGCGGACAAATTCGCGGATGTCCATGCGCACACCGTTGCCGCAGCGCCAGACATCGACGCCTGCGCCGGCCAGCGTATCGCTGCCCTC
Source organism: Hyphomonas sediminis (assembly GCF_019679475.1). Lineage (NCBI taxonomy): Bacteria > Pseudomonadati > Pseudomonadota > Alphaproteobacteria > Hyphomonadales > Hyphomonadaceae > Hyphomonas > Hyphomonas sediminis. The sequence goes on from NZ_JAIEZP010000001.1 coordinate 2,701,051, forward strand.
CCGCGAAGTGACAGCGACGACGCGGCCAAGGTCCGCCGACTGAACGAGGCGGGAGCTGAGCGGCATGCGGCCCTGGGAGTCCGCCACGATGCGCACGGGCTGCCGGGCCGGGAGCGGCACGGTGCGCGCTGTCAGTAGCGGATCGTCGGCCAGGACGGTGCCGACGCCGACCATGATCGCGTCATTCTCGGCGCGCATCCGGTGGCCGCGGGCGCGGCTGTCGCTTGAGGTGATCCACTGGCTCGTCCCATCGGACAGGGCGATGCGCCCATCCAGAGAAGACGCAATCTTCAGGGTGATGCGGAGGTTTTTCATTTTCCGCCCGCGTCGTCTTCGTCTTCGTCTTCGAGCGCGGCTTTTTCAATGAACTGGGCGAAATCGCTCGGGTCTTTGAAATCCTTGTAGACCGACGCATAGCGGACATAGCCGACCGGATCGACGCGCTTGAGCGCTTCCATCACCAGCTCGCCGACCTCAGAGGATTCCACTTCCGTTTCGCCGCCGCTTTCCAGCTTGCGGACGATGCCGGATACCATCTGGTCGATGCGCTCGCGGTCCACGGGACGCTTGCGCAGGGCGATGAGGATGGACCGCTGGAGCTTTTCCCGGTCGAACAGGGTGCGCTTGCCATCGCGCTTCACAACAGTGATCTCGCGCAATTGCACGCGCTCGAATGTGGTGAAGCGGGCGCCGCAGCTTTCGCAGACGCGCCGGCGGCGCACAGCTGTATCGTCTTCAGCCGCCCGGCTGTCCTTTACGGAAGTGTTTTCAGAACCGCAGAATGGACAGCGCAAGACGGATCAGGCCCCCAGCCCCTCATAGATCGGGAAGCGTGCGGTGAGCACTTTCACCTCTTCGCGGATGCGGGCTTCCACAGCCTCGCTGTTGCCGCTGGCGAGGGCATCGACGATCTCGCCGATCCACGTGCCGATCTGGATGAATTCATCTTCGCGGAAGCCGCGCGTGGTGCCGGCGGGCGAGCCGACGCGGATGCCTGAGGTGACGGTCGGCGGCGCGGGATCGAACGGGATGCCGTTCTTGTTGCAGGTGATGTAGGCACGCTCGAGTGCAGCCTCCGCATCGCGGCCCGTAACGCCTTTCGGGCGCAGGTCGATCAGCGCGAGGTGGGTATCGGTGCCACCGGAGACGACATCGAGACCGGCCGAAAGGCAGGCGGCAGACATTGCGCGGGCGTTGGAGACGACCTGGGCGGCGTAATCGGAAAACTCCGGCATCAGCGCCTCGCCAAAGGCCACGGCCTTGCCGGCGATGACATGCATCAGCGGGCCGCCCTGAATACCGGGGAAGATTGCCGAGTTGACCTTTTTGGCAATGGCCTCGTCATTGGTGAGGATCATGCCACCGCGCGGGCCGCGCAGGGTCTTGTGGGTCGTTGTAGTGGCAACGTGGGCATATTCCAGCGGATTGGGATGGGCCCCACCGGCGACGAGGCCCGCGAAGTGGGCCATGTCGACCAGGAAGATAGCGCCGACATCATCGGCGATCTCGCGGAAACGTTTGAAATCAAGCTGGCGTGGGTAGGCCGAGCCGCCGGCGATGATCATCTGCGGGCGATGGGCACGGGCGAGACGCTCGACTTCGTCGAAATCGACCAGGTGATCATCCGGGCGCACGCCATACTGGACGGCATTGAACCATTTGCCCGACTGGTTGGGTTTGGCGCCATGAGTGAGGTGGCCGCCTGCCGCGAGGCTCATGCCGAGGATGGTATCGCCCGGCTTCAGAAGCGCGCTGAACACGCCCTGGTTGGCCTGGCTGCCGGAATTGGGCTGCACGTTGACGAAGCCGCAATTGAACAGCTTCTTGGCACGCTCGATGGCGAGCTCCTCGGCAATATCGACGAATTCGCAGCCGCCATAGTAGCGCTTGCCCGGATAGCCTTCGGCATACTTGTTGGTGAGGATCGAGCCCTGCGCCTCAAGAACGGCGCGCGAGACGATGTTTTCCGAAGCAATCAGCTCGATCTGGTACTGCTGGCGCGTAGCTTCCTTGGCAACGGCGGCTGCCAGTTCGGGATCGCGCTCGGCAAGGCCCGCCGAGAAGAAACCTCCAGCCAGTGTTTCCGGTACATGTGCCGAATCTGCCATGGGAGCCTCCTTTGCTACGGTCAGGCGCTGTTTACGCCGTGCCGAAGGCGTGGGCAACCGCGACTCGAAGTCCATGCCGATTTCAACTAGAATGGAAGAATTCTCGCCGCCGCGACGAAAAACAACTGCGGATACTTTACGAGCCCGCACGATTATACTTAGACAAGCTAAGAATTGCGAGAATCGTAGTAACAAATACAGGATGCGTGGGGTGGGTGATGACTGAACAAGAAGAACTAGATCCATTGGGAATGACTGTAGAAATTGTCTCGTCCTATGTGGCGAACAATACAGTTCATTCGACAGACCTGCCCGCGCTCATCAAGACTATCCATTCGACCATCACCGGACTGACCGGCGAGGCCGCAGCCCCGGCGGAAAAACCTGAGCCAGCCGTCGCCATCAACAAATCAGTGACCCCGGAATACCTGATCTGCCTGGAAGACGGCGCGAAGCTGAAGATGCTGAAGCGCTACCTGCGGACGCGCTATGACCTGACGCCAGAAGAATACCGCGCGAAATGGGGCCTGCCAGCCGACTATCCCATGGTTGCGCCCAACTATGCCAAGCTACGCTCCAAGCACGCCAAGCAGATCGGCCTCGGCAAGAAACGCTGACGCCGGAAAAGAAAAGGCCCGGCAGAACCGGGCCATTCCCTGTCATATTTGAGAACGGTCAGCGCCCTCAGGCAGCCTTGTCGAGGCCGAGCTGTTTCCAGACGGCCAGGATCGCGGCCACAAGCTCGTCCATCATCGCTTCATCGTGCACCGGGCTGGGCGTGAAGCGCAGGCGCTCTGTACCACGCGGAACGGTGGGGTAGTTGATCGGCTGGACGTAGATGCCGAAATCGAAGAGCAGCGTGTCGGACAGCGCCTTGCAGCGTTCCGGATCGCCCACGAGCAGCGGAACGATGTGCGACGGGGAATCCATCACCGGCAGACCGGCATCACGGAATTTCTGCTTCAGTTCCAGTGCCTTGGCCTGGTGGACAGCCCGCAGGCGACGCCCCTCATCGGCGCGCAGCTTGCGGATGCTGGCGAGGGCGCCAGCCGCCATGACAGGACAGGTGGAGGTGCTGAAAATGAAACCGGAGGCCATTGAGCGAATGGCATCAACCACGGTGGCGTGGCTGGCGATATAGCCGCCCATCACGCCATAGCCCTTGGCCAGCGTGCCTTCGATGATGTCGATCCGGTCACCCAGGCCAAGCATTTCGGCGACACCGGCGCCCTGCTGGCCGTAGAGGCCGACAGCGTGGACTTCGTCGAGATAGGTCAGCGCGTTGAATTCTTCGGCAAGGTCGCAGATTTCCTGCATCCGGCCGAAATCGCCATCCATCGAATAGACGCTTTCGAAGGCAATCAGCTTGGTACGGTCTGCATCATCATTCTCGAGCAGGGCGCGCAGATGGTCCACGTCATTATGGCGGAAGACACGGTATTCGGCGCCGGAGCGCCGGATGCCCTCGATCATCGAGGCGTGGTTGAGCGCATCAGAGTAGATGATGAGATTCGGCAGGATCTTGCCGAGAGTCGACAGGGTCGCGTCGTTCGAGACATAGCCGGACGTGAACAGCAGCGACGCTTCCTTGCCGTGCAGGTCTGCCAGCTCGCGCTCAAGATCAACGTGGAAGCGGGTGGTGCCGGAGATGTTGCGTGTGCCGCCCGACCCTGCGCCGAAGCTGTCGATGGCTTCGTGCATGGAATTGATGACATCATCATCCTGACCCATGCCGAGATAGTCGTTCGAGCACCAGATGGTGACTTCCCGCTCACCATCCTCGAACCGGGCGGTGGCTTTCGGAAAACGCCCCTTGTGACGATGAAGGTCGATAAAGACCCGATACCGTCCTTCGCTGTGAATGGCGCCGAGGGCGTCTTCGAAGGCTTTGAGATGCTTCATGGCGATGCTCTGAACTTTCTTCGACTTTTATCGTGCAGTGACCAAGTTACCGGACGATTATTCCGCCCGCCTATGTAGTCGAACCCGTAAAATTACCTATGCGGCATAACCGGGCAGCTGCCGGTCCAGCTTGCGCAGCAGCGCCGGCCACACCAGACGGTCGGTCAGCACGGACATTCCGCTGCTGTGCGCGGTCATTCCGCCCTGCCCGGCCACCTTCTCCTGAAGCGCTTCGTCGCACTCCAGAACACCGTCGCGGCCAGCCGAAAGCGCCATGATCTGCATCATGCAGGCGCGCTCCAGGAAGAACATGCGGGAAAAGGTGATCGCGGCGTTCGCACCGCAGGTGAGCGTGCCGTGGTTGCGCAGCAGCATCGAATGTTTCTGCGGACCGAGATCGCGCACCAGACGCTCACGCTCGTCGAGGTCGAGGGCAACGCCTTCATAGTCGTGATAGGCCACGTCTTCGCGCACGATCATCGCGGTCTGGCTGATCGGCAGGAGGCCTTCCTTCTGCGAGGAGACAGCCACGCCCTGATCGGTGTGCAGGTGCATCACGACATGGGCATCTTCACGGGCCGCATGGATGGCCGAGTGGATGGTGAAGCCGGCCGGATTGATCATCGAGTCGGTTTCCTGGACGACGTTTCCATCCAGATCGACCTTCACCAGCGAGGAGGCCGTGATTTCCTCGAAGAAATAGCCGTAGGGATTGATAAGGAAGTGGTGATCTGGGCCAGGCACCCGGTGGGAGATGTGGGTGAAGATCATGTCGTCCCAGCCATAGAGGGCCGTCAGACGGTAAAGCGCAGCAAGGTCCACGCGCGCTTTCCATTCTGCTTCGCTGACAGAGTTGCGGATGTCGATTTTGCCTGCGCCGTCGGCCATGATCTTGCCTCCCAAGATGCGTTTCTGGTGATTTGTGGTGCGTTTCCTCCAGCAAAAGTAAACGAGTTTTCGCCCCTGCGCCAGATTCAGATGACGCCCGCGTCACGCTTTGCCGCGAGGGAACCTGCTGCTGCGGCGTTTCACCCCTCGCCTTGACGGGTGAGGCAAAACATTCCCACATGCCGCCGCATGAACTCGCCGCGCCTTGCATTCTACGCTTCAAAACGCCCGGAGGCGCAGCAGGTGCTGCCGCTGCTGCGGGACCGGTATGGCCATTATTCGGAAGAAGACGCCGAAGTGATCGTCGCCCTGGGCGGCGACGGGGCGATGCTGGATACGCTGCGGCGGCGCTTTGATGATGGCAAGCCGGTCTACGGGATGCATCTGGGCACGGTCGGCTTCCTGATGAACGATTACCGCCCCGACGGGCTGATGGAGCGCATCGAGGCAGCTGAACGCGCGACGCTTTCTCCGCTGCGGATGCAGGCAACCGACCTGTCGGGCAAGATTCACCGGGCGATGGCGATCAATGAGGTTTCGCTGCTGCGCCAGACGGCGCAGTCGGCCCGGCTGAAGATCATCGTGGATGGCCGGGTGCGGATGGAGGAGCTGGTCTGCGACGGGCTGATGGTGGCGACACCGGCCGGCTCGACCGCTTACAACCTGTCCGCCCATGGCCCGATCCTGCCGATCGGGGCGAAGCTGCTGGCGCTGACGCCGGTAAGCGCGTTTCGCCCCCGGCGCTGGCGCGGCGCGCTGCTGAAGGCCGAAGCGCGGGTGGACATCGAAGTGATCCATCCCGACCGGCGCCCGGTTTCCGCCGCTGCAGACAACGAAGAAGTGCGCGAGATTGCGAAGGTGACGGTGGAGACCGACCCGTCACGGACGCTGAAAGTGCTGTTTGACCCCGGCCACGCGCTGGACGAGCGGATTTTGCGGGAACAGTTCGCTTTCTAGGGCGATTTCAAGGCGTTGCGTCAGCCGAATGTTAAAGGTTTTTGGTTAACCTCACACGCTCAGAAACTGGGGGTGTGTGATGCTGGGCAAGTTTCTCAAGGTTCTTGATACAGGCAAAAGCGGACGCAAGCCGGCACAGGCGGTGGTCACACCCGACATTTCGCGGGTGATCAAGGCATCCGGCGCGCAGGCAAGCTATCCCCTGCCCGAACCTGAGATGGCAGCGGAATTCGAGCCAGAACTGGAAACGGCGCCCGAGGCAGACGCCTTTGCCGAATCCTTCGACGACTTTGACGAAGACCTCACCCTCGAAGACGTTTCCGAAGCCGAAGACCTTGAGCCGGAAGCCCCGGCAGACATGGAAACGCAGGCCGAGGAAGCGCTCGACGCGCTGACCGAAGAATTCGAAGGCTGGATGCGCAACGACCTTGAGAAGATGCGCGACGCCTGGCGCGTGGCGCAGAAACCGCAGGCGAGCGCCGACGATTATCGCAGCCTCTACACCTGCGCCCACAATATTCGCGGCGCAGCGCCCTCCTATGGCTTTCCGGCGGTGTCGCGCCTGTGTGGCTCGCTCTGCACCCTGTTGAGCGGCACACGCCCCGGCGAGAATGCTGCGCTGATCAACCTGCACATCGAAGCCTGCCGCGCAGCCGTCGCCGCCGGCCCGCAGGGCGAAGGCAGCGAGTCAGTGGCGGACGCCGTATGCGAAGCGCTGGAAGACCGCGTGACGCTGAAGCTCGCTAACGCGAGCTAGCGACTAGACCTTTACGTTCGAGAGCAATTCGACGGTCTGCCCGTAACCGGCTTCTTCCGGGATAAGCAGGCAGGGCTCACCGCTTTCCGTCTTGCTGGGCTTTGGCAGGACCGTGACCACAGGCTCGCTGGCGAAACGGCGGTTTGCATCTTCCATGGATGTTGCATGGGCAAGCTTCACGAGGTTCATCCGTGTCGGGAAGATGATGGTGGCCTTGCCGGCCTTTTCCTGTTCCAGCGCCTCAGTGGCCGAGAGCCAGACGGCATCGGTGGTTTCACGCCCGTCATGCGCGGCGATCTGACCATCCGGCGCCGGAGCAATATAGAAATGGGTATCGAAACGCTTGGGCATCATGACCGGCGTGATCCAGTGGCCGAAATGAACCAGGCCATCGAGCGCCAGCGCCAGGTCATGCTCCCGGATGAGATCGAGGAACTGAACTTCGCCGCGATCGCTCGCCGCGCGGAAGGGCGCGAGCTTGTCGGCAATCTCTGCGCTTACGAGCGGGGCGCCGGGCCCACGCGCGGAGCGATGGCGCGCCAGCACGATGCCGGACTCTTCATAGGCTTCACGAATGGCGGCGATGCGCGCGTCTTGCTGAATGGGGCCGAAATCACCGTCGGTATAGGCGTCCCAGCCCGGATCGGTGTCGCCCTTGGCAGCTTTTCCGCCCGGAAACACCAGCGCGCCAGCGGCAAAGTCGATCTGGTAATGGCGTTTCACCATCAGCACCTCAGGCGCGTTAACCCCTTCTCTCAAAAGAAGAATTGTCGCTGACAGCTTGGCTTCAGGCGGTGTCTGGGCGTTCATTTTTGCCTCTTTATGTCCAATTTCCGGAAAATTCGCCGGGTCTCTTCCGCGTGATGTTCAGCTTGCTCCGTTAGGGAAGGCAATAGCCAGAAACTGTTCTTGAGGAATCTTCGCGTGACCAGCCTGAATACACCGACCACGACCTTGCGCAGCCAGCAGAACCATCTCCGGTTCGTGCCGGTGGTGCACCTGCTCGCGGGCGACATGCTGGGCATGGCCGCGGAAGAAGCCATCGAGTTTGAAGAGCGCGTGAGCTTTGGCCCCGCCGGTCTGAAAGCGCCAGAAGCCGACGCCGCCAAATGGCTGGCCGATCGCCTCAGCCGGATCGCCTCAGCCGCGTGGGAAGACATGAGCATCGGACGCCCGATCCTTGTGCCTGCCCCGATGGCCGCGCTGTCGAATGCGAACACGGCTGTTGCCTGCGACGCCGCCATCCGCCGCACGAGCATGTGCCAGCAGGAATTCTGCCTGATGTTCCCCGACACGGCCTTTGCCGCCGAAACTGTGGATTGCGCCAGCCGCGTGGCGCGCCTGCGCAAGGCTGGCTTCCGCGTCGGCATCGACATGCGCCGCTCCTGGCACACGCCGCTCACCGAGGGCCTGCGCCTGATGATCGACACGATCCGCGTGGACGCTGACGAGCTGGAAGCCTCGCCCGACCTTCAGGAAATCGTGATGGTCGCGCGGGAATCGGGCATCCTCGTGGTGGCCGATAACGCCAATTGGCGTGACGGCACCTTCCTTGAAGAAACAGGCATTGCCGGAGCAGTTGCTCCGCGTACGGACGCTTAAGCCGCGTCGGTTCCGGTACCGCTGGCAGCAGCCTCTTCGCGGGCAGCCATTTCGGAATAGAAATCCAGCTTGTCGAGCAGATAGTCCAGATCGTCCTTCGGGATCGCCTGGAACTGCGTCAGCACGCGCTCGATCATCCGGGCACGGAAACGCGCGCGGTCGTTCGGGCCGCCGTCATGCTCGGTCTCATGGTACACATTGACCGCTGCCTTGAAGGCCGGGAGCAGCTTGCGTGGCAGGCCCGCATGATCGAACACCGCCTGAAGGCCGAGCGGGCCGGCATCGTGGATCATCAGCCAGACGCGCTGGTGGGCGACGCCTGACAGCTCCGACAGGGAATGCTCCACAAACGGCATCTGGCCGCAGCAAAGAGCGCGCATGATGAGCGAGTGCGACAGGCGGCCATTGAGGTTCAGCTGCGACACGAACCGCGGCAAATCGTGGGAGCGGCCCGCCTGCTCTACCAGGTCGATCGTCGCCCGTTCACGGGAGCTGGCGGCCAGGTCGATCGCCAGCTGGGCCGGCAGCTCGTGACGGTTGACCAGCATGTCGAACAGTTGGCCGGAAACGAGGGAGACCATCTTCTCCGCGATATGCACGGGAATGAAGTCGCGCCGGATGAGGCCGGCCTGAATGATCTCGTCGCTACCAAACCGAGCGATGGTATCGCCGAAGGCCTTGTCACTCAGCTCGGCGGTCTGGTTGTTGGCGAGGGCGCGGACAGCCTCGACAGAGCCATGCTCGGAGACAATCTCCGAGATTGTGATGGACAGGCCGTCACGGCCGGCAATGGCCGCCTGCTTGGCTGCGGTGACGGAAAGGACCAGCTCAACGAGGTCATCCTCCGTGAAGGAGGGCGACTCTTCGAGGATCGGGATGGCAACGGCTTCGATGTCCCTTGCAAGCTTCAGCGCGATCTCACGCGGGATAAGCGGCGATGAGCGCAGGGTAACGGCCAGCGTGCGCCGAACGAGGTCTGCAGCGTCCGCGGCGAGGATCTTGATGATTTCCTGCGCGTACTGCTTCTCGCTGTCGCTGAGCACATCAAGGCCGATACGGCGGCAGAGGCGATGCGCCACCGACGCGCGCTGCTCGGGCGACTCGCCTTTCATCAGCCGGTGAATGTCCTGCTGGGTGAGTTGGGGCCGAAGGCTCTGCACGCTCATAGGTTAATAGAATCCCGCTCAAAATATACCGGCAACCTCGCCGAAGCCGGTTAACAGCAATTTACCAAAATGACCGAACGGAAAGAACCCCGTGCAAAACAAAACCGGCCGGTCTTTCGACCGGCCGGCTTGCAATACCCTGTAAGGGTTGAACTTATTCTTCGTCTTCTTTGAACAGCTCGTCGCGGCTGACAGTTTTATCCTCAACCTTTGCCGTTTCGAGGATGTAGTCGACGACCTTGTCCTCATAGATCGGAGCGCGCAGCTGGGCCATGGCAGCCGGATTCTTCTGGAAGAACTGGACGACTTCACGTTCCTGCCCCGGATACTGGCGGGCTTCGCGGATGAGGGCCTGGTTCACTTCAGCTTCGGAGATGCGCACGTCTGCCAGACGGCCGACTTCAGCCAGCACGAGACCGAGACGCACGCGGCGCTCTGCGATCTTGCGATACTCTTCTTTCAGCTGGTCTTCGGGTTTCGCTTTTTCCTCATCGGAAACGCGGCCGGCATCCATCTCGCGCTGGAGCTGACCCCAGATCTGCTCGAACTCCTGATTGACCATGCCAGGCGGCAGGTCGAAGTCGTGAGCTGCGTCGAGCTTGTCGAGCAGGTCGCGCTTGGCTTTGGAGCGGGAAGCGGCGGTGTGCTCACCAGCGAGCTGGTCTTTCACCAGGCCACGGAGCTGCTCGGCGCTTTCCAGGCCTAGGCCTTTGGCGAATTCGTCATCGATTTCCGGCGTTTGCGGGGCGCGGACTTCGTGAACCTTGGTTTCGAATACAGCGGCTTTGCCTGCCAGCTCAGCCGACGGGTAGTCTTCCGGGAAGGAAACGGTCAGCTCTTTCTCGTCGCCAGCTTTCACGCCGACGAGTTGCTCCTCAAAGCCGGGGATGAAGCGGTTGGAGCCGAGGACGACAGCCTGCTGCTCAGCAGTGCCGCCGTCGAAGGCTTCGCCGTCGATCTTGCCGACGAAGTCGACGATCACGGCGTCGCCGTCGACAGAAGCTTCGCCTTCGGCGCGGGCTTCGAATTTCGTGTTCTGCTCAGCGATGCGCTTGAGGGCTTCGTCGATCTGCTCGTCGGCGATCTCGGCAACCGGACGCTCGATCGTAAGCGTGGCAACGTCCACCGGGGTGAATTCCGGCATCACGTCGACATGCATGTCGTAAGCAAGGTCTTCCTGGCCGGCGACGACTTTCTCGATGTCGGCTTCCATCTTGACGTTCGGCTGGCCAGCGGGGCGCAGCGAATTGTCTTCAAGAGCCTTCTGGTTCGTCTCATTGACCAGCTTGTCGATGACTTCGCCCATCAGGTCGCGGCCATACATCTTGCGCACGTGAGCCGCCGGCACCTTGCCAGGGCGGAAGCCCTTGAGGCGCATCTGGGGGCGGACCTCTTCGATGCGGGCATCGAGCTTAGCCTGCAGCTCGCTGGCCGGCACCTTGATCGTAAAGGTGCGGCTAAGACCTTCTGCCTTGGTCTGTGTCACTTCCATGAGACATTCTTCCGTCTATTTGGGCGGCGCGGCACACGCCGTCATGCGCGCCCGGAGCCTGCTTATCCTGCCTGAAGCGGCGGCTTATGTCACAGCCACAAGGCCCTGTCCACGCTAGCTTCGCGGGATATGCAGTGCCTGAATATGACGTAACGGAAAGGCCGTCCGTGGTGCGGATGAAAGGACTCGAACCTTCACACCTTGCGGCGCTGGAACCTAAATCCAGTGCGTCTACCAATTCCGCCACATCCGCGTGTGGGGGCTTCCTACGCGAGGCCGCGGCCAGCCGCAACGGACTTTGGGCGCTTCTGTCGCTATGAATCCACTGCTTGATGTGATTGGCGAGAAAAGACCTGATGGCCATATGGGCAGCAGACCTCCCTCCTCATCGCGGCTTTTCCCATGCAGACTGACACCACATTCCGCATTGTGCCTATGACGGGCGCACATCTCGCCTCGGTCGTGAAGGTGCAGGCCGAAGCTTTCACACCCGACCTGCTGGAGACGCCAGCCGTCTTCGCGGATCGGCTGGCGCGGTTTGGCGAGCATTTCCGGGTGGCACTCATGGCGGACCGAACGGTCGGCTATCTGGTGTGCTTCCCCTGGAAGCTGGGCGATACGCCGGTGAACAATGAAAATTTCCCCGAGACATTGCCGGATCCCGACTGCTTCTACATCCACGACATGGCACTGCTGCCAGAGGCACGCGGATCGGGCCTTGCCCGCGCCATGCTGGAGGACGCCTACGCGCAGGCCGACCGGATGGGCTTTGATGCCGTGAGCCTGGTCGCGGTGGGCCAGTCAGGCAGCTATTGGGACAAGATGGGGTATGTGCCTTACACCGCTGTCAGCCCGGCAAAGCTGCAGCGCATCCTCGACATCTATGGCCCCGGCGCGCGCCTGATGGCGCGGCCGATCTGACGAGGCCTAATCCGTCTCGCCATGTAGCGCACCGAGGATATCGGGCAGCACATGCTCAATATCTTCCGCGATAAGGCCTGCGCCGAAGCGGCGGCCTGCCTCTCCATGCAGCCAGGCGCCGATGGCGGCGGCCATGAACGTGTCCACGCCCTGCGCCATGAAGCCCGCGATAATGCCGGCAAGCACATCGCCTGAACCTGCTGTCGCCAGCCACCGGGTCGCATGCGTGTTGACGACGGCGTTGCCATCGGGCTGGGCGATTACAGTGTCTGCGCCTTTCAGAAGGACGATGCAGCCAGCCTTTGCGGCAGCGGCGCGGGCAGCCTCCACCTTATTGTCGCTGGTGGTGAGCAGGTCGCCGAAGAGGCGGGCAAACTCGCCATCATGCGGGGTCATGATGTCCGTTGGCCGGAGCTGTTTGAACAGGGCCGCCGGATCATCGGCAAAAACCGTGAGCGCGTCAGCATCCAGCAGGACGCGCGCCGGGCTCTTGAGGATGGCTTCGACGTTATGTTTCGTCGCCTCATTGAGCCCTGCCGCCGGGCCGATGACCATTGCCGTGGAGCGGGCCGCATAGGCGGCAAGATCATCCGCCGTCTGAAAGGGGGCGAGCATGATGGCCGTGAGGTGAGCGGCATGAACACCGGCCGCCTCTGGCGGGGAGAGCATGGTGACGAGCCCTGCCCCGGCGCGCAGTCCGGCGCGCGCCGTGAGGCGCGCCGCGCCCGTATTCCAGGGGCCGCCGCTGACGACCTTGAGGTGGCCGCGCTGGTATTTATGGACACCAAAGCCTGGCTGAGGCAGCTGGCCATGCCAGAGCAATGGCGAGTTCTCCATGAGTTTTGTCTGCACAGGCACGCCAATATCGACCACCATTATGGCGCCGGAAAAGGCGGACCCCGGCAACAGGACATGGGCCGGACGCAGCGCCGCAAAGGTGATTGTCGCCTCAGCCTGGAAGGCAGGCCCCAGCGGGCGGGCAGTATAGCCATCTACGCCGGATGGTACGTCCACGGATATTACGCGACCACCGCGCAGGGCAAGCATTGCGGCAGGCCCCTCCAGAGGACGTGTGAGGCCGGCGCCATAGAGCGCGTCGATGATGAGGTCGGGCTGTGTGCTCAGCGCATCTTCGAGCTTGTGGACTGGACCTTCCCACAGGGCGGCGGCCTTGGCGGCGTCACCTGTCAACTCGCTGACCGGATGGGTGCAGTAGACTTCGACCTTGCGCCAGAAACCAGCGAGCTTGGCCGCCGCAACGAACCCATCGCCGCCATTTCCGCCCGGCCCGCAAAGGACCTGGATGCTCCCATTGGGCCAATGCGCGTGGACAAATTCGGCTACCGCCTCGCCTGCCCTCTGCATCAGGGTGAACCCGTCGGTTCCGTTGTTGAACACGGCTTGCTCAGCGGCAAGCATCTCCTGCGGTGTCAGAATAGGCCTTCCCATGAAGGCCTCATAGCACGCGGGTTGCGGATTCGCTCCCGTATTCTGCAACGCGCAAGACGCCGCCCCGGCGCTCGAGCCGCGTGACCGAACAATGGCCCGGACGGAAGACCGTCACGCGGTCGTCCCCTTCCAACGCGCCGACCAGCGCATTGATCGCCACGAAATGCGAAAAGACGGCCATGCCATCGGGCAATGCCGACACAGCATTCGCCATGCGCTGGCGCCAGGCGACAAATTCCGGCCCGGCTTCAGTCCATGTGCCAGCCATAAGTCCGCGCAGCCAGGAGACACGGTCGGCAATACCGTCCGGCGTCGAAATCTCGGAGACCTCCGGCATGACACGCGCGACAAGGCCGGCCTGCGCTTCGAAGGGCTGCGCGGTTTCACGGCAGCGCTGCATCGGGCTGGTTACGGCGCGGGCGGCGCCCGCACGTGAGAGAATATCGGCCGCGGCAACCGCCTGCCCCTTACCGAGATCGCTGAGGCCAGGATCGGGATGGTCACCCCAGCTGGCGGCGGCTTCGCCGTGACGGATCAGGAAGATCACGCGGCGGCCTGCGCCGGCGCCTTACCGGCATCTTCAAGCTGGGTGGCAGCGGTGTAGCCATGGGCCGTAAGGATTTCGAGCGCGCGGCGGTAGGCGGCCGGCGGCTTGATGCCAAGACGCTCGCGCGCGGCTTCCAGCGGTTCTTTCATGAGTTCTACGATATCCTGACGCATGATTCTCTGAGCAGCCGCACCGTTGCGCTTACCCTCCCAGAAACAATCCATGATTCGTGCAGACTTGGGCGCGTTTTTTGCAATCGTCCGGCAGCCCATGAAGGCAATGAACAGAACGCCATTGCCGGGGTTCTGGCTGTAGGTAAAGGCGAGCAGCGAGGCTTCGCCGAGTGCGTCACGGTTGTAGCCAGACAGGACGTGAAAGAGATCGTGCGTGTCGCGCAGGCGATTGCCAAACCAGAGATAGTCGTCGTCGTAATCAGCAACGCCGGCACGATGCTTGGCGCTCTCCTCAACGAGGCCCTGGGCGGTGAGACCTTCCCGCTCCATGAACTCGACATAGGCGCGTCCGACAGTGCCTTCCGGCAGCGCTTTGATCCAGGAATGATCGTCCAGGACTGGCGGCAGATAAGTACGCTCCTTCAGGAGGCGGTATCCCTCCGGGCTCTTCACAAAGGCGGCAAAGTTCTTTTCGAAGGAACGGCCATTCAGCGCTTCGATAATGTGGAATACCTGTTCGGTGTCTTCCTTGTTGGCGATCAGCTTCTGCATGTGATGCCACGCCTTGATCGGCTGGAAACGGGACCGTTTCCGCTCCGGATGAACATTGATATCAAGATCACCAAACGCCATTTCGATCATTCCCCACACTTCATAAGGTTGACGCGACGTAGCACAATCTGGCGTCGCCAAAAAGTGACGCTAGCGTCATTTTCCTGCTTTTCCGTGAAAATCCGAGTGCCCACCGTTTAATCACCGATGCCCAATTTTTAATCTTGTAATCGCGCCTGACCAAAATGGTGGAGCCCCCCTATCGCTTCAGGCGGGAACACCTCATACGCACGAATAGACATCAAACCCGGCGGCTGGGGAGAACCACGCAATGAAAAAAATCGAAGCGATCATCAAACCCTTCAAACTCGACGATGTGAAGGAAGCGCTGCAGGAGATCGGCCTGCAAGGCATGACCGTCATCGAAGCCAAAGGCTTCGGCCGCCAGCGCGGCCACACTGAACTCTACCGCGGCGCAGAATACGTCGTCGACTTCCTGCCCAAACTCAAAATCGAAGTTGTGCTGGCTGACAGCGCAGTCGAAGGTGCAGTCGAAGCGATCAAGAAAGCAGCGCACACCGACAAGATTGGCGATGGCAAGATTTTCGTCTCTGACGTGATCGATGCCGTTCGCATCCGCACAGGTGAGACGGGCGACTCGGCGCTCTGATCGATCCCTGCGGGACCAGCAAGCGACCGGCCCCGCAAAACACCCCGCACCGAAGAAAACCTCATAGAAGGCAAAAAAAATGGCAGATGATCTTCTCAAGCTTATGAAGGAACAGGACGTCCAGTATGTGGACCTGCGCTTCACCGACCCGCGCGGTAAGCTGCAACACGTGACCTTCCACAAGGACATGGTGGACCGCAGCTTCTTCGAAGATGGCCAGATGTTTGATGGCTCCTCGATCGCCGGCTGGAAAGCCATCAACGAGTCCGACATGCTCCTGATGCCGGATGCAACGGGTGCGTTTATCGACCCCTTCTTCCAGCAATCCACGCTCGTCGTTTTCTGCGATATTCTCGATCCGATCTCGGGCCAGGCTTACAATCGCGACCCGCGCTCGACCGCCAAGAAAGCTGAGGCCTACCTCGCCGCTTCCGGCGTGGGCGACACCGCCTTCTTTGGCCCGGAAGCAGAATTCTTCGTGTTCGACGATGTACGCTGGTCCACCGACCCGCACAACACGGGCTACGCCTTCGACTCGACCGAACTTCCGGCCAACACCGGCAAGATGTACCCGACCGGCAACATGGGCCACCGCCCTGGCCCGAAGGGTGGCTACTTCCCCGTTCCGCCGATCGACTCCGAGCAGGACATGCGCGGAGAAATGCTCTCCATCATGGGCGAAATCGGCCTTGAACCGGAAAAGCACCACCACGAGGTGGCGCCTGCCCAGCACGAGCTTGGCCTGAAATTCTCCACGATGACGGTCATGGCTGACCGCATGCAGCTCTACAAATACGTGATCCACCAGGTGGCCGCTTCCTACGGCAAGACGGCAACCTTCATGCCGAAGCCGATGTACAAGGACAACGGCTCGGGCATGCACGTTCACCAGTCGATCTGGAGAGATGGCAAGCCGCTGTTCGCTGGCGACAAGTATGCAGACCTCTCCGAGACCTGCCTCTACTACATCGGCGGCATCATCAAGCACGCCAAGGCCCTGAACGCGATCACCAACCCGTCGACCAACTCCTACAAGCGTCTGGTCCCGGGCTACGAAGCGCCTGTGATGCTGGCCTACTCGTCGCGCAACCGGTCTGCCTCGATCCGCATTCCGTTCGGCTCCAACCCGAAAGCCAAGCGTATCGAAACCCGCTTCCCGGACCCGATGGCGAACCCCTACCTCGCCTTCGCTGCCCTGCTGATGGCGGGCCTCGACGGCATCGAGAACAAGATCCACCCCGGCGACGCGATGGACAAGGACCTCTACGACCTGCCGCCGGCAGAAGCCAAGCAGATCCCGCAAGTTTGCGGCTCGCTGCGTGAAGCTCTCGGCGCGCTCGACGCGGACCGCGCCTTCCTCAAGAAAGGCGGCGTGTTCGACGACGATCAGATCGATGCCTACATCGAACTGAAGATGGAAGAGAACATGAAATACGAACTCCATCCGCACCCGGTCGAGTTCGACATGTACTACAAGAACTGATACGCGGGGTATCAGTTCTGGGGCAGAGGCCGGCATGTTCGCATGCCGGCCTTTTCTCTGCCTTAAAGCCATGCCACCGCTGAGTGCATGACACTTCTCAAGCTGACGCTCTATTATGGCGCCCACGCCTTCTGGCCATTTGCGCTTGCTTGTCTCTGGGTGGCGTTGCGCGGCCGCGGATGGCTGCGCTACGCGGCGATGGGCGCGCTGCTGCTCTCGCTACCGCTTGCCTGGGCACGCTTTGCCGAACCACGCCTGCTGACGGTGCACCGCGAAACGATCCTGCTGCCGGGAGCGAATTCATCCTCCCCTGCCATCCGCATTGCGCTCTTTGGCGACCCACACATTGGCATTTTCAAGAATGCGATGCCGATTGAGCGGATCGTGGCGCAGATCAATGCCGAAGGTGTTGATGCCGTGTTCCTGGCCGGAGACCTGACCTATCATCCGGAGCCGGAGGATATTCCCGAGGACTTCGCTGCGCTGGCAACACTCGATGCGCCGCTCTTCGCTGTGCTCGGCAATCATGATGTCGGCTTTCCCGGAGAAAACCTGACCGAGCCGCTGATGCGGATGTTCCAGGAAACCAGAGCGCGCGTGGCACACAACCGCGCCATCGACACAGAAATCGCGGGACACCGCATAATCGTTGCCGGGGCCTCAGACCTTTGGGAACGCCAGCAGGATTTCGGCTTCAGCGCCAGCCTGCCAGATGGCGTGCCTGTTCTGCTGCTGACACATAATCCGGATACGGCGCTGACTGTACCGGAAGACTTCCGCTATGACCTGATGCTGGCCGGACATACGCATGGCGGCCAGGTTCGCATTCCGGGGCTTTACCAAAAGGTGCTGCCGGTTACCGGACCGTTCGACAAGGAGCTGCACCGGTTTCAGTCCCCCAGCGGGGAGCGGCTGGTCTATGTGACAACGGGGACCGGCATGGTCGGCGTGCCGCTGCGCTTCCTGATGCCGCCGAGGATCGACGTCCTAACCGTGCACCTGCCTGAATAGTGCTGTCTAGAGATTTGCGCTGCCCTCAGCCGCGCCCGTATCCGGCGGCGGCATCGCCGACCGTCCCCGGGATTTCTCAGATTCCCTGTGCGCCGGATCCATGTAAGGAACAAGCGCGAAGGCTTTCTCCATGCTGCCAGATAAAGCATCCGGATCGATGTCCGGGCGCGTGGACTGATAGATCACCGACCCCATGGCGGAAACAAATCGCGCGCGCACTTCCTCTGTATCCTGATATTCTTTCAGGAGTTTCTTTTCACGCTCGCTGAAATACGGATTTCCCGCCATCTGCCGCTTGTAGGCAGCGATTTCGCGAACCGCCCGATCAGATTCAGTGCGCATCCCTTTGACGGATTCGACCAAAGCTGCTGTGGCTTGCCCGACTGCATCCCCCGGAGCTGACAGCCCCATGGTAAACTCCAACTGACGCACGCGAACGATTGATCGGAGCGATTCCTTGTCCGCCCGCAGCGCGTGAACCATGATGGGATGTCCACCCTCCACATGAGCCGCTTCGATTTCAACGACAAAATCATTGATCAGCGCGAGTTCATCCAAAAGCGCAACCACCGCAAGTAGCCCTTGATCGCGCGCAATGGCATCACCGCTCAACGATGCCTCAAAGTTTGAGATGATCGCATCGGACATGCCCCGAAGTTCACCGGCACGCATCTTGGGATCACCAACCTTGCCAATCAGCTCAGAGGCCAAACGATTGGTGGTAACTGGACGGTCTGGCAGCGCCTCAATCATCCAGACCGCGTTTTCATGGATCATCCCGAGGCGCGAGCGCGCCGTTTCAATCGCCGTGATTGCCTGACTTTGATAGCTTTCTTCGCTAGGAGCATCGCTGGTGAGAGCGATCGTCACATCAAAGATTGGCTCCAGCATCCCGACGAAATTCTGCATGGAAAGACCGGCCTGCGACAGCCAAAGGGATTCCGCCGAGTAACGCTCGATCGCCTGTGCCGACGTGACCTGGCTGGGCAATTGAGGCGCCCCGGCAAAAAGCACCACCGCGCCCATCGCAAAACGGCAAATGATCGACCTGACCAACACCTGAGCCCCCTCTAGCGCACCTTGGTCTATCATTCTGGCGGAGTTTACGCGTCAACCCAAGCGAAAACCCAAACCGGGAATGCGACAAAAGAAAACCCCGGCGCAGGGGCCGGGGGTTTCCTAACTAATCTCAAGGAAAACAGACGATCAGCCTGCTTCGGTCTGGTTCTTGGTAGCGTGGACGTAGAGCGGCTCGGCATTGCCTTCGACGACTTCGCCGTTGATGACCACTTCTTCCACGCCGCGCAGGTTGGGCAGCTCGAACATCGTGTCGAGCAGGATCGCTTCCATGATCGAACGCAGGCCGCGGGCACCGGTTTTCCGGACAATGGCCTTGCGGGCAACTGCCGTGAGCGCCTCGGGCGTGAAGGTGAGCTGGACGCTCTCCATGTCGAACAGCTTCTGGTACTGCTTGAGCAGGGCGTTTTTCGGCTGGGTGAGGATCTGGATGAGGGCTTTCTCGTCGAGATCTTCCAGCGTTGCCAGAACCGGCAGGCGGCCAATGAATTCCGGGATCAGACCGAACTTCTGAAGGTCTTCCGGCTCCACTTCGCGGAGCGTTGCGCCAACGCCGCGCTCTTCACCGCTCTTGATGGTGGCGCCGAAGCCGATCGAGGCATTCTCACCGCGCGCGGCGATGATCTTCTCGAGGCCGGCAAATGCGCCGCCGCAGATGAAGAGAATGTTGGTCGTGTCGACCTGAAGGAATTCCTGCTGCGGGTGCTTGCGGCCCCCTTGCGGCGGAACGGCAGCGACCGTGCCTTCCATGATCTTCAGAAGCGCCTGCTGGACGCCCTCGCCCGACACGTCGCGGGTGATGGACGGATTGTCCGACTTGCGGCTGATCTTGTCGATCTCGTCGATGTAGACGATGCCGCGCTGGGCGCGTTCAACGTTATAGTCGGCGGCCTGAAGCAGCTTCAGGACGATGTTCTCCACGTCCTCGCCGACATAGCCAGCTTCGGTGAGCGTGGTGGCGTCCGCCATCGTGAAGGGCACATCCAGGATACGCGCCAGCGTCTGCGCGAGCAGCGTCTTGCCGCAACCCGTGGGGCCAACGAGCAGGATGTTGGATTTCGACAGCTCAACCCCATCGGACTTGCCGGCATGGGAGAGGCGCTTGTAATGGTTGTGCACGGCGACGGAGAGAATGCGCTTCGCGTGGCGCTGGCCGATCACATAATCGTCCAGGACATCGCAAATCTCCTGAGGCGTCGGGACGCCGTCGCGGGACTTGATCGCGGAGGTTTTGTTTTCCTCGCGAATGATGTCCATGCAGAGTTCGACGCATTCGTCGCAGATGAACACTGTTGGGCCGGCAATGAGTTTCTTAACCTCATGCTGGCTCTTCCCGCAGAAGGAACAATACAGCGTGTTCTTCGAATCGCCGGAGCCGGTTTGCTTGGTCATGCGGTCCTCATTGCCGTACAAGGTTTAACATGGGCTTTAAGGCCCACCGGAGTACGGTTCCTTTTTAAACAATATAGTTGTTCGCCTGCCCTGCAAGGGCTGGGCCGCACCTTGAAAGAACGCGGATTATTTATCGTCTTCAGCGGTGCGGCGTTCATAGACCTTGTCGACGATCCCGAACTCCATGGCTTCTTCAGCCGTAAGGAAGGTGTCGCGATCGAGCGTTCTCTCGACTTTTTCGTAAGGTTGACCGGTATGCTTAACGTAGATGTTGTTCAGCCGGCGCTTGAGTTCGATGATTTCCTCGGCATGGCGCTCGATATCGGTCGCAACGCCGGAATAGCCACCCGAAGGCTGGTGGAGCATGACACGGGCGTTCGGAAGGGCGATACGCATCCCCTTCTCACCTGCCGCCAGAAGCAGCGACCCCATGGACGCTGCCTGCCCAATGCAGACCGTCGAGATCGGGCAGCGGACGTATTGCATGGTGTCGTAGATCGCCAGGCCGGAGGAGACGTATCCGCCGGGGCTGTTGATATACATGGCGATTTCGCGCTTCGGGTTCTCGGATTCGAGGAACAGGAGCTGCGAAGTGATCAGCGCCGCGACGCCATCATCGATACCGCCGGTGACGAAAATGATCCGTTCCTTGAGGAGACGGGAGAAGATGTCGAACGCGCGCTCACCGCGGCTCGTCTGCTCGACGACCATCGGGACAAGGTTGAGAGCGGTCTGATAAGATGTCGACATTTAAAATGGCCTTGTGGATCAGGGCTGAATCGCCACCTGCAGGATTGGCAGATGCCCTTATATTTGTCCATTCGCCGCCCACCGCAAGGCCGCGCCTGCTGTGGAATAGCCTGTAATTGCTAACGCAACTGCCTCGCGGCGAAACCACTTGCGTAACGGCAAGCCGCCGGCGCCCTATTCCGTCGCTGCAATCTTCCGCCGCCCCATAAGGCGCAGCGTGATGTTACGGCCCATGCGAAGCACTGGGTACAGCAAGCGAGACGCCGTGCGCGAGGCAAAAACACGGGCCATGATGGCGTTGAAAAAGCCGGCGCCCGTGCTCATCAGCGCGAGGCGGTGCATACATTCGGGGCCGGAATAGATCTCCCCGTGTATGATCAGCGCCATTTCCTGGTCGAAATCGATGCCCTGGGACACCGCATACAGGACTGCCGGATGATCCTCCCGCGCGCTGATGAGCTGTACCGGGCCCACAGCATCGCGCAGACGCAGCAGCTTCACATATTCGGAGCAAAACGGGCATTCGCCGTCATAAACGATGAAAGTTCCCTGATCAGCGAACATCGACGTACTCCGTATCCCGCGCCAGCACCCGCTTTTCGACGTGGCCCTTCACGAGCTTGTGGCAGCTGGATTCGATCACCTGCTGGTAGCCAACAACATCATGCAGAGAAAGCGCATTGAATTCAGGGTACAGGAACGGATTGCTCGGGTGGTGGTGCACATGAAAATAGTAGCTGCCTTTGCCGAATGCATCCTCACGGGCCAGCATTTTCTCATGGTGCGCCACGATGAACCGCCGCATGCGCTCCTGCCGCGCCAGGCGCGCCTCTTCGGTTTCCAACGGAAGCCGGTCAGTCAGCGATGATGGCGAGATGCAGCGCCCGTCTGCCTCATTGCGCTCCACGGAGTCTGAAGATGCGAGCATGGTGTGATCATACTGCCCTTCCACTGCCTGGGAACCGAAGTAAGCGTGGGACATCGAATAGGAGTGGCTGTTGAAGAAGGCCGAGGGAACCTTCACGGCGCGACCATCTTCCGTGACGGCCTCGAAATAGACCTGCCGGGCATCGGCGACATCGAACCAGGCCAGGAATGCAGCTTCATTGAGATGCAGCGCCGGCGCCCCAAGGAAGATGGTTGCGACACAGGCAAGCTTGGTGCGCCAACTGAGCCCCTCCTTTGAAGTCCGCGCAGCCCACCAGACGGTGATGTTGTTCCAAACCCAGGGCCAGAAAAACAGGCCGCCAAGCACGTAGATACCAATGTGCAGCAGCTCGTACATGACCGAAGCGACCTTCAGCCAGCTGACGCGGAAGACGCAAACGATTGCAAACAGCTGTGCGACCACGATCACCAGGTTCATCGGCACATGGACAAAGCGGAAGACCTGATAGGCGAGCTCCGTGAGCCACGGGATGTGCCCGATCGGCAGGATACCGCTTTCGATCGTATAAGGGATCTGATTGTAGGTTTGGTTCTCGAATATCCAGTACCATGGCGTCGGACCAGCAACGACCTTTGCAAAACCGGACCAGAAATAGTTCGCAAGGTGAAGACCGAAAACAACGCCAACAATCTCGTTCTGGCGATCCGTATGCCCAAGCCAGGGATGGATACGAGGGCCAACCGTGACGGCCATCAATCCGAACACACCCAGGTAAAGCGCCATATCCAGCATGTAGCGGATGTCCAGGAACGACATTTCCAGGCCGGAAATCTGCGTCACCAGCATTCGCGTCGAGATCAGGTATATTGCCGTCGGCACGATGAACGATGGGCGGAACCAGGCGACCAAGGAGAGGGCAAGGGCCAAGAAATAGGCCGTGTTCACGTAGGCAACTTCGCGGGCAGCATTCTCAACTTGCGCCAAAGTGTAGTCAGGACGTTCCACGATGAGCAGGACCGTCAATCCGACAGCCGAAGCGCGCAGGCATGCCGCCATAATGGCCGTCAGACTTGAATACCGTGTTCGCACAAGCGCCAACGCAAACACGATGGCGGCCGCCAAAGGCATATACAGCCGCCAATTGCCCGGAACCCAGTTAGGGTAGAACTTGGGTAGCACATTGTGAAAAAGCGCCAGAATCAACAGTGTGCCGGCGACAAAACCGAGCGATGCGCCTGCCGGTTTCCAGTTAATCTGCCGTTGCAGCAGATCATCCGCATTAATGTTGTCCCAAACTGACACGCCACGGCACCTTGAAAGGCAAATTCGCCTTGGAGGTTCGCAAATTACATGCCTTGTCAGGCGAATAATGCTGAAGGGCTCACCCGACAGACTAACTCGAGAATAGGCTCAACCAAATGGCCAAGGACCAAGACCGCTTGGCAAACTGGCGGCCGGCGCATCCATGAATGCCGAATAGTCCGCCACCACCCGGTCTCGCTGATTGTCGCTCAGAAGCACATGATAGCCCTGCGGATAGTAAACCGTGCGAACATGGGCGGGAAATTGTTTCAATGTTCGACGCGGGCCGGCCGGTGGCACGACCCTGTCATGGGCGCCATAGGCCGCGAGGACTGCCACGGTGGGCGGCAAGCGCCCAACCACACTGTGGGCGTTCTCCATTAGCGAGATAGCGCCATGGAGCTGATCAATGCGATTGGTGCGGGAGTGCAGCGGGTCGGCGTCCTGTAGCGCAAGGAAGGCGCCGTTGTCCGAGAGCTTTGGCTTCAGGAATGCGGGCGGACTGACTTTCAGGCCCGGCCCAAGCGCCATCATCAGCTTCAAAGCACCGCCATATGCCGGATTGAGCGCGCCCCAACCTACCAGCCCCGGACCGGAGAGGATCAACCTGTCTGCCGCCGGTGGCCGATCCGACGCAAAGGCAGTGATCGCAACGGCCGCCCCCATGGAAATAGCAACGACACTGACGACCGCCTCAGGATGCCGGTCGCGCGCAAGGCCAACGGCGGTACGCAGGTCTTCGCGCATCAACTCTTCGCCGGCCCAATGCCCGCGATTTACAGATCGCCCGAAACCGCGCTGGTCATAGGCGTAAACCACCCTGCCCTGCGCAGCCCATTCGGGCGCGGCCAGACGGAACTCGCCGGCGTAGTTATTCATGCCGTGGATACCCACGATGACCTGCCGAAGTGGTTCGACGCCTTCGTTCTTCCAGACCGTAAGCCCGAGCCGCGCCCCGTCATGGGCGATCATTGCATTCTCGGCGTCGAGAAAGGCTGGTGTCATCTGGCGCAGCCTAGCAGGATGTATAGCCTACCGTTTCAGCCGCCGCCCATTGCAGGCACCCTCTCTCGAAGGGCCAGGATGCTTCACCACTGGGCAATGCGGCATCGGGGTCCTTCATAAAGGCCAGATAGTCGGCATGAACCTTCTCTGCCTGCAGGTCGCGCAGCAACATGTGGTACCCGTTGGGATAATATACGGTGCGCACAAAGACCGGCAGGATCTTCGCAGCGCGACGCACCCCATTCTCAGGGATCACGATGTCTTTGGCGCCATAGGCAATCAGTGTCGGGACATTTGGCTTCAGGTAAGCGGCGGCCGTATTGGCATGCTCCATCAGCGTTACAAGGCCGTAGACCTGATCGATCCGGGTCTTGTAGGTCATATGAGGGTCAGACCAGGTGCGTCGGAGCATCGCGTTGTTGTCTGACGGCTCGATCTTGATCAGGCCTGCGGGCGGAACGACGAGCCAGTCTGGGTTTGCATGCGCAGTCGTCCACAAGCTAACGCGGTAAAGCGGATTGATCGCCCCCCATCCGCGGAGACCTGGCCCGGAAACGATCAACCGGTCGGCCTTGGGGGGATTGTCAGATCCGAAGGCCGTGAGCGCGACTGAGCCACCCATTGAAACACCAACAACAGTAATGATCGCGCTGGGGTGACGCGCGCGCGCAACATCGACTGCCGTGCGCAGATCTCTGCGCATCAGCTCTTCTTCCGGCCAGATGCCCTTGTTCGGGGAGCGCCCGAAGCCGCGCTGGTCGTAAGCGTAGGTCGTCACGCCATGCTTCGCCCAGTAGGGCGCGGCCATATGGAATGTTGCGGCATAGTCGTTCATGCCGTGCACGCCGATGACGACGTATTCGGGATCGTCTGTTCCCTCGGCAGGCCAGACCGTAAGACCCAGTCGCATCCCGTCTTGAGTGATGAACTGGTTTCTTTCAGGAATGAAGGCCGGACTGACTGGCGCGGATGGGCTGAGCGCGCCCTGGGTTACCGGCGTTGCACAGGCCGCCACAGCCACAGACAGCGCCGCCATCACGAGCGTCATAAGCTTCACAAAGGCACCCCTGAACAGGTTCAACGGGAACTGCACGGCCACGGTCTCCAATCCTGATCACATACCCACCGCAACCTATTCGTTCCGGATGAACGGCGGCTGAGCTGATCCGTTCCATAGTGCCTATGTGGATTTCGCACTGCAACAGGCCGGCGGCAGCAACTGGCCCACCCCACTTGCTTGCCCCGGTGGCTGCAGCGTGCGAGACCGGATCATCCAAGAATCCAGACGGGGATACCGTTCACATGAAATTGAGACATCTCAGCTTTTCGGCAGCTGCGCTCGCACTGGCTGCCTGCGCCCCGGAAACTCCGGCCGTAGCGCCCGAAGCGCCTGCAAACCCGGCAGCCGACCTGCTCTACCCGCTGCCAGAAGGCACGGTTCCGGAAATCACCACCGCAGACATCGCCGCGCGCGTCCAAGCCCTGGCCGACGACGTGTTCGAAGGCCGCGGCCCTGGCACCTCGACGGGAGAAGCTGCCGCCGACTGGATTGCGGCGGAACTTGCCCGGATCGGCCTTGAGCCAGCGGGCGACAACGGCACCTGGTTCCAGGATGTGAAGATGGTGAACCAGACCGTCGATCCCGCCACATCCAGCCTTGTGTTGACCTGGCCCGACCAGGAGGAACTTTCGCTCGGCCTGAAAACGCAGGCCGTGATCTGGACCAAGCATCAGGACACTGACCACATCTCCTTCGACCCGACCGATGTCGTGTTTGTCGGCTATGGCGCAGTCGCCCCGGAATATGGCTGGAACGACTATGACAATCAGGATTACGCCGGCAAAACCGTGCTGATCCTCGTCAACGATCCCGGCTTCGCCACCGGCGATGCAAATCTCTTCAACGGCAAGTCCATGACCTATTATGGCCGCTGGACCTACAAGTTTGAAGAAGCGGCCCGCCAGGGCGCAACAGCTGCCATCGTGATCCACGAAACTGAGCCAGCCGCCTATGGCTGGGACGTTGTTGCCAACTCCTGGAGCGGCGCACAATCTGACCTCGTACGCCCCAATGGCGGCGCCGACCGCGCAATGCTCGAAGGCTGGGTGCAGCGCGATGTGGCGCAGGAAATGTTCGCCAAAGCCGGCCTCGACTTTGAAGCAATGAAGGAAGCGGCAAAAACGCCGGGCTTCAAACCGGTGACGCTCGAGGGCGTCAAGGCGCGCGGCGAGATCCATCAGACCATCGACAACCTCACCAGCCGCAATGTGCTCGGAAAGCTGCCCGGCACGAAAACACCTGACGAATACGTTCTGTTCACGGCGCACTGGGATCACCTTGGCATGAAGAAAGGCGCCCCCGGCGAAGACTTCTATGAAGACCAGATCTATAACGGCGCGGTCGACAACGCGACCGGTACGGCTGGCATCATTGAGATCGCCGAAGCGCTGAAAGCCCAACCGCTGGATCGCTCTGCGCTCTTTGCATTTGTCACGCTGGAAGAATCCGGCCTGCTCGGCTCAGAATTCTTCGCCAACAATCCGGTTGTTCCGCTCAATAAAGTTGTCGCCGGCATCAACATTGATGGCGCCCTGCCCATGGGCCGCACCAAGGACATGACGATTGTCGGCTTTGGCGCATCGGACCTAGAGGATATCCTTAAAGATGTTCTGGCTGCCAAAGATCGCGTGATCACTCCGGACGCCAAACCGGAAGCTGGCTTCTTCTACCGCTCCGACCACGTCTCTCTTGCCAAGAAAGGCGTGCCGATGCTCTACGCAGGCGAAGGCGAAGACAAGCTTGAAGGCGGCATCGCGGCGGGCAAGGCTGCCAACGCAGCCTACACCGCTGAGCGTTACCATAAGCCAATGGATGAATACTCCGAGAACTGGGACCTCACCGGCTATCAGGAAGACCTCCAGGCGCTGACCGAAGTTGGACTGCGTATCCTCAACTCCGACACCTGGCCGACCTGGTATCCGGGCAACGAGTTTGAGGCGACGCGCAAGGCAAGTCTCGCTGGCGAATAAGCCAGCAAGTCTGCTCGCAACAGAACCAAATTAAAGAAAGACTGAGACCGCATGCTTTCCTATCAGCACGGATACCACGCGGGGAACCGCGCCGATGTGCTCAAGCATGCGGTTCTCGACACGCTGCTCAGGGCCGCCGCGCGCGGCCCTCGGCCTATCTTCTATGCCGAGACACATTCCGGACGCGGACGATATGACCTGACTGGCGCGCAGGCACGCAAGCGGGGCGAGTCCGACAATGGCGCGCTTGCCTTCATGGATGGCAAAGCCCCCAAACCACTCGCCGACTGGGTGGATTTAATTCGCGCGCGAGGCCCGAAGGATTATCCGGGCTCACCGGCTGTGGCGCAGACACTGCTGCCCAAGTCTGCCCGTATGGTCTTGTTCGAACTCCATCCCCAGGAAAACGCTGCACTGAACGAAGCGATGAAGGGGGATGATCGCATTCGCATACAGAAGGCGGACGGATATTCCGGCGCGCTGAAACTGGCGCCGCGTGCGGGCGAGCAGATGGTTGTTCTTGTGGACCCGAGCTATGAAACCCACCGCGACATTGAAGCCCTGGCCCTATGGACGCCCAAGGCACTCAAGCGCTGGCCGAAGGCAATGCTGATCCTGTGGATGCCCCTGTTCCGGGATGGCCGAGAGGCCGAATTCGGCGAATACCTTTCGACACTGGGCGACGCGCTTATTGTCGGTGCGCGCTGGCCAGTGGCGACAGGAACGGAAAGCTCAATTGAAGGCTCTGCAATGGTTGCGTTTGGCGCACCGCCGGAGACCTATGAAAAATGCGAGGCCATCGCCTCCAGCCTCGAACACTACTGGAAGCAAAACCCTTAGCCGATAGGGTTCATTGCTCAGACCACGGAACTGAAGGATCAGGCGCCAGTCTGTTTGCGTCCGTATTCCTCATAGCTCTTGCCAAGCGCGAATGAGATCATGCCCAGGCCTCGGCTGGCTGTATAGGCCCGCGAGAGAATGGCGCGGCGATGCATTCCGAGCGTCAGGAATGTTGCGCCGCCAGCAAGAATACCGCCCGCGAGCAAGCGGATGGCCCCATGAACTCCGCCACGCAGGCGCGCTGCAGCAGGCTTCATATTGCGCCCCGCGATCAGGGCATCCGTAAGGCCGGTCCTGTACCAGCGGCGCATGAGCCACTTTTCAGTCGCGCGGTCCGCGGGAATGTGTTCGTAGACTTGGGCGTCCTTCGCCTGCACAAGGCGGTATCCCCGGTCGAGCAGTTGCGTGAAGAACAGCGTATCTTCCGCGCCGGTGAGAGACATCTTGGGATCGAACCCCATCCCTTCTTTCCGGACGACGCTCATGTCGATCAGACAGTTGCAGGTGGCACCCGGCTTTTCCTGATCCGTGTCTTCAGTGATCGGCGTTCCGTGAACGGCCCATTCCTTAAGCCAAGCGGGCGCTTTTTCAGGATAAACCGGCTGGACCGGCCCGAACACGCCGGCGGCGCCCGTTTCCCTGAAACGTTTCACCAGAGCCGCGAGCCAGTCCTTGCGCGCAAATTCATCGTCATCGATGAAGACCAGCACGTCTGCTGCTTCGGCAAGGCGCAGCGCACGGTTGCGCACATGCGTCACGCCGGGAGCGTCTTCCAACTCATAAGCCAGCGGCGCAGCAAATACCCGCTGCCATTTCTCCACAACGGGGCGGGCGCCGCCTTCGCGGTCATTGTCGATGACGACGAAGGAAACATTCGCTTCAAGCGGCATGTCCAGTTCGGAAAGGCTACGCAAAAGCCCGTCCAGCATGTCGTTTCGCTTATAGGTCGGGGCGGCGACGAGAACCTGCAGCACGTGCGGCGTTCCTCCGGAGAATGTCACGTCCGTTGTCCTTCAAGATGCGATGACACGGCAGAATACCCCTGGAATTGTGCTGACCGGTTAATACGTGGCGATATGCTGCAAGTTCCGGGCCGCCCCCCGCAGAATGCGAAACGGGGCGGCCCATTCCTGGACCGCCCCGCTCCGTTAACCGTTAAAAGCGCGATTACTCGGCGGCGACAGCAACGTCTGCTGCCGACAGGTCGGTGTAGCGCTTCAGGTGGTGATCAACATTGCCCAGCTCGGAATCGATCATGGTCAGGCGCTTGAAGTAGTGACCGATAGCAAGCTCATCGGTCATGCCCATGCCGCCATGGATCTGGATCGCCTGCTGGCCAACGAAGCGGCCAGCCTGACCGATGCGAACCTTGGCAGCCGAGGCGGCTTTCTTGCGGGCCACTTCATCTTCGTCGAGCTTCAGGGTCGCCATGTAGGTCATGGACACCGACTGCTCGGCCTCGATGAACATGTCGGCCATGCGGTGCTGGAGCACCTGGAACTTGCCGATCGGCGTGCCGAACTGCTTGCGGGTCTTGGCGTAGTCGACCGTCTGCGCGTTGGCGACTTTCATGGCGCCGCAGGCTTCGGCGCAAAGCGCCGCGATTGCTTCATCGGTCACCTGCTCGACCAGGCCAAGGCTGTCTTCACCGATCACGGCGTCGGCGCCAACGGTGACGTTTTCGAAGTAAACTTCGGACGCACGGCGGCCATCAACCGTCGGGTAATCGCGCGTGGTGACGCCTTTGGCATCCTTCGGCACGATGAACACGCCCACGCCTTTGGCGTCGCGCTGCGCGCCGCCGGTGCGGGCCGTGACGATGAGATGGCTCGCCCACGGCGCGCCAACAACAACAGCCTTGTGGCCGTTGATCACATAGTCGGAGCCGCTTTTCTTGGCGGTGGTCGACAGGTCGGCCAGGTTATAGCGGCCTTTAGGCTCGGCATAAGCGAATGCGAAGACGCGCTCACCGGACACCAGAGCAGCCAGATGATCTTCTTTCTGAGCGGTCGTGCCGCGTTTCAGGAAGCCGCCGGCGAGAACGACAGTTTGCAGGAACGGCTCGACCACGAGGCCTTTGCCGAACTCTTCCATGACAACCATGGCGTCGATCGGACCGCCGCCAAGGCCACCATCTTCTTCAGAAAACGGCGCAGCGAGAAGGCCAAGCTCGGCGAACTGAGCCCACATTTCCGGACGCCAGCCATCCTTCGACGCAACAACCTTGCGGCGGGTGTCGAAATCATACTGTTCACGGATCAGCCTTGCGAGGCTGTCCCGGATCATCGTCTGCTCTTCGGTGAAATTGAAATCCATGGATTGATCTCCTCCCTGCCCCGGTGCCTTAGAGGCCGAGGATCATTTTGCTGATGATGTTGCGCTGAATTTCGTTCGATCCGCCGTAGATCGAGGTCTTGCGCATGTTGAAGTAGCTGTCGGCCGCGAAGTTCGAATACTCCGGCCCCACACCGATTTCGTTCGAACCGGATTGATCCATGCCGCGAGCATAAGGCGCGCCGTAATTGCCAACGGCTTCCAGGGTCAACTCCGTCAAGCGCTGCTGGATTTCAGTCCCCTTGATCTTGAGGATCGAGCTTTCCGGGCCGGGGCCATGGCCCGCTGCTTCGGAAGCGAGCGTGCGCAGTTCAGTGAATTCCAGCGCGGTCAGGTCGATTTCGAGCTGGCTGATCTTGCGGGCAAAATCGGTCGTGCTGATGAGCGGCGTGCCATCCAGCGTTTCTTGCGATGCGATGGAACGCAGGCGCTCGATGCCGCGCTTGGAGCGGGCAACGCCGGCGATGCCGGAACGTTCGTGCGCCAGCAGGAACTTCGCGTAGGTCCAGCCCTTGTTCTCTTCGCCGACGAGGTTTTCGACCGGCACGCGAACATCCGTGAGCCAGGTTTCGTTGACCTCGTGCGTGCCGTCGATCAGCTTGATCGGACGCACTTCGATGCCCGGCGTTTTCATGTCGACGAGGATGAAGGAGATGCCTTCCTGCTGCTTGGCCGACGGATCGGTGCGGCAGAGGAAGAAGCCCCAGTCCGCATGCTGAGCAAGCGTCGTCCAGGTCTTTTGGCCGTTGAGCACGTAGTAGTCGCCATCGCGCACAGCGGTCGTTTTGAGGCTGGCAAGGTCAGAACCGGCGCCCGGCTCGGAATAGCCCTGGCACCACCACACATCACCGGAGAGGATGCCCGGCAGATGGCGCGCCTTCTGTTCTTCGTTGCCGAAGGTGTAGATAACCGGCGCGACCATCGAGATACCGAACGGAAGCGGCATCAGCGCATCAACGCGAGCATTCTCTTCCGACCAGATATAGCGCTGGGTGGAGGTCCAGCCCGTGCCACCGTATTTCTTCGGCCAAGCAGGCGCAGACCAGCCCTTCTTGCCGAGGATCTTGTGCCAGGCGAGGAATTGCTCGCGCGTCAGGTCTTCCCGATTGCCGAGCCCGACGAGCTCTCTGGGATAGTTTTGTTCAATGAAAGTCCGCACTTCTTCGCGGAAGGCGATCTCTTCGGGTGAAAACTCGAGGTTCATGGACGTTCGCTCCTGGATCTGCCTGTTTAGTCCCGGCACTTCATTTCTGTATGTCAGCCATTCCTATTCGCTGACAAGGTGACGCGCACGTAAACGTAAAGAATGCCGCACGTTTCCCTACGTCACCCTTCCGCTGGCTTGGCGATAAACGGGGCACAGGCTGTTTTAAGAATGCCGACGGCTGTTGCCGAGCCAAGGCCGCTACCAGTCTGGAACTCAAGCTGCACAAGAGGCTTGAGGCCCATACGCTCAAGAGCAGCCTCGTGGGCCGGCCGTTGGGTAATGTGAGAGGCAAGGCAATGGCTGACGGCATTGGGGGAAACTGCGTGCACGACGCCCGCCGCAATCGTCGTGGCGAAGCCATCAAGAAGCACCGGAATGCCCTGGTGTCGGGCCGCGATAATCGCACCGACGCAAGCTGCGATTTCGCGTCCGCCGAGACAGCGAAGCGCTTCGAGTGGATCGGACATATGCCCCCGATGCACCTTCAATGCCGTGCTAACGAGTTCCACTCGTTTCCGAGAAAGGTTCAGTGGGGTCTGCGCGCTGGGGCGTACCCAATATTCCGGCGAGCCGCCATAAAGCGCGCAAGCGACAGCCGCTGCGACCGTGCCCACGCCGGCGCCAGAAACAGCAAGAGCCAGCAGGTCCGGGTTGTCTTCAACTGCCTCAAAGCCGAAAGCGATGGTGGCGGCGCATTCGCGCTCGGTCATTGCGGCGGTCTGCGCGATGCTCGGCGTCGGCTTGTCGAGCGCCAGTTCGAAGACGCGGACGTTTGCGCCCACCTGCGCCGCAATCGCGGAAAGCGGCGCCTTGCCCGCCTTCAACGCGTCGATGTGGGCGCGCGTATCTTCGTTGGAAGAAAGCGAAACGCCCGCCTCGACAAGCCCATGAGAGCCCGCAAAGATCGCCAAGGTCGGCTTCTCGATGCGCGGCGGAAACCGCCTCTGCCAGGTTGCCAGCCACTCGGCGGCTTCGCCCAGACGACCGAAATCGCCCTCCCGGCCCATGCCGAGGAGCGCCTCGTGAACCTTGCGACCACACTCTGGGTCCTTGTCGACCGGCTTCATTATAAGGTCGCGGACATCGTCCAGAGGGGACTTGTTCCGGGTCGGTTCGCTCAAGGTGATGTTCTCCTGTTACCGGATGACCCGGCAATTTTAATCCTGTGGGGCTACCTACAGCACTTCTGGCAAGGATTTATTTCATCCTCGCCTGTAGAACTTGCACTGCAGCCCGGCGTCAGTATGGGTTACTGGTATAATGATACAGAGTGAGCCAATAAAGAGCCCGTGCATCAAGGTGTGCGCTGTAGACGGCCAGACGGGATTCTGTCTCGGCTGCGGTCGGACTTTACAAGAAATTGGCACCTGGACGCGACTCGGCTCTGATGGCCGCGATGCGGTGATGGTACTTTTGCCTGAGCGGATCGAACGGCTCAAAGCGCTGGGGAAAAGGTAACCGGTATGGGTGCAGGCAGGATTTTGTCGGTAATTGCCGTCGCGGTTCTGATCGCGATGGTTATCGGCCTTTATCTGGCGCCGAAACTTCGGGAAGCCGAATATCAGGCGGCTGTGGAACGGCAACGTTCTGCTCAGACTTTGGTCGCTTCAGCGGCATCTGATTCGACGTCGACCATCCATACACGCGCCGCCTTCATCGAGCGCGAAGCCGACGGTCATTACTGGACTCGCGCAGATGTTCAGGGAACCGAGGTCAAATTTATGGTGGATACCGGCGCCAGCATTGTCGCCCTGACCTATCGCGATGCCCAAAGACTAGGCCTCGCCCCCGAAACGCTTACATATGATTCGGAGATACGAACTGCGGGCGGCGTCACATATGGTGCCTCTATCATGCTCGACAGCATCCGCATCGGTCGCGTGGAAGTTGAAGGCGTCAGCGCCGTCATCCTCCGCGAAGAACTTGAGCAATCCTTGCTAGGAATGACATTCCTCAGTGAGCTGAACTCCTACGAGTTCCGTAAAGGGCAGCTGATTATACGCCAGTGATCGGCTTTCCATCGAGACCTCGGCCAACACCCACTTCCCAAGCAAAGCGTTGATCGTCGCCCGCCCACCGGGCATAGGCCACCCGCCCCTCCAGCCCCGCAGCTTTCATAAGATCGCGGTACCAGTTCTCTGCGCCGGCATTCAGCTTCTGCGGATGGACGCCCCAGAGCAAGCATGCCTGACGCAAGCGTTGGTCTTCAAGCGATCCATAAAGAATCGGCGCCGCGCCGCGGACCCGCGCGAACCGCGCAAGTCTCTCGAACGCCCCAGTGCGCAACGCCAGGGCCACAGCGCCTTCCGCCTCCGCCATTGCAAGCGATGTCTGCGCGACAACATCGACTGCCGAAGCAGGCTGCGTGTCACCACAAAACTCCATCAGCGAACGGCGATAGTCTTCAGCACCTTCGGTCGCGCGAATGATGCGGGACATGATCGCAACCGCCGTCGCCGGATGGCGACCGACAGCGGTTTCAGCCGACAGCATAACGGCATCAGCGCCCTGATATATCGCTGTAGCAACGTCCGATGCTTCGGCCCGAGTTGGTGCAGAATTCTCGATCATGGACTCCAGCATCTGGGTCGCCACAATTACCGGCCTGCCCAGCGCCCGCGCGCAGCGCACGATCCGCCGCTGAATGACGGGAACGTCTTCGGGCGCAAATTCCACCCCCAGATCGCCCCGCGCCACCATCACGGCGTCTGCCGCCTCAACGATGGCTTCGAGGTTGGTTATTGCTGCGGGCTTTTCGAGTTTCGCAACCAGCGGCGCGCGGCCCCCGATGATCCGCTTGACCTCTTCAATATCTTCAACCGTCTGGACGAAAGAGAGCGCGACGATATCCACGCCGATTTCCAGCGCGAACAGAAGGTCGGCCCTATCCTTTTCCGTCAGTGCGCGAACCGGAAGCGCCTTGCCGCGAACGGTAAAGCCCTTCTTGTCTCCGAGCTTGCCCGGCACTTCAGAGCGAACGATTGGTTCTGCGCCGCCCTTCACCACCGTGAAGATCAGCTTTCCATCATCCGCAAGGATGGTGTCGCCCTCTTCCAGGATTGCGACGATCTCTGCGTGCGGCACAGCGATCGACTCTTCATCGGGCGCAACTTCCCCCACAACGATCCGGTAATCCTTCCGAAAGCCCAGACGCATTGCGCCGCCTTCAAACTTTCCGACCCGCACCTTCGGCCCCTGAAGGTCCGCGAGCGTCGCCAACGGCCAGCCAACGGCCGCCTCGGCCGCGCGAACGGCATTGAGCGCTTCCTGGTGCGCCGCATGTTCGCCATGGCTGAAGTTCAGACGGAATACATCAACGCCAGCCTCGGCCAGCGCGCGCACTTCCCTAGGCGAACGGCTTCCCGGCCCCAAGGTGGCAACAATCTTGGCGTTCTCGCCGCGAAGACGGGCTTTCTGCATCTGGTCCTCCTTAGGTGACACGGCTGTCACCCCCCGACTTTACAGCGACTCGGGGGCGGGCCGCCATCACGCTTTCGGCCCGCTCCACAGTGTCGAAATCAGGCGACCGCGTCCGAAACAGCAAACGGGTCGTAGGAGAGGATCGGCGCCAGCCAGCGCTCGGCCATCCGCACTTCCCAGCCCTTGCGCACTGCGTAGTCAGCCACCTGATCGCGGTCTATACGGCCGACTGCAAAGTAGACGGACTTGGGGTGCGACAGGTAGAGCCCCGAAACGCTCGAAGCAGGCGTCATCGCGTAGCTTGACGTAAGCTCCACACCGATCCGCTTATCCGCCTCCAACAGACGGAACAGCGTCGCCTTCTCCGTGTGATCGGGCTGGCAAGGATAACCGGGGGCAGGACGGATGCCCTGATACTTCTCTCCAACCAGCTCCTCATTGGAAAGCGACTCGTCAGGCACATAGGCCCACAGCTCCTTGCGGACCTTTTCGTGCATGTATTCGGCCATAGCCTCAGCGAAACGGTCGGCCAGCGCCTTCACCATGATCGAAGAATAATCATCGCCTTTCGCCGCAAATTTCTTGGCGATCTCTTCAGCCTCCGGTCCTGCCGTTACGCAAAAGCCTCCGATCCAGTCTTCACCTTCCGGCGCCACGAAATCGGCAAGCGCAAAGTTTGGCTGGCCATTATCCTTCATCATCTGCTGGCGCAGCGTGAGGAACGTTTCGCCATTGGCGAGCTTCACATCATCTTCGGATGAGTTGGCTTTCCAAAAGCCGATCACCGCCTTCGGATTCAACCAGGCTTCCCCGATCAGTTGTTGCAGCATCACCTGCGTATCCCGCCACAGGCTGGAGGCCGCCTCTCCAACAATCTTGTCTTCAAGAATTGCCGGATAACGCCCCGCCAGATCCCATGCCGAGAAATACGGCGTCCAGTCGATATAACGTGCGAGCGTTCCCAGATCGATATCCTCGAACGTCCGCACACCCTCATATGTCGGCTTGGGCGGCACGTAGGACTTCCAGTCAAATTGCAGCTTCGCCGCACGCGCATCTGCAATCGGCAGGCGCGGCTTGGGCGGGCCATCCTTGCGGCTTTCACGCATCCGCTCATAACGGGCGCGAACTTCATTCAGGAACACCGGGCGATCATCATCGTTCAGCAGCGTGCCGACAACACCCACCGCGCGGCTGGCGTCCACCACATGCACAACCGGAGCGGAGCGAATGGCCGGTTCGATCTTCACTGCCGTATGCGCCGCGCTGGTTGTCGCCCCTCCGATAAGGAGCGGCTGAACCATGCCCCGGCGCTGCATCTCGGCGGCAACATAAACCATCTCATCCAGTGACGGCGTAATGAGGCCGGAGAGGCCGATAATGTCGGCCTTTTCCGTCACCGCCGTATCGAGAATTTTCTCAGCCGACACCATGACGCCAAGATCGACAATTTCATACCCGTTGCAGGCCAGCACGACGCCAACAATGTTCTTGCCAATGTCGTGCACGTCGCCCTTCACCGTCGCGAGGATGACCTTGCCGTTGGACTTTCTCTCAAGGCCCAGCGTGCGCTTTTCTTCTTCCATGAAGGGTTCGAGATAAGCGACCGCCTGTTTCATCACGCGCGCTGATTTGACCACCTGGGGCAGGAACATCTTGCCGGAGCCGAACAGGTCTCCGACGACATTCATGCCCGACATCAACGGGCCTTCGATAACGTGCAGCGGACGCTCGACCCCTGCGCGCGCTTCTTCTGTATCGACATCAATGAATTCAGTAATGCCGTGCACCAGCGCGTGCTGCAGGCGCTTCTCAACACTCAATTCGCGCCAGGAGAGATCCTTCTGCTGGACCTTTCCTTTTTGCCCCTTGAAGCGTTCGGCAAGTTCCACGAGCCTGTCCGTCGCATCCGCCCGGCGGTTCAGGATAACATCCTCCACCGCGTCGCGCAGCTCGGGCTCAATATCGTCGTAAATATCGAGCTGGCCAGCGTTCACGATACCCATGTCCATGCCCGCTGGAATGGCGTAGTATAGGAACACTGAGTGCATGGCCCGGCGTACGGGCTCATTGCCGCGGAACGAGAAGGACACGTTCGAGAGACCGCCGGAGATATGGCACCCCGGGCAGGTTTCCCGAATGATCTTCGCGGCCTCAATGAAATCCAATGCGTAGGTGTTGTGCTCTTCAATCCCGGTCGCAACGGCGAAGATGTTCGGATCGAAAATGATGTCCTCGGGCGGGAAGCCGACTTCTTCCGTCAGGATACGGTAGGCTCTCTGGCAGATTTCGATCTTGCGGGTCGCGGTATCGGCCTGCCCCACCTCATCGAACGCCATCACCACGACGGCCGCGCCATAGGAGAGACAGGCTTCCGCCTGCTCACGAAACTTTTCTTCGCCCTCTTTCATCGAGATCGAATTGACGATTGCCTTGCCCTGCACGCATTTCAGGCCAGCTTCGA
This sequence comes from Hyphomonas sediminis, assembly GCF_019679475.1. Lineage (NCBI taxonomy): Bacteria > Pseudomonadati > Pseudomonadota > Alphaproteobacteria > Hyphomonadales > Hyphomonadaceae > Hyphomonas > Hyphomonas sediminis. Next base: position 2,738,439 of record NZ_JAIEZP010000001.1, read on the forward strand.
TCACTTCCCACTTCGAAGAGTCGATCATCACCGGAACGCGCGCAATATCCGGCTCCGCGGCGATCAGGTTCAGGTAGGTGGTCATGGCCTGAACGCCGTCGAGCATCCCCTCGTCCATGTTCACATCGATAACCTGCGCGCCATTCTCCACCTGCTGGCGCGCCACGTCGACGGCATCGGCGTAGCGCCCCTCGGTGACCATCTTCCGGAACACGGCCGATCCGGTCACGTTCGTACGTTCGCCAACGTTGATGAATGTTGCTCTTGCTTCGGTCACTTGCGGGCCTTTCCGCGGTCCAGCGGCCAGTTTCCATCCTCAAGTGCGGAGAAACCGTCCGTCTTCTGATTGTAAATGTAAACCCAGGCGTCTTCGCCCGTCACCTGCCCTTGATCATCCAGCACGGGCAACCGCATTCGTTGATAGAGCGATGTTGCCGGATCATCGGTCACATCTTCAAATTCGTCCATCGCTGGCGCGATGCTGGCATCCCTGATGCGCCAGCGCACCCCATGGCAGAGCGCGTCGCCGCTCACGACACCCGGAAAGCCACCAAGGTCCGGCATCCGCCCCCGGAACCGGCACGGCCCGAGGAAATCCCCAGCCACATCGAGCCCCAGTTCATTGGGCGCGCCCGCTGCGCCCTGCTTGAGCAATCCATAAAAGATAAACAGATCGCCCGCCTTGACTTCTCCGTTGGTCACGATCGCACCGTAAATGGCTCAAGCCCGGCAAGGCGCATCGCCGGTTCAATCTCCGGCACCTTGCGCGGCGAAGACTGCCTCACCGCGTTTGCGATTGCCGCAATATGTCCGGGCGATGTTCCGCAGCATCCGCCCAGAACATTCACAAGGCCGCTGTCGGCCCATTCGCGCAGGTGCGCCGCTGTCTGGTCTGGCGTTTCATCATACTCGCCAAACGCATTCGGCAGACCGGCATTCGGATAGGCGATCACGCGCGTATCTGCGACCCGCGAGATCGACGCGACGTGCTGACGCATCAGATCCGCGCCGAGCGCGCAGTTGAGGCCAATGGCCCAAGGCCGTGCATGGCGCACCGAATTCCAGAACGCCTCGGCCGTCTGCCCACTGAGCGTGCGCCCGGATGCATCGGTAATTGTTCCGGAAATGATGATTGGCCGCGCGATCCCTTTATCGCGCTTCAGGTCGAGCAGTGCCTTAATCGCGGCCTTGGCATTCAGCGTGTCGAACACCGTCTCGATCAGGAAAACATCCACGAACGGCGCCATCTCTTCGGCCTGCTCGTAATACGCGCTGCGCACCTCATCGAACGTCACATCTCGGTAGCCCGGATCATTCACGTTCGGGCTCAGCGACAGCGTCTTGTTCGTCGGCCCGATGGCGCCCATCACGCCAATTGGGCGGCCAAGCTCTGCTTCAGCTTTGTCAGCTGCTTCCCTGGCAATCCGCGCGCCCTCCCGGGCAATTTCAGCAGCCAACTCTTCCATCTTGTAGTCCGCCATTGCAATGACGGTCGCGGAGAAGGTGTTGGTTTCCAGAAAGTCCGCCCCCGCATCGATATATTTGCGATGGATTGCCGCGATCACGTCCGGTCGCGTCAGGTTGAGCAGGTCGTTGTTGCCTTTCAGCGGAATGGGCCAGTCGCCAAAACGCTCCCCCCGGAAGTCTTCCTCGGTGAGCTTGTATGTCTGGATTTGCGTGCCCATCGCGCCGTCGAGCACGAGAATGCGCTCATTGGCCAATGCTTCAAGCGCCTGGAAACGTTCATTCGTGTTCATGGCTCAGACTGCCTTTGCAGGTTGGGGGCTAAGGCCCAGCAGGCGACAGGTGGAAAGCGCCAGCCCAGCCCGATTCAGCGTATAGAAGTGAAAGTCCTCGACGCCCTGTGCCTGCAGCTTCCGGCAGAGATCGGCAGCGACATTTGCAGTCACCAGGTCGCGGGTCTCTTCATCCTCATCAAGACCATCATACAGGGTGTGCAGCCACGCCGGGATCGTCGCGCCGCAAAGCCCGGCGATGCGCTTGAGCCCATTGAAGTTCGGCTGCAACATGATGCCCGGAACCACAGGAATGGTCACGCCGCCGGCGCGCGCTTTCTCGAGGAATGTCAAATACACTTCCGGTTCGAAGAAAAACTGAGTGATGGCACGGTCTGCGCCTGCATCCTGCTTGGCCTTCAGGAATGCAATTTCGGCGTCCCAACCACGGCTCTCCGGATGAAGTTCAGGATAGCAGGAAACCGAAATCTCGAAGCATTTGCCCAACTCTGGTCGGTGTTCCCTCAGCCCACGGATAAGATCGACGGAATCTGCAAAGCCGCCGGGATGGGCCTCAAACTTTGCCCCCATTCCCGCAGGCGGGTCCCCGCGCAACGCTACGATATGTTTCACGCCCGCCTGCCAATAGCTTTCAGCAACGGCAAGCACTTCTTCCTTCGTTGCCGATACACAGGTCAGGTGGGCCGCGGGTTTGAGTTCCGTTTCGGCTACGATACGGCGAACGGTGTCATGGGTGCGTTCACGCGTAGATCCGCCGGCGCCATAAGTGACAGAAACAAACTCCGGCGCCATCGGCTCCAGCCGTTTGATGGTGTCCCACAGGCGCGCATTCATCGCGTCGGATTTGGGCGGAAAGAACTCGAACGACACGCGCACCGGCGGTATCGTCAACGGGGCTTGCAAACCGGTCACGCGGCTTTCTCCCGGATGGAGGCGGGCTTCAGCGCGCGCCAGATGTTTACGGTAAGGCCAGGCGCACCGTTTTCCGGTGGCGCAAAGCTGCGAGGTTGTTCCAGGCTGAGGCCCGCTTCTGTCGCCCAGTTGGCGAGCGCATCATGGCGCACGCCAAGGCGGTGATGCCCATGCTCGGTACGCAGGAATTCCAGATCGTGGGGCGCAAAATCGATCACCAGCAGCCGCCCACCCGGCGCCAGGACACGTGCCGCTTCGAGGATCGCGTCGGCCGGCGTGTCCAGGAAGTGAAGCACCTGATGGATGACAACAATATCCGCACTGGCATCTTCAAACGGAACTGACGTGACATTGCCAAACCGGACCCGGGCATTGCGCACCCCTGCGCCTTCTAGATTCGCCCGCGCGACGGTCAGCATACGATGGCTGAAGTCGATACCTTCCGCCTCCGTCACCAGCGGGGCAAACAAGGCAAGCATCCTGCCCGTTCCAGTGCCGAAATCTACCATCCGGCGGAATGGGCCATCCCCAGCAAGGTCCAGAAGCGCCGCCTCGATGGCCTCGTTCGGGTAGTGCAGAGACCGCACGGTATCCCAGGTTTCGGCAATGCTGGAGAAGTAGGCTTCTGCCGATGCAGCCCGGCCGGACATGACCGTGTGAAGTCGCTCCAAATCGGCTTCGATTTCCGGGACACCCGGCCCGAGGGACGCAAACAGCGCATCCAGCAGCTCTCGCCCCCGCCCTGTCTGGGCGGCGCGATAAAAAACAAACGCCCCCTCCGGTAAACGTTCGGCCAGCCCGGATTCGGAGAGAGATTTCAGGTGATGCGACAGGCGTGGCTGGCTCTGACCCAGTACCTGAACCAGTTCACCAACAGACAGATCCTGTTGTCGTAACAGGCTAAGTAGCCGCAACCGCGTGGGCTCGCCCGCGGCCCGCAACCGCTCCAGAAGTCCTTCGAATGCCTCGCTCATGCAAATCATATAAACGAACCTTTATATGATTTGCAATCCACCTTCGGAACCGTCCCTAAACCGGTTCGTTATCAAATGGAGCCATTATGGCACGAAAGACACGGTGCGGATCAATTCTTGGCAGAAGGTTGAATGCTCAAATGCGAAACTCCATCTCCCGACAACTGTATTCACGCCGCTTGTCATCATCCGTTGACTTAATTTGATTCTGAAAGCATATGCCACGTCAACAGCTGATGACTTACATCGCTTCTCCACCGAAAGCTGTTCCTAAGGATCGACTGAACGCATGAAAACCGCCCTCCCCGGTGCTGCGCTCCTCGCCATGACGCTTGCCGCCTGCGCCACCGCACCTGCGACAGGACCGACCGAAATTGCCGATCCGTATGAAGGCTTTAACCGCAAGATGTTTGCCTTCAACAATGGGCTGGACAAGTACGCCCTTTCCCCAGCGGCGACGGCCTACAAGACCGTCACGCCGGAATTTGCCCGCGATCGCGTGGCAGATTTCTTCTCCAACCTCAAAAACCCGGTCATCTTTGCCAATGATGTGCTCCAGGGCGAGGGGAACCGCGCCGGAACCACCTTCGCGCGGTTCGGAATCAATACGACGGTCGGCGTTCTCGGCTTGTGGGATGCAGCGTCCCACATGGGAATCGATGGTCACCGCGAAGATTTCGGCCAAACGCTTGCCGTATGGGGGGTCGAAAGCGGGCCCTATCTCGTCATGCCATTTCTTGGCCCCACCACGCCGCGCGATCTCGTCGGATTCGGCGTGGATCGGGCAATAGATCCCCTTTCCTACGTCCAGTATGACGACGATTGGGACACAGACCTCGCCATTCGTGGCGGCATGAATGTCGTGAATGGCCTGAATATACGCGTGCGGTTTGACGACCAGATCGACGCGCTCAATGCACAACCAGAGCCCTACATAGCCCTTAGACGGATTTATTCATCTTCGCGTCAGGCAGAGATCCTTAATGGAAAGGTCGACGAAGCGACCGCCTATGACGATCTCCCTGATTTCGACGCATTCGACGATTACGACGACGAAGTTCAGGAAAACGAAGAGGGAGTCGGGGCCGCCCCTGAAGAAGGAGTTTCACAGTGAAGCGTTTCATCCTCCCGGCCGCCATGGCCATAACCATCTCGCTCAGCGCGCTGCCCGCATTCGCTGACGCGAAGACTGAAGCCTATGTTAAAAAGAACGCCAACGAAGTGCTGGCGACGCTGAACAGCCCCAGCCTTTCCGCGCCGGAACGGACTGCAAAGTTCAGCGAATACATGGACCAGTTCGCTGATTTCGATGCGATTTCAAACTTCGTGATCGGCAAATACAGCCGCCGCTTTACCCCCGCCGAGCTGAAGACCTACCGCACAGCTTTCCGCAACTATGCGATGGCCGTGTACGAAAACGAACTCGACGCCTACCGCGGCGAAGCAGTGACCGTGAAGAACTCGGTGGATCGCTCCGCAACCGACTCGATCGTCAACACCGTGATCAAGCGTCAGGACGGCAAGGATATGGACGTGCGCTGGCGCGTTCAGGGCAAGGAAGGCGATTATCAGGTCGTTGACGTGGCCCTGAACCTCGACGGCAACCTGATCTGGCTCGCCATTGAACAGCGCGCCCAGTTCATCGCCCTGCTGGACCAGAATAACGGCTCGGCTGACGCGCTGATCAATAAGATCAACTCGATGACCGAGAATGTGAAGACCAAGAAGCGCAGCTGATTGCAGCCTGCAATTCCTTCTCAGATACAGGAACGCCCTGACCGTCGGTCAGGGCGTTTTCTTTTGACGTGAAATCCCGGCGGTTTACGGAATCGCAACGGCGTCCGGCAGTTCGAAACGCACCGAAGCCCCCGGACCAAGATCAATGCCAAGATAGAACCAGGCAACCGTGAGGATCACGCCCGACAGCAGCAGCCAGACCGAATAAGGCAGCATCAGTGCCGTGAGGCTGCCAAGGCCAAAGCCCTTCACCCAGCGCTGGGCAAAGATCAGGATCAGCGGGAAATACACCATGAGCGGCGTGATGATGTTGGTCGCGCCATCGCCCACGCGGTAGGCCGCCGTGGCGCCTTCTGGAGAGATACCGAGCAGCATAAGCATCGGCACAAGAACCGGCGCCATCAGCGCCCATTTGGCAGACGCCGAGCCGACGAACAGGTTCAGGAAACCAGTGAACAAAACCATCAGGCCAAGCACCACAGGCAGCGGCAGGCCGCTGGCCTCAATGGCGTTGGCGCCGTGAACGGCAGTGATGAAGCCAAGGTTCGACCAGCCGAACATCGCAACGAAGTGGGCCGCAGCGAATGCCAGGACGAGGTAATAGCCCATATCCTTCATGGCCTCGGCCATCATGGCGACGAGATCGCGGTGATTCTTGATGGTTCCGGCGGCTGCGCCATAGGCCCAGCCTGCGAACAGGAACATCAGAAAGAAGCCAGCGACCAGCGACTGGTAGAGCGGCGCCAGGGTGGCATGGATCGAGCAGTCACCCGCTTCGATTGTGCCAGGGGCACAGGCAGCTTCATTGATCAGGGGCGTGCCGGGACCAAAGGTCATGAACAGCCAGAGGCCAACAACGGCAAGCGAGGCCAGTCCGGCATAAGCGAGGCCTTTCTTCTGGCCGGCGTCCAGCGGCTTGTCTTCGTCGCCGAAATCCTTGGCCTGGGCTTCAGACGGGGTCCATTTGCCAAGACGCGGCTCGACGATCTTGTCGGTGACGAACCAGATGAGCGGCAGGTAGATCACCATCAGGACGGTGATGAAGAACCAGTTGCCCGCAATATTCACATGCAGGCCGTCGACGAGGCCGGAATTATCCACGGCTGTCTGGGTGATCCCAAAAAGCAGCGCGTCGAGCTGGCCGGGAGTGATGTTGGCGGAAAAACCGCCGGAAACACCGGCAAAAGCAGCAGCAATACCGGCAATCGGGTGGCGTCCGGCGGCGGCGAAGAGAATGCCGGCGAGCGGGATGAGCACCACATATCCTGCATCCGAAGCGTGGTTGGACAGCATCGCGATCAGCGCAACGACTGGCGTGAGCAGCGCTTTGGGGGCACCGCGAACGGCGGCACGCATGCCCGAAGAGAAGAGGCCGGAGCGCTCGGCCACCCCTGCCCCCATCATCACGACAAGCACATAGCCGAGCGGGTGGAAGTGGGTGAACGTGGCAGGCATCTGCACCCAGAGGCGCTGGATATTGTCGGGCGACAGGAGGCTGGCTGCTGTAACCACAACAGAAGTGCCGTCCTCGTTCAGCTGCGTCGGGTGGACGGCGGAAACGCCGAGCATGGCGCAGACAACCGAGATCAGGATCAGGATGCCGATCAGATAGAAGAACAGGAAAACCGGGTCAGGCAGTTTGTTGCCTGTTTTCTCGACAAAGCCGAGAAAACCTTTCTGTGTTGGCGCCACTTCCGTACCAGTCATTCGAACTCTCCCAGATTTCCCGGAAGGGACTGTGCGGATCGAGGCCCCGAAGGCAAGGATTTTCTGAGAATTTCACAGGCCAGCGCTGCTGGCCGGAACGCACGCTTTGGGGCGTGGCCGGCGGGGTGCGCTGCGAGATGGGAAAGAGTTGAGGGAGATCCCCGCCTTCGCGGGGATGAGCGGAGGTTGGTTGGCGGGCGCTTAGGACGTGTCGGGGGCGAGCCCGCTGATCCTTCGACTTCGCTCAGGATGAGCTTCGGGAGGTGGGGTGTTTGAGGCGTCCCCAAAACGACAGGAAAACGCCAACGGGGCCTGGGCGAGGTTCGTCGGGAGATCGGATTCCCAGACGGGATCGCTCCATTCCGGTTTCGTGAGCGCTGGTTTCTTGTAGGCGCGCCAATGGTCGCCGACGCTGACGATGTGGATGCGGCCCCATTTGGTGACGGCGATGAGGAGGGTGCGAAGCTCGACATCCTGCCGTTTGAAGATCGCGCGCAGTTGCAGCCAGAGGTACGGCCAGAAGACTGGCAATACATGGGCATAGAGGCGGGCGATCTGGGGTGTCATCCCTGGCAGTATAAGTCAGCCGGCGGAGGGGTGGATACGATTGCGGGTTGTGGTGTGGGGACGGGCGATGAGGGGTGGATAGGGGTGCCCGCTCTATCCTTCGACTTCGCTCAGGATGAGCTCCGAAATGCTGTGCCCAAGAAGCTCATCCTGAGCGAAGTCGAAGGATGGGTGGGCTTTGCTGGGTCCCGGTCTTCGCTTGCAGCGAAACCGGGATGACGGGCCCAGAGGGCGGAAGGCCCTCACCCCGGCCCTCTCCCAGAGGGAGAGGGGGGCGCGTTGTGTCTGGGGGCGTCGTTGTGGGTACAAACAGTGTCAGACAGTGACTTTTTGGGACTTTTCGGGGACGGCGCGGACCGATTTGTGCCCGGTCCGCGCCGCGTGATGTCAGGCGGCGGCCATGTGCCAGTTTTCGAGTTCCATGACTGTGGCCTGCCAGGGGAGGTCTGCGAGGCGGGCAAGCCAGTCATGGATCAGGGGGTCGTCCGGCGTCGATTCCTTGAACCAGAAGAAAGGCGAGGCGCAGAGGATGTCTGCCGCCGTGAGACGGTCGCCCATCAGCCACGGCCCCCGCTCCAGCGCGCGGCAGAGGCGATCGGTCAACTCCGGCATACCGCGATAGGTGGCGTGGAGAAGCGGGTGATCGATACCGGCATAGGCATGGAGGATGACAGGCTCCATCACGCCGGCATACCAGGTCATCCAGGAGAGGAAGCGGCCACGCTCCGGATCGCCCGCCGGGACGGTGTATTCCGCTGCCGGGAAGAGGTCTGCCAGGTAGAGCATGATGGCGGCGCTTTCCCAGATCTCGACGCCATCATGGATGAGCAGCGGCACCTTGCCTTCGGGATGGGGATTGAGGGGATCGCGCCCGCCTGAGCCATCCTGACGGGGGATGGAGACGATGCGGATGGTGACGCGGTCCGCAATGCCCATCGCATAGATGAGATCGAGAATGCGGGTCGAGCGGGAATGGGGGGAGTGATAGAGGATGAGCATTTGGGGGTTCCTTCACAGTCTCCCGAGCGCCGACTTGCCGGGCTCGGCATGGGGACACTATGGTGGCCCCCTCCTGACAGTTTTCGTCAGGAGGCTTTCTGTAAGGTCTGCCCATGGCCCGCACTGACCGTCTCTTCCGATTGCTGCACCTGATGCGCACCCTGCCCCAGCCTGTGACGGCGGCGCGGCTAGCGCAGGAGACTGAAGTTTCCGAACGGGCGATCTACCGCGACATTGGCGCGCTGAGGGCCGCCGGGGCGCGGATCGAGGGCGAGGCGGGCTATGGCTATGTGCTGGCCGAAGACCCGGCCCTGCCGCCGCAAAGCTTTACCCGGATCGAGATTGAAGCGCTGATGATTGGCCTGGCCGAGGCACGCAATTCCGGCGACCAGCAGATAGCCGAAGCGGCCCAGAAGGCGCTGGCCAAGGTAATCGCCACCCTGCCCGAGCGCCAGCAGCGCGAAGCGACGCATGCGGTGCATTTCGTGTTTCGGGGCAACCGGCGCGAGGTGCCCGCGCGCGACCTGGCGCTGATCCGCGCAGCGTGCTGGGAAGAAGAGGCGTTGCGCCTTTCCTATCGCGACGAGGCAGGCGCGGCGACAGAACGGATCGTCCTTCCCCTGACGATTCTCTACGCAGAGAAAGTGCTGGTGCTGCTGGCCTGGTGCCGCCTGCGCGATGACTGGCGCAGTTTTCGCATCGACCGGATCGCCGCGGCAGAGAAGACCGGGGAAAGCTTCCGGCCACGCCGGGTGGGCCTGCTGCGCGACTATATTGCGCGGATGGAGGCCCGGCGGGGGAACTGATCCCCCGCGCCCTATTTCTGCATGGCGGCGGCGATTTCGGGGCGGTCTTCAGCGGTTTCTAGATAGGCCGGAGACGGGCGCAGCAGGGTCGCCTGTTCATAGGCATAGCCATAGGCGAGGATGTGGGCATCGGCGCCGCGCGCGCCCATGAAGGAGACGCCGATGGGAATGCCGTGCACCTCGCCCATGGGCACGGTGAGGTGGGGATAGCCTGCCACGGCGGCGAGGAAGCCCGCCCCGGCCCAATCGGGCCAGACATCGCCATTGACCGGATCAACTCGCGGCGAAACCGGGCCGGAGGGCGAGACGAGCACGTCGACATCAAACTCTGCCAACATACGGTCTATGCCGTTTTCACGGGCGGTGGTTTGCACGAGGCGGAGGGCCTCGACATACGCCTCATCCGTGAGCGGACCGAGGGCATCGGACTCCTCGAAGAGATCCTGCCCGAAGAGCGGCAGTTCTTCTTCGCCGTTGAGCAGGTTGAACGCGATCACATCGCTGAGCGAGCGGGTTTCAACGCCGGGCGCGGCATCGGCCAGATAGGCGTTGAGGCTGTCCTTGAACTCGTATTCCAGCACCCGCAGCGAGGCGGGCCAGAATTCGCCGGGAATATCGTTCTCTTCAATCTCGACGAGAGTTGCGCCGAGCTGGCGCATCTCGCGCAATGCCTTGTCGAAATTGGCGATGATGTCCGGATTGGAGCCCTGCGCAGCGCGCAGGACGCCGATGCGTTTGCCTTTCAGGGCGGCGCCGGAGAGATGCTCTGTGTAGTCTACCTCATCAGGCGCCATGGCATTCATCAGCAGCGCGGCGCCGGTGACGGTTTTCGTCATCGGGCCGGCGGTATCCTGGCTGGGCGAGATGGGCACGATGCCCGTTTGCGGAATGAGGCCGACGGTGGGCTTGAAGCCGACGAGGCCGTTTACATTCGACGGGCAGATGATGGAGCCGTTGGTTTCCGTGCCGACGCCGCCAGTAGCGAGCGAAGCGGCGATGGCGGCGCCTGTGCCCGAACTCGACCCGCAGGGGGACCGGTCGAGCATATGCGGATTACGAACCTGTCCGCCCACGGATGACCATCCGCTGATGGAATTGTTGGAGCGGAAGTTTGCCCATTGGCTGAGATTGGTCTTGCCGAGGATGATGGCGCCTTGTGCGCGCAGGCCAGCGACGAGCGGGCTGTCGCGGCCTGTGATGTTGTCCTTCAGGGCAAGGGAGCCTGCCGTGGTGGCCATCGGGTCCAGCGACTCGATATTGTCCTTGAGGAGGATGGGCACGCCGTCGAGCGGGCCGAGCGCGGCGCCGGATGCGCGGCGGGCATCAGACGCGGCGGCCTGGGCGAGCGCATCGGGATTGACGACGAGGATGGACTGGAGGCGCGGGCCGGCACGGTCGATGGCCTCGATGCGGGCGAGATAGGCGCGCGTGAGCCCAACCGAAGTCATCTCGCCGGACGCCAGTTCGCCGGAGATTTCCGGCAAGGTCTTCGCCAGCATGGCATCGGCCACGTAAGAGGGCGGCGCCGCGATGGGCGCAGGCGTTTCCGGCGAAGCGGCCACGGGCGTGCCGCAGGCGGCAAGCGCGAGCGCGGCGGTGATGGTGTGTTTCATCGAGCCCCTCTCCCAACCCTGTTCAGGGCCGGGAGAGTAGCAAGGGTTACGCGCGCGGCAAGGCCGCCCGGCGTTAGCGCGAGAACTTCTTGAACTTCAGGCGCTTCGGATTCACGGCGTCTTCGCCGAGGCGGCGTTTCTTGTCTTCGAGGTAGGACGAGAAGTCGCCTTCGAACCATTCGACATGGGAGTCGCCCTCGAAGGCGAGGATGTGGGTGGCCATACGGTCCAGGAACCAGCGGTCGTGCGAGATGATGACGGCGCAGCCTGGGAAGTTGTCGAGGCCCTCTTCGAGCGCCTGCAGGGTTTCCACGTCGAGGTCGTTGGTCGGTTCGTCGAGCAGCAGGAGGTTGTGGCTGCCGCGCAGCATCTTGGCGAGGTGGACGCGGTTGCGCTCACCGCCCGAGAGGATGCCGACTTTCTTCTGCTGGTCGGTGCCCTTGAAGTTGAAGGCGCCGACATAGGCGCGCGACATGACCGAGACGCCGCCGAGGTCGATAAGGTCGGTGCCGCCGGAAATCTCTTCCCAGATGTTCTTGTTGGGATCGAGCTTGTCGCGGCTCTGGTCGACATAGCCGATCTTGACCGTTTCGCCGACGCGCATGACGCCGGAATCGGGCTGTTCCTGGCCGAGGATCATCTTGAACAGGGTGGACTTACCCGCGCCGTTCGGACCGATGACGCCGACGATACCGCCGGGCGGCAGCTTGAAGTTCAGGTTTTCGATCAGCACATTGTCGCCGAAGGCCTTGCTGAGCCCTTCGGCCTCAAGCACGACACCGCCCAGACGGGGGCCGGGGGGAATGCGGATCTGCGCCGTCATCACCTTCTCGCGCTCTGCCTCGGACGCCATCTTCTCATAGGCGTTGATACGGGCCTTGGATTTGGCCTGACGCGCCTTCTGGCCTGAACGGACCCACTCAAGTTCCTTGGCAAGAGTGCGCTTGCGACCGACATCGTCGCGCGCTTCCTGCTCCATGCGCTTGGCTTTCTGCTCCACCCAGGAGGAGTAGTTGCCCTGGAAGGGCACGCCGCGGCCACGGTCGAGCTCGAGAATCCAGCTGGTGATGTCGTCCAGGAAGTAACGGTCGTGGGTGACGAGGATGACGCAGCCGGGGAAGTTGATGAGGTAGTTCTGCAGCCAGGCGACGGTTTCGGCGTCGAGGTGGTTGGTCGGTTCGTCCATCAGGATCATGTCGGGCTTCGAGAGAAGCAGCTGACAGATGGCGACGCGGCGGACTTCACCGCCCGACAGTTTCGACACGTCTGCATCGTTGTCCGGGCAGCGCAGGGCGTTCATCGCCATTTCGATCTTGGAGTCGATGTCCCAGGCATCAGCAGCGTCGATCTGCTCCTGCAGCTTGGTCATCTCTTCCATGAGCTCGTCGGAATAGTCTTCGCCGAGCTTGTTCGAGATCTCGTTGAACTTGTCGAGCATCTGCTTTTCCGGGCAGGCGGCAGCGACGTTTTCAAACGCGGTGAGGGCCGGATCGAGCTTCGGCTCCTGCGGGAGGTAGCCGACCTTGATGCCTTCGGCGGCCCAGGCTTCGCCGATATAGTCCTTGTCCACGCCCGCCATGATGCGCAGCAGGGTCGATTTACCCGAGCCGTTGACGCCGACCACACCGATCTTGGCGTCCGGGAGGAAGTTCAGGTGGATGTTTTCAAACACCTTCTTGCCACCGGGATAGGACTTGGTGAGGCCCTGCATGTGGTAAACGATCTGGGGACCGGCCATGGGCATTGGTTCCTTTGCGAAGCTGGGAGTTAATTCTGCTGGGCGCGATGTGGCCTGCTGCGCGCAGAAGATCAAGCGATACGCAGCTTATCGGGCGCAGTCAGAGTCCCGCAAACACGGGTTTTTCGCTTGTGCACCCGCCGGGGGAACGGCATCTGGGACGGCAGACCATGGGGAAACGAGATGGCGGACGCGAAAACCGGCTCAAAAGGCTTTGGCGACGATGACATGACGCAGGTCTCGGGCTGGGACGCGCTGCTGGACGACCTGTTCGGCCTGAATGTGCGGGCATTGCGGACGGTTGGCATGTCGGTGATTTCGCCGGCGAAGCTGTTTACGGCGGCGCGGGACGCAGACTGGCTGGGCCGGTACACCCCCTCGATCCGCCTCGTTTTCACGATGATCGCCGCAGTGGTGTTCCTCAAATTCCTGTGGGTGAACGATACATCGGGCCTGTTTGCCTACACCCAGCGCACGATGGAGGCGATGGGGACCGAATTTCCGGGGATGACTTATGAGGAGGCGACGCGAGACTATCTGGCGGCGCTGCTGGTGACCTATCCATTCACCTATTTCGGCTGCCATGCAGTGTTTTCGCTGCTGCTGAACATCTGGGGCAAGGGCACGCCCCTGCCCGTGCGCATTCGCCTGTATTTCGCGACGCTGTTGCCGGTGATGCTGATGGGCGTGATGATGACGGTGGCGTATTCATATGTGACGGCGGACCAGATGGACATGTGGACGGCGGTCGGCCTGATCGTGATGCTGGTGATATATATCACCACCGTGATCCGGGGGCTGGAGCCGGTTTACAGCCTGGGGCAGCGGATATGGCGGGGCCTGCTGGCGGGCATTGTGATTGGCATTGCAGACCTGGCTGTCGCGCTGGTTTCCTCCACCTGGGCGGTGACTGTTCTCAACGCCAGCGCGACCTAGGGCGCAGATGCGGGAGATGACAGGGGCGGAATCTCCGTTAGTGTCCCGGCCATGCTTTTCCGAACCATTTTTGCGGCTGCCTTTGCTGCTATCGCCCTGTTTTGTCTGACCACCCTGCAAACTGCGGAAGCGCGCGCCCCACGGGAGGACCCTGCCGAGATGACCGATGCTCCGCGCCTGACCCTGGAACGCCTTTATGCCTCGCCTGCCCTCTCCGGCCCGGCGCCGCGGGGGGTGAAGTTCTCGCCCGATGGCGGACGGGTGACCCTGCTGCGCCCGCGCGAGGACGATCACAGCCGGTTTGACCTGTGGCAGTTCATCGTGGCGACGGGCGAGTTGTCGATGCTGGTGGATTCCGACCTGCTGGACCCGGCGGACACTGAGCTTTCGGAAGAGGAAAAAGCCCTGCGCGAGCGCAAGCGCATCGCCAGCGTGCGCGGCATTGCCGACTATAGCTGGGGCGACGCGACGAGCGTGATCGTTCCGGCGGGCGGCGACATCTACCTCGTGGACGTGGCGCCGAGCGCGGCCTATGCGCCCGGCGCGAAGACCAAGCCGAAAAAGCCCGTGGTGACGCGGATTACCGAGACGGACGCCTTTGAATACGACATCAAGGTTTCGCCCCGAGGCCGGTTTGTCAGCTTCATCCGCGATGGGGCAGTGTTTGCGTGGGACCGCGAAGAGAAGACAGAAATCCAGATCAGCCCGGACGCGCGCCCTGACGCCGCCGTGAGCTATGGCGTGGCCGAGTTCGTGGCGCAGGAGGAGATGAGCCGTTACACCGGATATTGGTGGAGCACGGACGAGCGCTATGTGGCGTTTACCGAAGTGGACGAGAGCGGCGTGGACATTATCCCGCGCTTTGACATTGCCGCAGACAAGGTGACCGTGATCGACCAGCGTTATCCGCGCGCGGGACGGCCGAATGCGAAAGTGGCGCTGCATGTGCGCGACCTGAAAGACAAGCGCACGGACCGCATCACCGAAGTTGGCCCCGACGATTACCTGGCCCGCGTGAACTGGGCGCATGGCAGCCTTTGGTTCCAGACCGTGAACCGCGAGCAGACCGAAATCCGCTATAACCGCACCGATGGGAAGCCCTGGCGCGTCTGGTCTCCGTTTACGGAAGAACAGAAGAACTGGGTGAACCTGTCGAACGATTTCCTGGCCCTGCCCGATGGCGGCATCCTGCTGACGCATGAACTGGACGGATACCGCCACATCTATTGGCGCAATGCCGAGACGGGCGAGATGCGGCAGGTGACCCGTGGCGCATGGGTGGTGGATGCGTTGGCAGGGTATGACGCCAACAGCGGGACGATCTATTTCACGGGCTCTGTGGAAACGCCGCTGGAGAAGCATCTCTACGCCGTTTCGCTTGGCTGGACCGGTGCGGAAGTCGAGGAAAAAGGCGCTAAACGCCTTCCGGACTCCGCCTGCGTGGATACGACGCCGCGTTCAGCCGCCATGCGGCTTTCCTGCCCTGAGCCCAAACGCATAACGACCGAAGGCGGAAGCTGGTCCATCGCCATGAGCCCGGACGCTCAAAGCTATGCGGGCACATTCTCCTCCCCCACCCAACCGCCGCAGACAGGGCTTTACAAGGCGGATGGCAGCCGCATTGCCTGGATCAACGAAAACGCGCTGAATGCCAGCCATCCGTATGCGCCTTATCTGGCGGCACATACCGTACCGGAATTCGGCACGCTGGCCGCTGAAGACGGGCAGACGCTTTACTACTCGATCCAGAAGCCGCCGGGATTTGACCCGGCGAAGAAATACCCGGTGATCGTTTCGGTCTATGGCGGGCCGCATGTGCAGCGGGTGGCCAATGACTGGCGGCCGCTGACCGACCAGTTCTACACCCATCAGGGGTATATCGTGTTCCGGCTGGACAATCGCGGCACATGGAACCGGGGCAAGCAGTTTGAGGATGTGATCTTCAAACAGACCGGCGGGCCGGAAGTGCGCGACCAGCTGGCGGGCGTAGCGTGGCTGAAGGCACAGCCTTTCGTGGACGCGGGCCGCGTCGTGATCGAGGGCTGGAGCTATGGCGGATACATGACGCTGATGACACTGGGCCAGGCGCCGGAGGGCACGTTTGCCGCCGCGATGGCCGGGGCGCCGGTGACCGATTGGGCGCTGTATGACACCTTCTATACCGAGCGTTACATGCGCACGCCGCAGGACAATCCGGAGGGCTACCACGCCTCTTCCGTGTTTGCGCATGTGGAGGGGCTGAAAGGCCCGCTGCTGCTGCTGCACGGGATGGCGGACGACAATGTGACCTTCGACAACACGACCCGCCTGATGGCCGAGTTGCAGAAGATGGGCCGCGTGTTCGAGCTGATGACCTATCCCGGCCAGCGGCATGGCATTCAGGGCGAAGCGCTGCAGGTTCACCTGATGCGCACACGGATGGACTTCCTGAAACGGCACCTGAAGGAGACGACCGAGTGACGATCAAGCCCTGGACGATCCTTTCTTCAAAGCAGGTGTTGCGGGACGGCTTCATGGGCCTGCGAACCGATCGCTGCCAGCGGGAGGATGGGCATATTGTCGAGGCCTATCATGTGACCGAGCTGACCGACTGGGTGACCGTGATCCCGGTGACGGCGGCAGGGAATGTCGTGCTGGGGCGCGAATATCGCCATGCTGCGCAGGTGGTGATGGTGGGCCTGCCGGGCGGCGTTTCGGACCCGCACGAGAAGAACTGGGCCGATGTTGGCGCGCGGGAGCTGCGCGAAGAGACCGGCTATGTGCCGAGTGAAATGGTGTGGGTCGGCACCTGCTATCCCAACCCGGCAACCCAGAACAACAAGATGCATTTCTACCTGGCGCTGGGCTGCACGCAGGACGCGGGCCAGGAACTGGACCCCAACGAAGATATTGAAGTCCTCGAAATGCCGTACCGGGAGTTTCTCGACTATGGCCAGATGGACGTGCAACATGCGCTGCATGCCGCCGGGCTGTTCTATGCCGAGCGCCACTTCCTGAAACATCCCCATCTTCGCCCCAAGGAGTAAGCCCCATGCCTGCCTTCCAGCCGACCGCCGATCAGTTCCGCGCCTTTCGCGATGATCCCCATGACGGGCCGGTGGCACAGGTGAACATCCTGAAGTTCAGGGTGAAGGCGGCGTATCGCCCCGAAGACCCGGAGCATGGCGAGGCGATCAGCGGGCGCGACGCTTATATGCGCTATTCGGAAGCGTTTACGGCGGCGGCGGCAGAGGTGGGCGGGACGACACTGCTGCTGGCCGATACGGAGCGGTTTTTCATTGGCGGCGGGGACTGGGACGCTGTGCTGGTGAACCACTTCCCCAACCGGCAGGCCTTTATCGCGACGCTGAACCACAAAGATTACAAGGATATGGCGCGCCACCGCGAGGCGGGCCTGCTGTGCCAGGAACTGATCGTGACGCGGCCGACCTGGGTGAATGGCGAAAAGCTCTGACGCCCCCCACCCCCGTGACAGACCCTCTCGAGTGTGATGAGTATTGCGGCACGATCGCTGACAATACCCTGCCGGAACAAGATCGCGAGACGATCCGGCAGAGGCATCTGGGAGGAAAGCATGAGCGGATATGAAGTCTACGGAGCATTGGGATCGCCTTATTCGCTGAAGGTGCGGGCGGCGATGCGGGCAAAGCGCCTGCGCCATAGCTGGACCGGGATGACGGGCGAGGAACGCGCAGTCGTGATGCCGAACGTGAAGGCGCAGGTGATCCCCGTAATCCGGCGGCCCGATGGCAGCTGGACGAACGATTCCACGCCTTTCCTACTTTCCATCGAGCATGAGGGGCGCGCGCTGGTGCCCCAGGATCCGGCGCTGCGCTTCGTGTGCCTGCTGCTGGAGGACATGGCGGACGAATGGTTCATGAAGGCGATGTTCCATTATCGCTGGTTCTATGAGGCCGATCAGGAATGGTGTGCCAACTGGCTGATGTATGACTCGATGCCGAACGCGGGCCGCGAGAAGGTGGAGCAGAATGCGGCGGTGATCCGTGCCCGGCAGATTTCGCGCATGGCGCTGGTGGGGTGCACGCCGGAGACGGCGCCGCTGATCGAGGCGAGCTGGAAACGCAGCTGCCTGGCGCTGCAGGAGATGGCGCTGGGGCCGGCGCGCTACCTGTTTGGCGACCGCGCTTCGCTGGCCGACCTTGCCTTTTATGGGCAGCTCAAGGTGATGAGCTATGACCCGACGCCGATGGCCTGGCAGCGCGAGGCTGTGCCTTACCTCTATCGCTGGCTGGACCATGCCGATGACGCCAGCGGCGCGGGCGGCGACTGGATGGACCGGAATACCGCGCTGGCGAGCCCGGCGATTACCCAGTTGCTGGCACAGGCGGGCGACACCTACCTGCCCTTCCTGCTGGCCAATGCGAAGGCGATTGAGGCGGAGGCGGAAACCTTCTCCCTCAGCATTGAAGGTGGGCGCTATGAGCAGGGCGTGTTCAAATATCAGGTGAAGTGTCTTGCGGGGCTGCGCGAGGAGTGGCAGCGGCTGGACGAGACCACACGCGCCGGGCTGGCGCGGATTATCGGACCCGGAGCGGACATACTTGGCTGACGAACTCTCCCCCATCTCGCGCCTGCTGCATCGGCGGGGCGAAAGCCTGCAGAAGGGCGACCCGGTTGCCCTGCCCATCGTGGCCTCGACGACCTTCCACCTGCCGGGCGACCCGCAGGCGAGCCATGTGTATGGCCGCTATGGCAACCCGACCGTGGAGGAAGTGGAGGCAGAGATCGGCCTGCTTGAGAATGCCGAAGCGATCCTGTTCCCCTCCGGCATGGCGGCGATTGCGGCGCTGTTCTACGCACACCTGAAACCGGGCGACCGGGTGCTGGTGCATGCGGACGGCTATTATAATGCCCGCGCGCTGCTGGAGGCGTATTTCGCGCCGCAGGGCATCGACATTGCCGCCTGCCCGACAGCGACGATGGCGCAGGCCGATCTGACCGGCGTAAAGCTGGTGCTGGCGGAGACGCCTTCCAATCCGGGGCTGGAGGTTTGCGATCTTGCTGCGCTGGCGCAAAACGCCAAGGTGGCCGGGGCGCTGCTGGCGGTGGACAACACGACGGCGACACCGCTGTGCCAGCGCCCGCTGGACCTGGGCGCCGACTTTACCGTGATGGCCGACACCAAGGCGATGGCGGGCCATTCCGACATTCTGGCCGGGCATGTGGCGAGCCGCGACCCAGCCCTTCTGGCGCCGGTGAAGACCTGGCGGCGGCTGGGCGGGGCGATCTGCAGCCCGTTTGACGCCTATCTGCTGCACCGGGGCCTGGCGACACTGGAGCTGCGCGTGGCGCGGGCGAATGCGAATGCGCTGGCGGTGGCCAATGCGCTGGCGGGCGTGAGGGGCGTGAGCGGACTGCGCTATCCAGGACTGGCGACGGACCTGGCGCATGGCGTTGCGCGCAAGCAGATGAACGGGTACGGACCGATTGTCAGCTTTTGCCTGCCTAGCCGGGCGCTGGCCGAGCAATTCATTGCCGACCATCCGCTGCTGACACCCGCGACCAGTTTTGGCGGCGTGCATGCGGCGGCGGAATGCCGGGTGCGCTGGGGGGACAAGGTGCCGGAGGGATTCATCCGGATGGCGTGCGGAATTGAGCCGGTGGCCGACTTCACCGCCGCAACGCTGCGCACGCTGGACAGGTTGAACCTTCACGGCGCTTAGGGGTTAGCCACACCTGCCCCATAGGGCTATGGTGCCATAAGATTCGACGATTGCGGGGGACCGGTGATGCGCCGTTTCAGTATAGTTCTTTTGTTCATCGTGCTGGCGGGCGCCGCCTATGGCTGGTTTGCCCTGCGCAAGCCGCCCAAGCCGATGGAAATGTCCGAACCTGTCCGCATACACCAGGGCGTGGTGATCGGCGGGCTGGACCGCGAGAACCCTGACATCATTGTTTTCAATGGCATCCCCTACGCCACCGCGCGCCGCTGGAGCCCACCTTCTGCCCCGCCGCAATGGGGCGCCATTGCGCGCGACACCCGCGAGTATGGCCCTGAATGCCTGCAGAGCCGGGCGAGTGCGGATGGGTTCATCGGCAGCATCCTCGAAGGCGTCGGCATGTCCGGCTTCGAGCAGATGATGGCGAAGATTGCCATCTCGCTGCAAAAGCCGCCGCCGGAGTCGGAAGACTGCCTGAGCCTCAACATCCGGACGGGAAATCTGGGCGGGAACGCCCTCCAGCCGGTGATGGTGTGGATCCATGGCGGATCGCACCAGTTCGGTTCCGGCTCGCAAGCGATCTATCAAGCCAACGGCCTCGTCGAAAAAGGCGTCGTGCTGGTGACCATCAACTATCGGCTTGGCGCGTTCGGTTACCTCGCCCACCCGGCGCTGACCGAAGAGGCCGGCACCTCGGGCAATTATGGCCTGATGGACCAGGTGTCTGCGCTCAACTGGGTGCGCGAGAACGTCGCCGTGTTCGGCGGCGACCCGAACAATGTGACCGTATTCGGAGAGAGCGCGGGCGCCCAGTCCATCACCGAACTGATGGCGACGCCGATGTCCGAAGGGCTGTTCCACAAGGCGATCCTGCAGAGCGGGGCGAGCACATACAATGCGCTGCACCTGAAGCGCTCGGCCATTCCAGGCGTCAAAAGCGCCGAAGAAACCGGCATTGAGTTCCTGTCGACACTTGTTCCGCACACGGCGCGAGCGGCCGATCTTCGGGCAATCTCTGCCTCTGCCATTATTGCGCGCGCAGAGGCCCGCCCCGATCTGACACCCTATTTCCTACCTGTTGTCGACGGCAGGATCCTGCCCCGGTCAATCGGCGCAGCGTTCCGCGATGGCGAAACGCCCGCCGTGCCGATGATTGCGGGGTACAATGCCGATGAAGGCAGCCTGTTCTACCCGGCGATCCACTCCCCCACCGTTCTGCGCCCCGGCATTGCCGGCACGCTGCCGGAGCGGGAAGCGGCGATGGCGGGTGTGTTCGGCCTCAACCCGGCCAAGGCGCTGCAGGCGCTGTACGGGATGAATACCGAGGAAAGCTGGGACAAGGGCGCGACCGACATGCTGGGCGACGACATGTTCGGCGTGCACATGCGCTTTGTGGGCCACAGGAATGTTGAAGGGGGCGCGCCGACCTACCTTTACCAATTCACCCGCGTGCCGCCCTCGCCCAACCAGACGATCGGCGCGTTCCATGCCGCCGAAATCCCCTTCGTGTTCAACAGCCACCTGCCCGGCCTCAAAGTGACGCCGAACGATCTGACGCTGACCGAAGCAATGATGACCTATTGGACGAACTTTGCGCGGACCGGTGACCCGAACGGGACAGGTGTGCCGGAATGGCCGAGCTATTCGCTGGACCGGGATGTGTGGCTCGACCTGAACCATTCCATCCGGGTGATCGAGGGCCTGCGGGCGCGCAAGCTGGACATTCTGGAAGAAACGCTGCTGCAGCGGATCACGCAGATGTCCGGGCCGCGCCAGGTGCTGGATTTGCCCGAACCAGTGGCGGCGGATGAGCGAGCCCTGACGGACACGGCACCGACGCCGATCAAACAGGGTTTACCCAAAGCAGCGAGCGCCGCCCCTCCGGCAGCAACGCCCATGGCCGCACCGAGAATGGAAACACCCATTGTTCGCACGCCTCAGCCCGAGCCGCAGCCGCAGCCGCAGCCGCAGCCACAAGAAGAGCTTCCAGCCCCTATCCTGCGGCCACTGAACCCGCCTGCGCCTGCAGTGGAACCGGCCACTTCTGCAGCAGATAATGCAGAACCGCAGCCTGATCCGATCACCCCCTCAGCCGATGAGTAGGCTTTCGCAGATTGCGACGAGGCCGGCCTGATCGACTTCGTCAAAGGCGTCGTAGCTGGTCGAGTCCACGTCCAGCACGGCTGCGAGCGAACCATCGGCGCGAAAAACCGGCACGACAATCTCGGAGTTTGACGCCGCATCGCAGGCAATGTGGCCGGGAAATTCATGCACATCCGGAACGATGATCGGTTCCCGCGTTGCCGCCACATGGCCGCAAACGCCCTTGCCAAAGGGGATACGCAAGCAGCCAAGCGTGCCCTGATAGGGGCCGACCACGAGCTCTTGCGGCTTGAGCGGATCGACGAGGTAAAACCCGGTCCAGAAAAAGCGCGGTGTGAACGCCTGTGCCAGGAGGCAGGCCGCCGTCGCATAGCGGGCGGTTTCCGAGGTTTCACCCGAAACAACGCAATCAATCTCTTCCTTGAGCTGGCGGTAGGTTTCAGCCTTGTCCATGTCGCATCCTTCAGCAGTCATCGCGAAACGCCGTAGAATAGGATCCCGACAGGCTTGTCCATTCCCGGATATCAGAGCCTCATACGGAATGATCAGCGCCGGTCTCGTCTTGCCGCAGCTTTTACACTTTCGGCCCGCATTGGCACAATAAGGCCGCTAAAACCGCCTGTTTGGGCAATGAATTCGTTCAAATTCACGCAAATTCGATTCCCGAATGAGGCGAATATTCAGAACTACGTATTATAGCTGGCTGGTGTCACGGTGGCTCAGACGCATACCGTGTCGGTGGCGGAGCTAGAGTAAATGCCCATTTCAGACAGCGTCCAGCTCAAGGGTCAGGTGACTATTCACCACCCCAACCTGGTGAATCTCTACGGCTGTGCCGTTGGAGATGGATCGCGCATCGGTGCTTTTGTGGAGATCCAGAAGGGCGCCGAGATTGGCGAACGCTGCAAGATCTCCTCACACACCTTCATCTGTGAAGGCGTGACGATTGAAGACGAAGTGTTCGTGGGACACGGCGTCATGTTTACGAACGACAAGTTTCCGCGGGCGACCAACCCGGATGGGTCTGCCCAGTCCGAGGCGGACTGGAAGCTGGAGCTGACGCGCGTGAAACGTCGCGCCTCGATCGGCTCCAATGCGACCATCATGTGCGGCATCACCATCGGCGAAGGCGCACTGATTGCTGCGGGCGCTGTCGTGACCAGAAATGTTCCAGATTTTGCAATCGTGGCCGGCGTTCCGGCAAAGGTGATTGGCGATGCGACCGGCAAGTAAACCCCTGACGAAATCCAAACCCGCGACACGAAAATGCGCCGCCGCGGAGACTGCCACCTCTTCAGGAAAGACCCAAAAGGGCCCCAAAATGACTGCTCCGATGGAAGCCAGCAACAAGATCATCAACATCGCAGTTGTCGGATATGGCTACTGGGGCCCGAACCTTGTGCGCAACTTTTCCGAGCTGAATACGGCGCGTGTCCATACGGTCGTCGACCTGAACCCGAAGCTGCTGGAATTGGTGAACAAGCGCTATCCGGCGACAAAGACGACCACGGACTTCCAGGAAATGCTGCGCGATCCGGAAATCGATGCGGTTGCCATTGCCACGCCGGTGAACACACACTTCTCGCTCGCCATGGCGGCCCTCAAGGCCGGCAAGCATGTGTGGCTGGAAAAGCCAATGGCGGAGACGTCGCTGCAAGCCCGCTCGCTGGTCGAGGAAGCCGAAAAGCGGGGCCTGATCCTGCATGTGGACCACACATTCATCTACACGGGCGCCGTGCAGAAGATCAAAAGCCTGATCGACTCCGGCGAACTCGGCAAGGTGCTCTATTTCGACTCGATCCGTGTGAACCTCGGCCTTTTCCAGCGCGATGTGAACGTGATTTCGGACCTCGGCGTGCACGATTTCTCGATCCTGGATTATCTGTTCAATGAGCATCCGATCGCGGTTTCGGCGTCAGGCATCAACCACTTCCCCGGCACGCCGGAGAACCTCGCTTACATCACCCTGTTTTACGAATCCGGGCTGATTGCGCACGCCAACGTTTCCTGGCTGGCGCCGGTGAAGGTTCGCCAGATCCTTATCGGAGGCTCGGACAAGATGATTACCTATGATGATCTTGAACCTTCCGAGAAGCTGAAGATCTACGACAAGGGCGTGAGCTTCACCGACGATCCGAAGAAGATCCATGAAATGCGCGTGGGATATCGTACAGGCGATATGTGGGCGCCGAAGCTCGACGGGTCTGAAGCCCTGCGCGTTGAGGGTGAGCATTTTGTTGACTGTATCCTCACCGGAAAAACGCCGATCACGGATGGCCGACTTGGTATGCGTGTTGTTGAAGTCATCGAAGCCGCCACCAGCTCCATGCGGGGCCGCGGCGAAACCGTACACCTGCCCCGCCAAGGAAGCTCTAAATGATCCCGTTTGTTGATCTCAAGGCGCAGTACCATTCCATCAAGGAAGAAGTTGACGCCGCTGTTCTGAAGACGCTGGAAAGCTGCGCCTTCACGCTCGGGCCGGAAGTTGCCGACTTTGAAAAGCTGTTTGCCGCTTACTGCAACAACACCCACGCAATGGGCGTGAACAACGGCACGAGCGCGCTGCACCTGGCGCTGCTTGCGGCGGGCGTCGGCCCCGGTGATGAAGTGATCACCGTGCCGCACACCTTCGTGGCATCGGCTGCTTCTATCTACTATACCGGCGCAAAGATCGTGTTGTGCGATATCGATCCGGCAACCTACACGATGGACCCGGCCGCGCTGGAGGCGGCCATCACACCGCGGACCAAGGCGATCATCCCGGTTCACCTTTACGGCCAGATGGCCGACATGGACCCGATCATGAAGATCGCCGAAAAGCACGGCCTCGTGGTTCTGGAAGACGCGGCGCAGGCACACGGCGCCGAATATAACGGCCGCCGTGCAGGCTCGGTGGGCCATCTGGCCGGCTTCTCCTTCTATCCGGGCAAGAACCTTGGCGCGGCCGGTGAAGGCGGCGCTGTGGTGACCAGCAGTGACGAATATGCCCGCCGCGTGAAAATGCTGCGCGACTGGGGCGCAGAGCGCAAATACGAGCACGTTCTGAAAGGCTACAACATGCGCCTGGAGGGCATGCAGGGCGCTGTTCTGAAAGTGAAAATGAAGTACATTGAGCAGTGGACGGAAATGCGCCGCGCCGCCGCCAAGCGCTATGACGACATGTTCGCCGGAACCGGCGTGCAGACGCCCAAGCAGATGGAAAACCGTCGTCACGTCTACCACCTCTATGTCATCCGCACGCCGGAACGCGCACGCTGGCAGGAGGAGCTGACGAAAAAAGGCATCCAGACCGGCATTCACTATCCGTACCCGGTGCACCTGCTGCCCGCTTATGAAGACCTCGGCTACAAGGAAGGCCAGTTCCCGCATTCGGAAAAGGCCGGCAAGGAAGTGCTCTCCCTGCCGATGTATCCTGAACTGACGGGCGACATGCAGGCCGAAGTGGCTGAAGCCGTCACCGCGCTCCAGAAATCCCTGGTTCACAGCTGATACCAGCGGGCGGCGGGAAGGATTTCCGCTGCCTGAACCACTCTCAAGATCACTCAGGCAGAACGACAAATGAAACTCGAAGGCGCAAAAATCCTGGTCACCGGCGGCTGCGGCCTCATCGGCTCGACAACCATCGACCAAATTTTGGCAACGGAAAATCCGGGCAAGGTCGTCATCTTCGACAACCTCGTGCGCGGCTCGATGCGCAATGTCGAGGACATCCTGAAAGATCCGCGTGTCGAGCTGGTGCGCGGCGACATTCGTGACGCCAAGGCCGTGCTGGACGTGACCGAAGGCATGGACGCCGTAATCCACATGGCCGCTATCCGCATCACCGCCTGCGCCGCCGAACCGCGCGAGGCGATGGAAGTGATGTGCGACGGCACATACAACGTCGTGGAAGCCGCGCAGAAAGCCGGCGTGAAGAAGGTTCTCGCCGCCTCGTCCGCCTCCGTCTACGGCCTCGCCGATACCTTCCCCACCAAGGAAGACCATCACCCCTACAACAACCGCACCTGGTATGGCGCCTCCAAGGTGATGCTGGAGGGCCTGCTGCGCTCCTTCAACGACATGTATGGCCTGGACTATGTGTCGACCCGCTACTTCAACGTCTACGGCCCGCGGATGGACATCCATGGGAAGTATACGGAGGTTTTGGTGCGCTGGATGCAGCGTATCGAAGAAGGCACGCCGCCGCTGATCCTGGGCGATGGCACAACCTCAATGGACTTCATCTATATCGAAGACCTTGCCCGCGCGAACGTGCTGGCGCTGAAGTCTGATGTTTGCGACGAAGTGTTCAACGTTGCCTCCGGCGTGGAGACCAATCTCAACGAGCTGGCCGCCGCCCTGATGAAGGTGATGGATGCGCCCGCCGGCATGGCGCCGGAATATGGCCCGGAGCGGAAGGTGAACCCGGTTGCCCGGCGCCTGGCGGACACGACGAAGGCCCGCGACCTGCTGGGCTTTGAAGCGCAGATCGACCTTGAAGAGGGCCTGCGCCGCCTCGTTGCCTGGTGGCGCGCCAACAAGGACGTGTTTGAATGATCCCGATCATCAAGCCCCTGATGGACGAAGCGGAAGCAAACGCCGCCGCGCGCGTGATCCTTTCCGGCTGGGTGACCCAGGGACCGGAAGTCGCCGCCTTCGAAAAGGACTTCGCCGCCTATACCGGCGCGGCCCACGCGACAGCCGTTTCCAACTGCACGACAGGCCTGCACCTGGCTCTGCTCGTTGCCGGCGTGAAGGCCGGGGACGAGGTGATCACGGTCAGCCATTCCTATATCGCGACCGCCAATTCCATCCTCTATTGCGGCGCAAAGCCGGTGTTCGTCGATGTCGATGCCGACACGATGAACATGGACCCTGCCCTGATCGAGGCGGCCATCACACCGAAAACCAAAGCCATCCTGGTGGTTCACCAGATCGGCATGCCAGCGGACATGGCGCGCATTATGCCCATCGCCCGCCAGCATGGGCTGAAGGTGATCGAGGATGCCGCCTGCGCCGTTGGGGCCGAGCTGCTGTGGGACGGCGAATGGCAGAAGGTTGGCCGGGTTTGGGGCGATGTCGCCGTTTTCTCGTTCCATCCGCGCAAGATCGTTTCGACCGGCGATGGCGGCATGATTACCACGCCGCATGCAGATTGGGACGCTCAATTCCGCCTGCTGCGCCAGCATGGCATGAGCGTGCCCGACACCGTGCGCCACAAGGCGAACACGGTGATTTTCGAAGAGCATCCGATCATGGGGTATAATTACCGCATGACGGACATTCAGGCCGCCGTTGGCCGCGAACAACTCAAACGCCTGCCGGGCGTTGTGGCCCGCCGCCGCGAGATTGCCGATCGGTACCGGGAGCGTCTTGCGGACGCCCAATGGCTAGGTATGCCCGCAGAGCCCGCCTGGGCCCGCTCGAACTGGCAAAGCTTCAGCGTACGCCTGCCTGACCAGGCGGACCAACGGGAAGTGATGCAGGCGATGCTCGACAAGGGCATCTCCACGCGCCGCGGCATTATGTGTGCGCATCGCGAAAAGGTGTATTCCGGTAGTCCGCTGCACGCGCCGCTGCAAAACTCGGAAATCTCGCAAGACAAGCGGATCATTCTGCCGCTTTATGTCCAGATGACGGACGCCGATATTGACGCGGTAACAGACGGCCTCAAGAAAGCGACGAAATAGTGACTGACGCAAATCTGACAGGCAAGACAGACCCGGCGCCTCTGCCGGATCGAAAGAGCGAGAGGATAACCCGCATCCGGCCGGATCGCGGGCTTCTTGACGTCGAGCTTGATCAACTCTGGCTGTATCGCGGACTTCTGGCGACGCTCGTGAAACGGGACATCTCCGTTCTCTACAAACAAGCCGCGCTGGGCGTCGGCTGGGCCGTTATTCAGCCGATCTTCGCCGTGATCATTTTTACGGTCGTGTTCAGCTATATTGCCAAACTGCCTGTGCCGGGAGACGTGCCCTATCCAGTGTTTGCATTTGCGGCTGTTCTTCCGTGGACATACTTTGCGGAGTCCATCAGGCGGGGTGCGACCAATCTTGTGAATGAGTCAAACCTGGTGAAGAAGGTTTTCTTCCCGCGCATCCTCATTCCTCTAGCCGGGGTCATCGCGCCGTTTCTGGATTTTCTGATCGCCTTCGCCGTAATGATCATCCTCATGCTTGTGATGGGTGTGACGCCAACCTGGCGACTGATTGCGGTAGTTCCATTTATCGCCCTTGCCGCCATGCTGGCACTGGGCGTTTCATTGTGGCTTGCACCGATCAATGTTCGCTACCGCGACGTAAAACACACCCTGACATTCATGCTGCAGATCTGGATGTATGCTTCCCCGGTGGTGTACTCCTCCGACCTCGTGCCGGACGAATGGCATTGGGCCTACGCCCTTAACCCGATGGTGGGCGTGATCGAAGGGTTTCGCTGGGCGGTGACGGGAACAGAATTTCCAGACCTGACCATGTTGGCGATCAATGGCGCCATGATATTGACGCTGTTCCTGACCGGGCTTGTTTTCTTCAAGCGCATGGAACGCAGCTTTGCGGATGTAATCTGATGCCTGACTTTGCCATCCGGGCGCAAGGCCTTTCAAAGAAATATCGGCTGGGCGCAGCGAGCAACCAGAATGACAGCCTGCGCGACGCGCTCGCTTCCGGCCTGAAGCAACTGACCGGACGCGGACAGGCGCGTCAAAATGGCGAGTTTTGGGCGCTTAACAATGTTTCATTTGAGATCGCGCGCGGCGAGAATGTCGGTATCATCGGCCTGAACGGCGCCGGGAAGTCGACGCTATTGAAGGTGCTTTCCCAGATCGTCACGCCCACACGAGGTTCGGCAGAAATTCGCGGCAGGCTGGGCGCGCTTCTGGAAGTAGGCACCGGGTTCCACCCTGAACTCACCGGGCGCGAGAACATTTTTCTGTATGGGTCGATCCTTGGAATGAGCCGCGACGAGGTGGCCGCCAAGCTCGATCAGATTGTCGCGTTTTCCGAGATTTCGGACTTTATCGATACGCCGGTGAAGCGGTATTCCTCGGGCATGTATGTGCGCCTGGCGTTTGCGGTTGCCGCGCACCTTGAGCCCGACATTCTGCTGCTGGATGAAGTGCTTGCGGTTGGCGATTTTGCCTTCCAGAAAAAGTGTATGGACTTCGCCCGGTCGCTTGAACGGCGTGGCTCCACGATCCTTTTCGTTTCCCACAATATGTTCACGATCAAGAGCTTCTGCCCTCGGGTCATCTATCTGCGCAAAGGCGAAGTTGTTTATGATGGCCCGACGGACGAGGGCTTGCGCATGTATGAAGCCGATAGCCGCCTGGCGCTGAGCCCATGGTTCCGGTCTGAGGATGGGAGCGCACCGCCAATAACGATAACCGACATCAGTCAGACTGACATACACGGCGCAGAAAAGACTGTATTCGACTATGGCGAGCGGATGAAAGTCCGCATCCGGTATGAAGCCAGCGAGCCGGTCAGAACGCCAGATTTCCGGATCGGTATTGACCGGTCTGACGAAGTGCACTGCTGCAGCTTTTCGACCGAGGCAGATGGCATTCCCATCTCCCAGGTAGTCGGCGAAGGCGTTATCGAACTGATCACCCCTCCCCTGAAGCTTGTTGCGGATACCTACACCACGACCATCACCATTCGCGTGGCCGGACGCTCTATCGTGTCGCAACTTGGCGTGCCTTTCCACATGCGGCACGAGGTCTTCCAATCAAGCGTCTTTGGAGTGTTCCACGAAGCCGGCAGCTGGCAGGTCGAAACCCAACAATCTGATGTTAAAATGAAGGCCTCCAATGACCAGCGTTGATGTGGTTGTCCCCTGCTACAACTACGCTCACTATCTTGAGGGATGCATAGCGACGGTGCTTTCGCAGCGCGATGTCGAGGTACGCATCCTGATTATCAATGACTGCTCACCAGATAATACAGAAGAGGTCGCGCAACGTCTGGCGGAGAGCGACCCGCGCATCACATACCTCAGGAACGAACGGAACCTTGGCCTGATCGGAACGGCGAACCGGGGCGTCATGGATTGGGCGACGGGAGACTATGTCGTCCTTCTCTCAGCCGATGACTTGCTCGCGCCGGGCGCGCTCGCCCGCGCCGCCGGCCTGATGGACGCCAACCCCGAAATCTCCCTGACTTACGGCATGGCGCTTATGTTGCACGATAATCAGCCAGCGCCCGTCGTTCAGGATACGAGAAGCGCAGACACAAGAATTGTTCCCGGTCCGGATTTCCTGAAACATCTGTGCGAACAGGGAAACGCCGTTCCTACGCCAACCGCAGTCATGCGCACCAGCGTTCAACATCGCATTGGCGGATACAATGACAGGTTCAAGCACACGTCCGATGTTGACACCTGGCTACGCGCTGCCGCGGCTGGTTCCATCGGTATCATCAACGCAGTGCAGGGATTGTATCGCTGGCACGATACCAATATGAGCGCCGCCTACCAGCGGCGCCCGATCGGTGACCGCCGCGAAATGCTTGCGACCTGCGAAGAATTCTTCCGTCTGCAGGGCGATCGGTATCCGGAGTTTGCCGATTGGCTGGACGCCATGAAACAGCGCTTCGCCCAGGAAGCCCTTTGGATCGCCAGCTGCTCTTTCAATGATCCGCACGATGCCTCCTGGAGGGATAGCCTGTCCTTTGCCAGCGAGCTGAATTCTGCCCTGTGGACATCACCGGTGTGGTGGAAGCTGATGGCGAAGCGCGCGGTGGGAACCAAGGTGGCCGCGCGACTGTCCCGCTCGACAATCGAACCCGCGCTCAACGACAATGGTCGCATCTGGTTTGAACACGGCGAACAGATTGGCTGGTGGCCGGGCAACGCCTGAGTTGGCAGTCAGGAGCCGCCTGCCGAAACGCTATCCATTCGCGCCGAGCAGAAAATTGCGCAACCACAGCACAAGATAGCTGGTCGCGCCATAAAACTCCCACCACGGCGTAGAGAATGTTTTCA
Source organism: Hyphomonas sediminis (assembly GCF_019679475.1). NCBI lineage: Bacteria > Pseudomonadati > Pseudomonadota > Alphaproteobacteria > Hyphomonadales > Hyphomonadaceae > Hyphomonas > Hyphomonas sediminis. The sequence goes on from NZ_JAIEZP010000001.1 coordinate 2,768,933, forward strand.
GGCGCCAGGAGGTGACGGGCCCCATACGCCATCTCAGCGAGGAGATGCCTTTCAGGAACGGGATCACCTCGCCCCGAAGAAGGTATTTCATATTGTAGGCGCCGCGGCCGATATCATAGAATTTGTAGAGCGCGGCCACGTCCTTTTCCTTGCGGCCATGATGGTGCGAAATCACCATGCCCGGATGGTAGGCGCCGTCCCATCCGGCACTTCCTGCGCGAGCGGCTGCGTCCATGTCTTCGCCGGCAAACAATCGGCCCGCGCCCATCGACTCATCGAAACCGCAAATATCCGCAAAAGCTTCGCGGCGAAATGCAAGATTGGCCCCGATCAGACCGTCCGTATGAAGATACTGCCCCGCAGGATAGCGCCTGGAAACCTGAGAGAAGTTCACCGTTACTGCTGCATCGGTCTCATCGAACAGCTCCACCCTGCCGGTAACATAACCGAGGGTTTTATCCTTGAAGGCCGTCCGGACTTCCGTGAGAAAGTTCGGATCGACATAGCAATCATCATCGGTAAAGGCGAGAATGCGACCACGCGCATGAGCAACACCGGTGTTACGGGCAGCGCTCACGCCACGCTTGGTCTCAATCAACAGCTTTGCCGGAACAGGCATAGCGGCCAGTTCCCGCTCGACAATTTCTCGCGTATCATCCGTAGACCCATTGTCTACGACAATTAACTCCCAGCTACCTTTGTACCGAATGTTCCGGATCGCATCGAGGCAGGCAACGATCTGTTCGCTGCGGTTGCAGGTCCCAACGACAAGAGAAATGTCCAGTGGGTCTGACGTAACATTGCGCGCAATCCGAACCCGCCGCTGGCCGCCGCGGCAGGCCACCGGGCCATCGGGATCAAACTTCCGAAAGCGCCAGCGAACGAGTATTTTCAAACGTTCCCGCAGGGTGACGCCGTGGCGTCTTGCGACCATATCGAAGAATGGTGTGCGCCGGACAGCATCCCAGTAGAGCCAGGCCCAGGGATGATAGGAACGGGAAATCCAAGGCTTCTGTGAGCCAGTATAGTGGACAATGCACGGCGCTTCCGCGTAGCCCGGCATTTCATGGCGGGCCATGTTGATTGCGGTCGTCGCCTGCACATTCCACTTGCCAGGCAGCCGACTGACGGCGCCCCAGTAGACATGATTGATTGCGTCCTGGTCAGGCCAGGGAAAACGATCTCCCTCCCTGCTATAGAGCTCAATCGCCCGGGTGAACCCTTTCTCTGCCCGCACGCGATCAAGGTCAATCAACAGCACACCAACGTTTATGTAGTCATGTCCCGCAGGAAGGCCCCACTTCTCGGCAAAAGCGTCCGCATCTTCGTTCACATCAATTGCGGCCGCTATAGAATGACCGCCAATATCCCACCGGGAGAGTTCCCTGAGATCTGTCGTAACGATCAAGTCTACATCGAGGTAGATCACCCGATGGCAATCGGCCGGGGCGAGCTTTTCGAGGCCTAAACGGAACAGGATCGCCCTGGTGAAATGCCCTCTGCTTCCAAATGCGGGAAGATCGTCTTCCTCGACATCGATCCAGACGAACTCCGCCCCTTTTGCGCACTTCTCGACCAGACGCCGAGCCTCAGCGTCGATGTCCACAGATAGGATAATAAAACGAAACGCATCCGCAGGCGCCAGTTTCACAATCGACGCAATTGTTGCAGCCAGATGCGGCGCATAGTTGCCGTCGACACCGAAAGCGACATCCGTGCGAAGGGCTGGCGCAATCATTGCGGCGCCTCCGACATAGGGGTTTCTGGGGCCGGTTCCGGCTTTCCGCCGACGCCAAACGCATACAGAGCCGCTTCCCTCAGAGGGCGGAAACCGGCAAGCATTTTAAGCCCGCGGCTCGGGTTAAGCCCCAGCAGGCGAACGACGGCGCGGCGTGCGCCTTTGTGCTCCCCGCAGGAGGCCCGCATCATCGCGGCCTCCAGGAAGTAATTGAAATAGCCTTCCTGCGACCCGTAGTAAGAACGCACGAAGGCAATGGGCGTCCGCCAGCGGCGCAAGTTGGGAAGAGCGTGCCGCCAGAATATGCGGCGCGTAAATCCGGCACGCCGCATTGTCAGATCGTCAAATGAGCCGGCAGAACGGACCCGACAACAAACCCCCGGAACGGCAACAAACCCGATCGCCCTGTCGCGAGCGATCTGCAGTTGCCAATCCCAATCGGAATCCCCGATCAGGGTTTCATCCATAAGCCCGATCTCTGAGGCCACACTTCCCCGAATGACAGACGCGCCGACCTGCGGGAAATATCCGCTTAGCATTTTTACGAAGACATCATCCTCGACCGGCGACTCAGATGGCCAAGCTTCACCAACGATATTCAATTTCTGGTCAGCATAGACAATCTGCCCGAAAACCGCGCTCAAAGAGGGCTGCTCATCCAGCATCTTGATCTGTGGACGAATATTCTCCGGGAACCAGACATCGTCATCGTCGAGAAAGGCTATAAACTCGCCGGTTGCATTGGCGAGGCACAGGTTTCGGGCGGCGGGACAACCATCCTTCGGTGTGTGGAAATACCGCGCCGCGAACTCTTCGGCCACGGCTGCAGCGTCAGCATCCGTTCCGTTGTCACCTACGAGAATTTCAAACTTCAAGTCGTCCGAGATCGCTTCGACGGCGCGGATACTCCTGAGAGCATCCCGCAGCAGGGCGGGACGGTTTCGGGTTGCTACGATCACGGAAACGGTGCGCAGCGGGGTCATCTCAGAACCACTCTTCCCAGCGATCATATTTGCCCTTCAGCAGGGCATTGAAGATGAAGTCACTATCGAATTTTGTAACAAATGTACGAGCTATCGTACCTTCGCAGCGCGTTTCTTCAGCCTGAGCGAAGATGGTCGTATAGCCCGCCTCCCGCGCAATATTAGCAGCTTCCGCGGTCCAGTTTCCAGACTGTCCGAACGGAATTGCGAAAGTTTCAGGCGCAAATCCGAGACGCTTTGAGAACAGCTCTCTCGAGCCGGCAAGCTCATCAACCATCTGGTCTCGGCCGATTTGGGCGAAGTTCGGATGGGTCGCCGAATGGCTGCCCATTTCCGCGCCTGATTTCAGCATCGCTTCGATATCCTGCCAGGTCAGGACAAAGTCCTCACCGAAGGGATGGCGACCGTCTGACCATTCCGAAACCGGAAAGAAAGTCCAGGGTAGGCTGTATTCTTCCAGGATGGGAACGGCATTCGTCAGAACACTCCGAAGCCCGTCATCGAAGGTTATGGCGAGATCTTTTTCGCCACCGCCCGTTCGAACGATTTCCGAAGCAGGAACGAAGCGATACCCCTTGTTCAGCGCCAGTTCGATCTGACTGCGAAACATCGAAGGGGTCACATCGTTCACGCCCCATTCTTCCTGCCCGATCGTATGGTAACAAAGAATCCGGCCGATAAAGCGTTTGCGCGCGCCCGGAAGGGCCGCGAGCAGGTGCCGTTCGCAGCATACGCGGGCCGATGCAACGCGCGGGCGGGTTATGCCTACCTTGCTCAATGCCCTTATCGCGAGAGACTTCATCGGGACGGCCCGTGCACCCTGTTACCAGCAACAATGTGTGACACATGCTGGTTAAAATGGGCTTCAATTAGCCGGTAAAATAGAATGGATCCGGCGGGAAAGGACAAGCGGCATCAGTCCTTTTCTGTGCAATTATTCTTCTCCAGAAGCCAAGAACCATGCAGTTTCCAGCAACTCGGCGCCAACGGCACAACGCATTAAATTCCGCCCCAGCCGACAGGGCTTGCCCGCCGAGATTGAAAACTAGACTACAACTCAGGCACCCACGTTGGGCCCTCAGCGCCGCCCTCCCCCCGGAATCGGGGCTACCGGGACCGATCGCGGCCAGCCAGCATGACCGCAATTTTACCCGATGCCGGACAGGATTAATTCCCGATTGTCCGATAAGTGCATCAATGAGCAACTGACCGTTGAAGCGGTGGGAAAGCTCTGAAATAGTTATCGAAAGGGTGTCGGAAGATATCCACAGGAGGGTTATCGAGTGCGGTCTCGCGTCAGGAATTTTGCCCGCGACCTGGCTGCATTTTCCTTCCTGCTATATGCTGCTTCCGCTGCGATGGCGCAGGTGCCTTCCCATGCCACCCCTGCCGTTCCGAACGATTTCGAAGATGCTGAATTCTGGGACGAAGCCGAGACAGCCCCGGACGCGGACTTCGAGGATGAGTTTGCCACCTATTCGCTCGAAACCGACGAAAGCCAGCTGGAAGCGGCTCATAAGGCCTATCTGCGAGACGGCGCACTGCAGCTGGTTCGCCCGGAGTCGGAGCCAATAGACATCCAACCCGTGGAGCCGCCTGCGTGGATTGAGGCATTGTTGAGGTTCCTGGGAACGCTGGCGCCGATCCTGCAGATCATATTCTGGGGCGCCATTGCCCTGGTGGTTATGGCTATACTCTATTTCCTATTCGGTGAAGCCGTCCGTGTTCGGCTGGGCTTCAAGCCGATCAAAGCGCCAAAGCGTCAGGATGATGTTCTGCCAGACATACGCCCGGACGCGGACAAGGCCCGCACCCTACTGGAGGAAGCAGACGCCCTCGCGCGCGAAGGGCGATTTGCGGAGGCCGTTCACCTGCTGCTGTTCCGCTCCATCGAAGACATTCAGGAGCGGCTGGAGGGAGGCGTCCCCTCATCTCTGACTGCGCGGGAAATTGCCGGACTGGGCAATCTGCCTAAAAGAGCCAAACACGCTCTGGGGCCAATCATCCAGATTGTGGAACATAGCTTCTTCGGCGGTCAAACGGTCGACGGCAATGGATGGCAAAATGCGCGGCGCAGCTATGAAGAGTTCGCGTTCGGAGAGGGGTGGGCATGAGCAAGCCAGCGCAGGGTGACTCCCCATTTTCTGTCCGCATTGTTGCGATTCTAATCGCGATTGCGCTGATCGCCTTTGGCGGCGTCATGGTGCTGGCTGGCTGGGCCCCTGAGTTGCGTGAGCGTAATGTAGCGGGCGACCACCCCTACTCCACATCCGCGCTCGGATACAACGGATTTGTCCGCCTACTGACGCAGCAGGGAATTCCCGTCTCCATATCTCGACTGGAGCGCGACCTGGAACAACGCGACTGGGGAGTGATGATCGTAACCGCTCCTGCCTTTGGCAACTTCCGGGAAATGAGCGAGCTGGACTTCCAAAGCTCGACACTGCTGGTGTTACCCAAATGGATTGGACATTCTGATCCATTGAACTCGCAACATCAGGCCGACACATATTTCATAGAAGCCAGGCACCTGAACAACTGGGTGCATGAATTCTACCCGGACGCCGAGATCGTCAGGGCGCCGCCCGGAACGCCCGTCAAGGGCGCGATCAAGACTGGCGCCCTCAAGCCTGATGTGCGCCTCCAGCTGATCAAGTCGGAAAGCCTGGACACGATCGTCGGCACAGACACAGAAGCGCTGGTAGCGTATGATCCGACGCGCGGCATTTATGTGTTGAGCGATCCCGACATGATCAACACATTCGGACTGGCAAACCGAGAGAATGCTCTTTTTGCGACACGCCTCGTGAACTATCTTCGAACGTCGGAGCTTGAACCCGTCTTGCTCGACGCGACAATTCACGGCTTTACGCGCTCTGAAAACCTTCTGAAAATGTTGTTCAGCGCGCCATATATCGGCGCCACACTTATCGCTTTGGCCGCAGCTCTTCTGCTCGGCTGGGCCGCGACAGTGCGCTTCGGACCGCCAGCACGCGACATACGGGCGATCGCCCTTGGCAAGCAAGCGCTGGCGGACAATTCTGCCGGCCTGATTTCCATGGCACGCCGCGAAATCCGCATGGCACCTGGATACGCCGCCATGATACGCAGACGTCTTGCGCTTGCGCTTCGGCTCCCCCGCCACCTCACTGAAAAGCAGCTTACCGAAGTGTTCGACCGGCTCGACGGCAGCGACGAGGAACCAAGATTTTCAGAACTGGAAGCGGCCATTCGCGGCCAAACATCAAGCCGGGAGGACCTCGTGCAGAAAGCGCGCGAGCTGCACCAACGGCGTAAGGAAATCATCAGGAGAGTAATGCATGAGCGTGGCTGATATCCGCAATCTGGCGGACCGCATCCGGAACGAAGTGAGAAAGGCAATCATTGGGCAGGACACAAGCGTCGACCTGCTGCTGGTCGCGCTATTCTCGTCCGGTCACGTGCTGCTGGAAGGGCCGCCCGGAACCGCGAAGACCTTGCTGGCGCAATGTTTCTCCAGGGCCATTGCGCTGCAGTTTGGACGCATCCAATTTACACCTGACCTGATGCCCGGAGACGTTCTGGGAACCAACCTCTTCAATTTCCAGACCAATGAATTCAGCCTGACAAAAGGGCCAATATTCACCGATATTCTGCTCGCGGATGAAATCAACAGAACGCCGCCGAAAACACAGGCCGCCCTTCTCGAAGCCATGCAGGAACGCAAGGTTACGATTGATGGGGAAAGCTATCCTCTCAATGCCCGCTTCACGGTGATCGCAACGCAGAACCCGATTGAGCAGCAGGGCACCTACCCGCTGCCGGAAGCCCAGCTGGACCGTTTCCTGTTCAAGCACATTCTAGAGTATCCGACGCGCGACGAAGAGCTGCGGATTGTAATGCAGCATGGCACCCGCACCGGGATGAAAACGCCTGCCGCGTTCGGTGTAGAGCCCGTTCTTACGGCTGCAGAACTCGACGTAGCCGTGAACGCAGTGTCTGAAGTGCGCCTGAACGATGATATTATTTCGTATATCGTGGATATCGTACGCACGACCCGGGAAACCCCGGCCCTAGAAACCGGCGCAAGCCCCCGCGCCGCTGCGGCGCTGGCGATGAGCGCGCGAGCACGCGCTGCGTTGGATGGACGGGACTTCGTGATCCCGGACGATGTCAAAACGCTGGCACTGCCCGCCTTGCGTCACCGGGTAATCCTGTCCCCAGCTGCGGATATCGAAGGGCGCACAACCGACGAAACACTTTCCGGCATCATCGAGCAGACGGCGGCGCCCCGGTGATCTCCCCAACTCCCCGCGCAATCTTCCTCATGCTGATGGGGACACCGCTGTTGATCGCGGTGGCATTGTTTGCGCCTCAATTCTGGATTTTGTCTGCGGCATGGATATTAGCCATCGGCGGCATCATCCTGCTGGACGGTATGCTCGCGGCGAAGCTGCGGTCATATCTCGTGGAGGAGGATATCCCGGCGCTTCTGTATGTAGGGGAACCGACGAATATTCCGGTCCTGATCCGCTTCAACAATGGCCCGTTGCCTGCGCGGGTCGAGGTTCAGCTGGAGACAAACGAGAACATCCCACATTCTGAACCTCAGGGCCTAAGGGGATGGGATAACCGGGAACGCGCGTATGCGTTTTCCCTAACGCCCGCCCGCCGGGGAATGGCGCATTTCGTTCGACTGTGGAGCCGGTGGAAAGGCCCGCTTGGCCTCGTGCAGAAGCGTCATATTCACGAGATAGATGTGAATATTCCGATCACCCCGAACATCCGATGGGTGCGCGATGAAGCAATCCGCCTTTTCTCCCGAGATGCCGAGTTCGGGATCAAGGCGCAGATTGAACGGGGCGATGGCAGCGAATTCGACGCCCTGCGGGAATTCACCGCCGGAATGGACCGACGCGCAATCGACTGGAAACATTCCGCCCGGCATCGGCACCTGCTGGCGAAGGAATTCAAGACAGAGCGCAATCACCATATCGTCTTCGCATTCGATACCGGGCGCCTGATGAGCGAGCCTCTCGGCGGTGTTCCAAAGATCGACAGGGCTGTCACGGCAGGCCTGCTGTTGTCCTATGTTTCCCTCCGATCCGGCGACCGCGCCATGTTTTACGGATTTGCCGCGAAGCCTGGCGCGCAGAGCGGTTTTCTCAACGGCACCAGCAGCTTCCCGAAGGCTCAGGCGATCGCGGCCGAGCTGGACTATTCAGATGACGAAACAAATTTCACCCTCGCACTGAACAGCCTCGCAAGCCGCCTGGAACGGCGCAGCCTCATTATAATTTTTTCCGATTTTGTGGACACGATTTCAGCAGAGCTGATGCTGGAGAATGTGAAACGATTGACCGATAGGCACCTCGTGCTGTTTGCGACCTTTGAGGACGAAGCGTTGGGCAACATGGCGGATGTGTTGCCGGAAACACCTGAAGACGTCGCCCGCGCGGTAATTGCCGACACGCTGTTATCGGAACGCGACCTTGTTCTTCGGCGCCTGCAGCGCATGGGCGTCCAGATCATCGAAAGCAGACCCGAGACCTTCGGCAGCGAACTCGTTTCACGATACCTGCAAATCAAACAGAGGGACATGCTATGAGCCGTGACCTCCTGAAATCGTACCGCTTCCGCGAGGAGCGACAGGCGGACTGGCAAAAGCTGGACCTGATCCTTACACGCGCTGAAAATGGCGGCGTAAAACGCCTGAGCGATGAGGAGATGCTCGCCCTGCCGAGGCTGTATCGTCAAGCAGTTTCATCGCTGTCTGTTGCCCGGTCCATATCTCTTGACCAGAACGTCATCTCCTATCTGGAGAGCCTCTGCACGCGCGCCTACTTCTTTGTTTATGGCGCACGCACCACGATTGGTGAGCGGATCATGGTTTTCCTGCGCAAAGACTGGCCAGCCAGCGTGCGCGCAGCGACCCTTCCAACCTTGTTATCGGCATTGTTCTTTTTTGGAGGGTGGGCCCTCGCCTTTTTCCTGTGCGTTCAGGACATGGATTGGTTCTGGACATTCCACGGACAAAACTTCTTTGACGGCCGGAACCCGGATGCGACCGTCGAATACCTGCGAAGCACAATCTACACGGATGGTTATGGCGAAGGAGAGCTATCCGCCTTTTCCAGCACGCTCTTCAACAATAATGCCCAGATTGCCCTATTTACCTTCGCCCTCGGATTTGCCTTTGGCATCCCAACGGCCTGGCTGCTCGTATACAATGGCGTCATGATCGGTTCCCTATATGCGGTCTTCTGGGACAAGGGGCTGGGCTATGAGTTCACCGGTTGGCTGGCCATACATGGCGTTACCGAGATCTTCGCGATTATTCTCGCGGGCGCCGCAGGCTTCATAATTGGCGGGGCCGTTGCTTTTCCTGGTAACCGAACGCGCCTGGCATCCGCTCGTGCGGCAGGACAACAGGCAGCAACGATTGCCATGGGCTGCGTCGTCATGCTGATCGCAGCAGCTATCCTCGAAGGCTTTGGACGCCAGCTGATCAACTCAGATGGAACGCGCTATCTCATCGCCGCAGCGACGGGCGTCCTCTGGACCGCATATTTCTACCTTCCGCGCCGAGAGCGGCAAGAATGACGAAAATACCCACACCTGCACAAGGCCAACAAAAAAGCCCCATAGTCAGCATGGAGGCAGCCACCCAGCGGCGCGCCCGGATGGCCGAGGCAATGCGGCAGTCAAAGTTGGTCCGGAACCTGATCACTCCGGAAGGCGCTGCAATCAGGTTAAAACTGGCAACCGCCGGAGAACGAGCGGGCGCTTTCCTGATTGATATCATCATTCAATGGGCGATTGTGATCGCGACGTTCCTCGGACTAATTTTCGTTATGGGGGCGATGCGGAACGAAAGCATGAACATCGCCTTCGCCGTCTGGCTGGTGTTCTTCTTTTTTGTCCGGAACTTTTACTACATTATCTTCGAGATCGGGCAGCGCGCTGCCACGCCCGGGAAACGCGCGCTCGGCTTGCGCGTCGCCGCGCGGGATGGCGGGCGCCTGACAGCAAACTCGGTGCTGGCTCGGAACTTCATCCGGGAAATCGAGGTCGGATTGCCGTTTCAGTTTTCACTGATGGGGATGTTTGGCTCGAGCGGCTGGATGGCGCTATTGGGGCTCGTCTGGTCCTGCGTGTTTCTACTCTTCCCAATCTTCAACAAGGACAAAATGCGCGTTGGCGACCTGATTGCGGGCACTTGGGTCATCCGTGCACCCAAAGCCAAACTGATGCACGACATCGCCTCCGTCACGGTCAATCAAGGAGGCTCATCCCGGTACGCCTTCTCGACAGCGCAAACAGATGCCTACGGCATACATGAACTTCACGTGCTGGAGGACGTGCTGCGGCAGTCGACGCCCGACATCAAGAAACAGGTAGCCGAGCGCATTCGGATCAAGATTGGTTGGGTGAAGCAGGCCGGAGAAACCGACCTTGCCTTTCTGGAATCCTATTACGGCGCGCTGCGCAGAAGGTTGGAACAACGTATGCTTCTGGGTGACCGCAAAGCAGACAAGTTCGATGTCAGGTAAGGCCCAGGCGAGACGTTTCGCGTGCCGTTCGGCGCGGCTCTTCGGGAACTTCTGGCAATATCGGCATGCGCAACAGGTGCTTGATCATGCGAGCGACCACCTTCGCCGAAACGCCAGGCGGCTGCACCAACGCACGGACCATCATTGCGGGATCTTTCGCCCTCACACCATCAATCATGGTGCGCCAAGCATAGTCTGTACGGGTGATGTGAAGATGCTCTCGGAGCGCCGAGCGTTCGTCCTCACTGAGCCCAGACTGCCCAAGGAAGCGAACATCGCTGGCAACCAGTTTCCCGATTGCTCTGGTCGGATACGCCTTTGACAGCGATTCCGGCATGCTAACGGCAATATACCCACAGGGGTCAGTTATCACCCAACGGGCACCCATTATGAGGGATCGGGTATAGAACTCGTAATCCTCAGCGAGCCGCATATCCTCGCGAAAATAAAGATCGTTGCGGCGCAGAAATTCAATGCGCATCAGGGGTTTCAAGTAGCCGATCTCACGCCGCGAGCCGCTATACTTCGACAAGTTCTGACGAACAAATTCAGCTAACCCCATAGGAACTTCACCGATCAGCTCATCTCGCCACACCCGCACACCGTCTGCAGGCGACTGACCGGGCTCAACACGAATTACATCGTCGGCCAGGAAATCGAAGTCAGAACGCTCCGCATGTTCGATCAGGCGACGCATTCGGTCCGGAAGGAGATAATCGTCTGCATCAAGACTGGCGACCCACTCGGTCTCGACCATCTTTAGCGCTGCGTTGCGGGCCGCTGACGGGCCAGCGTTGGCGGGCTGACGGGTAATCGTTAGGCGCGGGTCTTTTTCCGCGAGTGCTTCAAGCAAGGCATAGCTGCCGTCTGTCGAACAATCGTCCACAACGATCACGCGGGTGTCGACCGTTTGCTGTAGTGCGCTTTGCACCGCAGTCTCAATGAAGGCGCTACCATTGTAGCAAGGAATGATGATCGTGACCTTGCTCAATGCCGAACCTGTCCGTATTGCAGCTGCATAATGAGTGTCTCCCGGCGACGCACCGAAAGGCTACATTTCTGGTAATGCAAGAAACCAGCCGCAAAAGCCGTTGCGTCAGCAACGCAAGCTTAGCTGAAAAGCGATACAAACGCCCAGATGATGGCGCCCCACAAGCCTGCACTCAGCCCAACAATCGTCAAAAGACGGAGCCAGACAGGCAGTTTGTCCCCACTAAATTCGTTCATGTACGAACGATCATTCTCAAGCACTCCCGTCACGGGGTCTGCGAATGCGCCAGGTTCGATAGGCATTGATGAGCTCGTACGCAACATGGAGGCAACTAAAGCGCTGAAGACTTAACAGCCCTTTAAAGAACAGATCTTATTGGCCACATTATGGGAAGCCGGCATCGGATTCGGGCGCAAATCAGGCAATTTTGTGCCCTATCCCGCCTCCAGCCACCAATGCGCGTAACTTCTTCCATTATTCCTAGGCTGATAAGCCGCTCATTTCCTGCCGACGATTTTGCCCACCCCTTCAAACTTAGGGTCAAAAAGCCGGAACGCAGCGATGCCAGCAAGCGCCTGTAGGTAGGCCGGCGTGGTGAACGTGCTCCACAGGGTAGATTCCGTGAAGGTAATCGTGAGATTGACGATCACCAGGATCAGCAAAGCCGAATTGACCAGCGATCCATCGCGGAACCACAGGCCCAGGCTGCGCAGAGAAGTCCAGCCCAGATAATAGATGAACAGCGCCAATCCGATGAAGCCGAGATGGACCCTCACTTCCCAGTATGCACTATGGAAAGTGAGCTTGGTGCCATAGGCCTTGTAATCATTTTCGTTCAGCGTCTGCGCTGCTCCGGAATCGTAGAACCAGAAGCCTTCCAGACCCGTACCGAACCAGGGCCGCTCTTCAGCAGCCAGCCGCGCACCTTCCCAGAGGCTGGTGCGCCCCGTGAGCGTTGCATCTTTGCCGACGAGCCCGAGAAACTTGGCCACAATTTCATTGTCCGGCATGTTCACGACGACCAACATAAGCGTAACCAACGCCGCAAATGCCGCAAGAATGACGAAAACAGGCAAGCCGCGAATGCGGGTAACGGGCGACCAGAACAGCTTGACCCCGATCAGGGCAGCGCCGCCGAGAATGGCGAAGACCAGAGCTGTCGTCGAATTAGCGAGCAAATTGAAATAGAAGCACACCGGCACAAAGGGTAACGCCAACAGGCGCAGCCAGGCATGCTCCTTTTCGTTCAACACCGTAATGAGGCTGAGCAACATGCAGAACAGCATATGCGCAGCAAAATAGTTCTTACTCGCATACCACCCGCCAAGCGAGAACAAGGGCATCATGGGAATGGAGACGATCGTCGTAATCATGCCGGCAAACATCACCACACGGAGTGCCTGCTGGGTGGTCAAACGTCCTGCAATTACGACCGCCACGAATGATGTCAGGACGAACAGTATGCCCGACCGCAGCGCTTCGCCGGGGAAAGGTGACCAGCCCACGGACATGAGACCAAACAGAGCAACGATGAAGAGCGGCCAGCTCCGGAACATCAATGGCATGAGCCGACGATAGTCGTACGCCATCAGCGCCAGAAAGCCGAGAATGCACAGATAACGAAGCGGCGAGAACACTTCGAGCGGCAGGTAGATGATGAACATCCAGAAGGTCACAAAGACCTGCTCAGGGACGCCAGCGCCCTTCTCTACCGAGTAGACATTGACATATGCGGGCTCAACTGCAGCCACCTGGGGTCTCTGGGCAATGTCAGTCACGAGGCACCTCCACGACACCACGCGCACAGCATGTGCGTCTCGCCAGACTTAGCAGTAAATGCTGGACAGATCATGAAGGCACCTTTGCGCCGATGATCTGCGTGATGACTTGGCGCAGAAAGCCGAGCGGCTGAACAAATGTCTCCTCCGGCAGCTCCCCAAGAACACAAGAATAGCCCCTTATTCTCGTAGGATCATCGAGAAGGTCACCGATCAATGTTGGAAGCGACTTCTCAAGAGGTTCCTCAAGGGTGAACCCGCAGGCGCGGTGCTCCACCCAATTGCCGGTTTCCGTTCCCGCCGGCGCTATTGCGGGGGTGCGGAAATACCCCCCCTCGTAAATGCGATTGGGAAGGAGCCAGACGGAATTCAGGCCAGCCTCCATGAAGTCACCGGACCAGACGACATCTAAACCCTTGTAGATTTCCGAAAGGTCTTCCGGAGACCGGTATCGTCCGTGAAAAGACACGTTTGGGTGTCGGGAAATCTTTTCGTCGAAGTCTGGAATTTCCAACTTCGCCACAACCCCGTGAAGACGAATTTCCACCTGCGTCCCGAACTGGCCGGCCACCGAGCACAAAAGGTCCAGCGACCGGCGGCAGCGTAGATTGCCTACCCATCCGATCCGGAGCTTGCCCGCTTCCTGGGCCTTGTTTCCTACCCCGCGATCGCCGTAATCAGCTCCGCCAGTCAAACGGTTCTCGACCAGAAACACCTTAGGCCCACCCGAATAGTAGCGGTCAAAATGCTCCCTGACGAATGCGGGGGACGACACGATCAGGGCACGGCACTTTTTCAGAAGCCACCCTTCGAAGGCGCGCAGCGTCCATCCGACAGGGTCTTTCCGGCAAAGAAGGCGATGAATGTCGAGGCACTCATAGATCACCGGCGTCGACAGTCCGGCATGGCGCTTTGCCAAGAATGCACATGCGAGCATGTCTAGGTTGCGCGCATAAATTACATCTGCCGAGCGCAACTCGTCAGCCGCCTTCGCAGCGATGCGTGCGCCTCGAAAAACCTGGCGAATTCTCTGGACGAAAGCGCCATCGCGCGTTTCGCCAAGATCGATATTGATCCACTCCTGCGCGAGCGGGGCCCGCCGACGCATCATGAACCCCGTCACCGCAATACCATCCGCCTGCAGCGCAACCACACGCCTGCGGATTGCTGCGTCCGCAGCATCGTGACCGAAGAACGCAATCTTCGTCATGCCGGTTCCCTGCAAATTCGCCCGATAGAGCATTTAAGCTCTTCGTCGGACACCCCACACAAGGGGTGAGCCCCTCTTCTCACTCGGCCGAAATGCGATCTGTCTGATCACCGCGACTGCTGGCCTTCGACGGCGGCACCTGAAGCGCAATGGACGATTTAGGTCCTTTGTTGGACGCCTTCTTGGAGGCGCGCCCCCAGCCGAAAAGGCTGCGCTTAGCTTCCATCTGATAGTACTTCCGATAGGCCTTGTAGGTCGCACCCGGATCTCGGTGATGGCGACGACGATTAAGGTCCACCATGTTGAGCGTAACGCCGAGAAGGTCTGCCTTGAAGTTCCGCAGGAGAGCGAGGGACTGACGGGCTGCCGAGCGGGTCGTCTGCCGCCAGCGAACAACGAGGATACACTTATCCATTTTACCCGCCACCACACGCGCCTCTGCCATCAGCAGCAACGGGCCAGTGTCGACGAGGATCAGATCATACATCGACCGCAGGCGAGCGAGCAATTCATCGAATGCACGCGTACCGAATACATCGTGCGGCGTATGCCCATTCAGAGAAAGCGGGAGGATGTCGAGCATCGTCTTGTGGTCTTTGACGATTGCATCAGACAGCTGACCTGCGCCGAACAGATGCTCTACGAAGCCGATCTCAGGCTTCAGGCCAGCCATCTCCGTGAGCTGACGACGGCGGAAGTCGCCATCGATGACCAGCGTACGCGAGCCCGACATTGCCGACATGCGACCAAGGCTGAGCGCAAGGCTGGTTTTGCCTTCGTCCGGAAGCGAGGAAGTGATCGCCACCGTTTTCGTTTCGCTGTCGAGGTCCGAGAACGCGATCGCAGCCCGCAGGTATCGAATGCTCTCGGCATAGGCGGAAAGCGGATTCTCGACCAGGAAGTCGGCCGGGTTCGTCTGACCGATGCCGAGAATGCCAGCCGTGCGGATCAGTGGAACAGAACCGATCGGATTAGATCCAAGTTTGTTCTCGATGTCGTCAGAGGAACTGAGATGGGAGTCAAAAAACTCCGCAAGAATGGCCAGGCCACCGCCAATGATTGCCCCGAGGATACACCCCAGCAGAAGATTGAAAAACTTCCGTGGCGCAGCCGGGCTCGACGGAACAGAAGCCGTAGAGAGAATGCTTGAATCTGCCGTGATCAGGGCGTCTTGTTCGCGCGTTTGTTTCGAACGAGCCAGGAATTCCTCGAGCATGACCCGGCTGGTTTCCGAATCGCGCTCCAACTCACGAAGACGAACCAAATTGATATTGTTTCCGCGAAGCTGAGACGTCGAGCGGCCGATTTCGTTCTGGATAGAATTGTACTGCGATTGCGCGACGCGCACTTCGCTCTCGAGATTGGCCGCAATGCGGTTCATCTCGGCGTTCAGCTGACGATCAATGTCGGCGACCTCATTTCGGGCGCTGATGATATCAGGGTGACGTTCACCGAGACGCGTTTCCAGTTCCGCAACCCGACGCAGAATTTCGGACCGGCGTGTTTTCAGATCGTTGATCAGGTTCGAGTTGATAACTTCAGAAACACCCTCAACACCTGCGCCGCTGTCGATCTGGCGACGCATGCTTTCATAGCGGGCGCGAGCGCGATCCAGCTCGATTTGAGCCTGGCCGCGCTGGGAGGTGAGGTAGCCGATCTGCTGTTCGGTCAGCGTCGTGCCCTGAGCTTCCAGAAGGCCCGTCTCAGCTCGGAAGGCTTCGACGCGCTGCTCCTTGTCCTCCACCTCTTCGCGGAGGCCGGCAACCCGCTCCTGCAGCCATTCGGTCGCTTTGCGCGTGGCTTCATATTTCTTTTCAAGCTGCTGAACGCGGTATTGTTCGGCAACTTCGTTTGCCAGGCGCGCCGCTGTCTCAGGCGACGGGCTGGAGACGTCGACCGTCAGGAGGTAGGTTGCGCCAATCCGGCCAACCTGCACTTTGCTCGCGAGCGTCCCGACGACACTTTCAAAAACCTCAGCTTCTTTCTGTTCCGGCGTGAAGCCCGCAAACGGGTCCTTATCAGAAGTGTCCCCGCCCAGCATTCCAACAACGGACTTCTTAACCGAAGAGGCAAAACTGTCCTTCTTGGGGCGGAGCGTCCAGTTGAACTCAGGATCTTCGATCAGCCTCTGCTTCTCTGCCACGCGGCGCAGGAGTGTCTTCGAACCGATCACCCGGACTTCAGTGTCGATCACTGAGGTCGTTGCTCCGCCCGCACCGGAGAACAGCGCACCCAAATCAATAACGTTGATCTGGTTCGTATCCAGCTGGATAACCGCCTGCGCCTTATAGGTTGGCGTTTGGGTGAATGTGTAGAAAGCAACAAGCCCGAAGACGGTCACGAACCCAGTGAGAATTAGCCAGAATCGCCGGTAGACGATCCCCAGCAGCACCTTGATATCGAACAGGTTTACATCCGACCCGTCAGAGTTGCTTCCGTGGCCGGAAGAGGATGGGATTTCGATCATATACGACTTGGTCAAGGTGATGTCTCTGAGGATACACCGGAAGCCCGCAACATGCGGGCTTCCTGCAGATGGTACAAATTAGGGGAACAGACGAACGCCGATACCGGCAGTTGTCTCACCGATGGAAGGCTCAACGAAAAACGGTGCGCCCGAAATGTCCCGATCGAACCGGCTCACGAAAGCATTGAAGTGCACGCGGCGGTTCATCTTGTAGAGTGCGGTCACGCCGAACTCGGTATTCTCGTCCTTGCGGTTGCTTTCCTCGAAATCATACTGATTGTAGCGGGCGCTCGCCGAAAGGATGATATTGCGGCGAAGCTCGTGATCGAGACGAACGCCGAAATTGGTGTCGAGCGCGGTCGGCGCGCTGAAAGCGCCTGTGTCAGAAACCCGGCGGCCACCCGTGAACGTCACAGTCGTCAGCTGTGTCGGGAACCACTGGACACGCCCGTCGACGGACAGTCCGCTGACATCGCTGAAGTAGCTGTCGTCCTTGGTTTCGTTCAGATAGCCGACAGCAACGTCCCCTCGCACCAGCGAGGTCAGTTCGAAATCGACACCGCCAGAAACGGTGTAGCCTTGCGAATCACGCGAGCGCAGGTTTCCGCCGATGAACTGAAGTGTGTCGTAATCGCTTTGCTGGTAAGTTGCCTGTCCAAAGACCGCGAAGTTCGGCGAAACAGCGTAGGAAAGACGGGTACGCGCATCCTTCACCGACCGATCGCGATAGCTCTGATCTATGGGGAGACCCGATCCGATTTCACGGCCGTTTTCATAATCTTCCTGACGGATGCCGGCGGCATTGGTCCAGCGGAAGCGATCGCTTTGGTAATTCGCTTCGACAGTCGCGCCCTGAATGTTCAGGCCGATCGGCGCATCCGGGCTGAATTCATTGACAAACTCAGTCCGGCGCTCGACCCGGTCTTCGACAAACACAGAGCCACCAAGCGCGAAAGAGCGACTGACATCCACTCGGCCACGCAGGCGTGCGCGGAGATCGTTGTAAGACTCGTCGCCCTGATCAACGTACTCATTGCGATAAGCCGAAACGTCGAAACCGAGATTGTGAACGCTCCACATTGTGTCGCCGGAAACCTCAGCGCCAACGCGGGCGATCATACCCGACTCTTCGTTTGCGCCCGAGAAGAAAACGTTGTCCGAATATGAGACACTGGCTTCGGCGGCGGGCCGCACCATGAAAGCGCCCAAGCGAACGGGCTCCGGATCGAATTCCGGCTGGCTGCGATCCTGCACAGCCGTGTATTTGTCCCGGCTGTAATAGTTATTTTCCTGAGCGTGAGCCGCAGTAGTTGCGACGGCACACATGGCCACGCTCATCAGGCTAAGGCGCTTGAGATCAGTCATGCTGGTATCGTTCTCACTTTGACTATCCGGCCATCCGGGCCGATTTCCCGCAATGTTAAGTGCAATTTCGGCACCACCCCACTGGCGGCCTGCAACAGCTGTTAACCGAAGGGTTCTGCTGCACGCTGTTTACGCGGAAATGGATTACAAATGAATATCACGAACCCTGAGTTTTCGCCTATCAAGCGGGTTTCTCCTGCAGAATTCGCATATGAAGCGCGACTTTGAAGCAATAACAATGTGTAAACAGGCACATTGAAATTCGATGTAAATGAAATGTGAACGGCTTTGGCGGCGGTCGTTTTACCGCCCGGAAGCAGCGAATCTGGCTTTACCTGAGGCTGAGCCACCAATTAGTTTCAGCTCCATGCCGACTCTCTCCCTCGCACCAGCCTCCGCTTCCGATTACCGCCTGCTGGCCGAAAAGCGCCTGCCCAGATTCCTGTTCGACTATCTGGATGGCGGTGCGTATGCAGAGCTGACCTTGCGCCGCAACATTGCGGATCTGGAGGCGCTGGAACTGCGCCAACGGATTTTGCGGGACGTTTCCAGTCTCTCCACACGGAAAGACTTTCTAGGCAGCTCTCTAACGATGCCGCTTGCCTTGTCTCCCGTCGGGTTGTCGGGAATGATGGCCCGGCGGGGTGAAGCACGCGCCGCGAAAGTCGCCGGCAAGTTTGGAATACCCTACTGCCTGTCCACACTTTCGATTTGTTCTGTCGAGGAAGTCGGCGCGGCCACAGAGGGACCGTTCTGGTTCCAGCTTTACATGATCCGCGACAGGGGCGCCGTGGCCGACCTGATTGCCCGTGCGAAAGCTGCCGGCGCAACAGCCTTGCTGCTAACCGTTGACCTGCCGGTCGTCGGAACCCGTTACCGCGATGTTCGAAACACCATGAGCGGCGGCGGCGGCGCATGGGCCAATCTGCGCCGCGGTCTTATCTCTTATATGCTCCATCCCCAATGGGCGGTGGATGTTGGAATGAATGGCGGGCCCCACATTTTCGGCAATGTCGCGCCGTATGTTGCCAATGCGTCCACACCTGCCGATTTCGCTGCCTGGGCCAACTCATCGATCGACCCTTCCGTCAGCTGGGCAGACATTCAGTGGATCCGCTCCAAGTGGGATGGCCCGCTAATCATCAAAGGCATCCTAGATCACGAAGACGCCATTGAGGCGGTGAACCGGGGCGCAGACGGCATCGTTGTGTCCAATCATGGTGGTCGGCAGCTGGATGGGGTGAGCTCGTCCCTTCGGGCACTTCCGCCCATCGCGGATGCCGTATCCGGGAAAACGCTGATCATTCTCGACGGCGGCATTCGGTCAGGGCAGGACGTTCTCAAAGCGCTTGCGAGCGGTGCTGATTTAACCATGATGGGGCGCCCTTGGGTGTACGCACTCGCAGGCGCCGGCGAAAAAGGGCTGTCAGATCTTCTGAGCGCTATGAAAGGCGAGCTTTCAGTTTCCATGGCGCTGACTGGCATCACTTCGGTGACTGACGCCTCGCCCAACCTATTGTTCAGATCGCCTTTGCAAGCCTGAGATTTCCGTCGATGCCGTATTGGCACAGTGGCGTTGGCCTGCCGCCCCACACAGACAGCAAAGGGAACGGCATCGCAGGCGCGCTCGGATGTTTTGAACCGGCACGCAACCTGCATGTGTAAGCGTGCCCTCGATCCGGGCGGCAAGCATTGGGGCACGTCTCAACGCCAAAGACCGGAGCAGGCGTACAGAAAAACAATGCCACCGCGCATGCTCGCTGCAGGATTCACATGACAGGCACCGCCCCACCGCCCCCTTCCGGTCATGTCGACGCGCTTACCGGACTCCGCGGCGTTGCCGCCTTTTCTGTTGTTCTGGCGCACTTTACCATTCGCTGGACTGAACAGTTCAACGGCGAATCCATCTATCCGTATGGCGATATTGTTCCCAGCTGGCTAACCCCTAGCCTGCCAGTACTCGCATTTGGCGTGAACCTGTTCTTCCTCATTTCCGGCTTCGTGATGGTCGCCTTCCTGCGCCACTCCACCAGCTTGTTTGACTTCACAGTTCGTCGCCTGAGCCGACTGTGGCCGGTCCTAATTCTCTGTTCGGCGCTGACGACACTGATCATTATGGGAGTCGGCATTCACAATCGCTTTGAGTCACTTCAGGGCTGGGCTGTCACACCGCTGGAGTTCGTCAGCTCAATCCTGTTCATCGACCCCGCCGACATTGGCCGGATGACTGGCAATCCAAATCTGGATTGGGTGGACGGCGCATATTGGACGCTGTGGGTGGACGTTAGGTTCTACGTCCTGGTGGCAATTGTCTACCGCCTCTTCAGTGACCGGAAGAACTTTGCGATTGCATGGGTCTTCATTCAGGCCATCTCTGTGGCGATCCTGTTCCTTCAAAGCTACCTGGAAGTCCCCGTGCATTGGACGGCTGGCGCCATCCTGCAGCCTTCCTACCTCTACTGGTTCACCCTGGGCATGGCGGCTTGCTACTATGTGCAGCTCAAGGAACGGGATCTGGCATTTATGCTGGCCGCCGCCGGGGCTATCGCGCTCGTGCTTGAGAGCGTGATTTCAGCGCGGCTGTATTTCGACGGTGCAGTGCTGCCGCAGCTCGGCATCTACCTGGGGCTTGTCCTGGTATTTTCGCTGTCGCTGTTCAAATCTCCGATCACGCCCCTTCTGACAGGTCGCACTGTGCTGCTGCTGGGTGCAGTGTCTTTCCCGCTCTACATCTTCCACCAGCGCGCAGGCCTCACCGCTATGGTTTTCTTCGACGACCTCGGTGTGCCGACACAACTCATTCTGCCGCTTGTCACTGCGTTGGTTGTCGCCATCGCCATCGCCTTACACTTCTTCGTTGAGCGCCCTGTCCGCCAGCTCGCTCTGAAAATCACTGGGCCATGGGTAAATCGTGCAGAACATAAATTTGCGTTTGCCAAATTCCGGAAAGGGCGCACTGTCGCGCAAATGGAGCGCACCGATGCAGTTGGCAGCCAGCCATGACCACCACGCTGAACTCACTGTACGATTGTTTGGTATCCCCCATTCGGCACAATGCCTGCAGGGCGGACCGCAAGTAATCAGTGGCCACACGAGCATTCGCCTGGATGGAAAGTAGCCAGGCGATGGACAAACGCGAAAAACAAGGATGCTCCCAGAGCTTCCAGATGTTATCTTGAGAAACAAACCGATCTGACGGATCGCAACAGTATAGACTATTCGGAACCCGCATAATGTCAGGCGAAATTAGCGTCATTCTGCCCACCTTCAATAGGGCCAATATGATCGCGGAGACGTTGGATTCTCTAATCGCGCAAACCCGCCCTGTGCGAGAAATTCTTGTTATAGATGATGGGTCCACTGACAATACCCATGACGTCATCATGCGGTACGCTCAGAAGGTCACGTATATCCGCAAAGAGAATGGCGGCAAGGCGAGTGCGCTGAACCTGGGCCTGGAACGATGCACAGGCGATTATATCTGGATCTGCGATGATGACGATCTGCTGGAGCCTGATGCTTGCGAACGTTTGGCCGGCGCGCTTGATGCAGACTCGACCCTCGGATTCGCGGCGGGGAAACATGAGGACTTTACGATCGATAGCCGAACAGGCACGCGACTGATCAAACCTCCAGGCCTGTGGCGCCCTTCTCAGCCGGAAGAGATCTTTTCTGATCTACTTGATGGCTGCCATATCTTCCAGCCAGGCCTTATTGTCCGCCGCGAAGTCTACAAACAGGTCGGCAACTTCAATCGGGCCTTCATCCGGTCTCAGGACTACGAGATGCTGCTGCGCATAGCGCGTGCAACGCGCGGACGCCTATTCCCGGAACGGGTCTATCTTCACCGGGAGCATGCTGGCGATCGTGGAACGGCAAAGGAACGATTCTCTGCCAAGGAAAACAATGCGAAATGGATTCAGTTCCATCGCATGATCTTCGAACCGCTGATGGCGGACCTTAACGACCGCGAGCTGTTGCCTCAAGATGTCTGGTCGCGCCCCGATGTTGTGCCCGTCATGGAGCGCGTTGCTCTACTCAAACGGGGCCGTGTATTCGCGCGCCACATGATGTGGGAAGAAGCCCTGGAAACCTTTGGAAAAGTCGCCCAGCTGCAGCCCGATATCCCGTTCAGCCCATTCGAAAAGGATCTCGTAATCGGGGCAACCGCATCGAACTTTGGCTGCGCCCCTATTTACGAAGCGCCCGCCAACCGTTCCGAACTGATGGAATTGAAACACATTTCTCCCACAGGCCGGACGATTGCGGCACTGATCGGCAGGTCCATCCACTGGCGTATCCGCCGAGCCCTGCAAAAGCGCAAACTGCGACAGGCCGCGCGGATGACGACTTTTGCTTTGCGCAGTCAGATCTAACGTATCTGGCGCGCCGGCTTTTACCTCACACTGGCGCTTGATTTGTATAGCTTCGGCTGCGCGCCACCAATGCGACGCGCGCCTTTGATGCTACTTGGCGCCGTAACTCAACTTCTGCATCATTTCATAAAAGCCGGGTGGCAATTCGGACATCTGCTCGGATGTAAGAGTTCGCCTTCCCAACCCGATAGACGCCGGAGTAATCGGCCGGGTAACAGCCTCATGATGCGCATGGCGCCCGACATCCGCGAGCTTCGCAGGCACACGGGTCAGATACTCAACATCGAACTCCAATCCTGCCCAGTCGAAAATGCGACGAAAGACTGCCTCAGGTTCTTGCACCAACTCCTCATAAGATACGGAAAGCGGTGCACGCCGGGCAGACTTCAGATACTTCAAGCAAGCATTGTTGGCATCTATCCACCGCTGACCGGAATCCCGAATGCTGCGCATTCCGGCCTTCACCTGAGAGGCAACGGCATCCACACCATCCCGCTTCAGATAAAGATAGTAGGCATTCGGATAGGCTTTCACGATGTTCTTCAAATATGTCGTATTCCAAGGCGTCTTGTCGCCCCAGCGCGCCGTCGTAAAGCCATGCTCAACGGCCAGGAAAGCATACAGCTCATCATAAAACCGGTGCACAGTTTGCGCTGCCTTGGGTGCCTGTTCCAGGCGCTGCCATAGTGGCGTAAAGCTACCCACTTCGAAATCATCACGGTGCGGATGACGATCAAAATAGGCGCATGCAAGGAACACCTTCTCACGCCAAGTGAGACCGCGCCATTTTGGCCAGCGCGACAGAATCTCACCAAAGACGTAGGTCTCCGGGGGAATGTAGATTTGCCCAGAGGCCATGAACACACGACGCGTCAGCGTATTGCCGGATCTCGGCGCACCAATTACAAAAAGCGGTTCATGCGGCATCATCCTGCACCTCCGGATTTCGAAGCTTCAGAGAGTATCCTGATATGTCGCTCATCTCTAAACCCTTTGTTCGACGCGCTTGGTCGTGGCCGGCGATGGAAGTCGTCGCCCCCCTATACTCCTGCTGAAAGCTACTCGTCATTTCCGGACATACCTTTGCTAGTTTCATCGGCTAACTGAACGGCGGCGATGAAAGCCAACCCATTTTCGCGCAGCCTTCAGTGGCGACGCAAAAACAGCGCCTCTACGCGATTGCGTAACAGGATCACCAAGCAGCTGATCAAGTCGGTCCGGAACAGTTTCCGCAGAATACTGCGCCACGCACCAGAGCCGCGCTTTTTCTGCTGCCGCGCGCTCCGCAGCCAAGTTCGTACGTATACGTTCGAGAACATCAGACACTTCAGAGGGCGCACAATAGAGGGCATGCTCACCAAACGTAGACCTCAAGGAAGGCTGGAGCAAGCAACGGACCCCCATCAGCATAGCCTCCGCAACAGTCCTGCCGAAAGTCTCCGTCCATTGAGAATTGTGGAAATACGAAAAAACATCAAGGCTATCGAGGAACACCGGCACTGCTTCGCCATTGAATGGGATAACGTCCCATCCGTCCACATCCACGCCCATATCCGTAAAGAAGTCGCGCTCCGTTCCCATCGTCCGAATTTGAGTGTTTGCACTACCAGGCAAACTTGCGGCGATGTCTGCGGCGCAATCTCCCCATTTGTCCGCGTGTGGACGGCCATGCCGCCCAACAACCAGATGGGTCGAACAAAGCTTGTTGCGCTTAGGCCGCCAGTCATCCAGGCCAAAACTGTTCGTCCAATCCATTTGGGTCATGCGCAGAAATGGAACGAAACTTCGGAGGTGCTCCCTAGAAAGGCCGGAAATCGGCGCCCAGACCGGATTAACTCCAAATTGCGCCTTGATGCGCCTCTGCACCAGCATGGGGTCGTATGCCAGGGCACCATCCCCCTTGAAGGGCGCCTGATGGCAGACAATGATAGAGCTCCCTGAAACGACCGTGATCGGATTATCTATACCATCCTGAAAAGGCTCCGGATGGTGAAAGAACGCAATCCTGGCCTCAACCACGCGATCAGCCGACACGCGGGAAACCCCGGCCAAGTCTAGAAGCGCCACCAATTTCGGATTGGGCACCTCGTGCGGTTGGAAAAAGCCACGACTAGAAACAAAGTGGATTCCGATCGTGAGACCAGCAGCCTGCAAGCCGCGGACGTCAGCCTCCACGGCCATTGCCGTTCCGCCCATGAAACGGGGATCTACGATGATGAGGGCATCATAGCAGGAACCTGGCGTCATACCTGAAGGACGCTTTTCGAGCGTCGCAGGTTCAGGATTGATCACGGCCTCTACCTCCTGACATCTGTAGTCGCGCTGCTCAGTCTACCGACGAAGTCTGCTACGCGGCGATGATATTCTTCCTGTGCAACCTGAGGGCCGTCGCAGTGGGCGCTCCCCTCAATCAGCCACATCTCCGCGCTGGGTCCAGCCATGCTGATCAAGGATGCTGCATGAGACGTTGAAACAGTGGGATCTTGGCTGCCGTGCACAATGAGTATCGGTCGCGGACTGATCTCAGAAATCACATCTTCAGGAGCAATATACTCGGAAATCCCCGCACGAGATCTGGCTAGAGACACGACCAGTCGCCCCCATAGCCGCGCGATCCAGCCCGCGTGCACGCCGCGTTTTTTCAGCCGGGAGGAAAGTCCGTCGGCTACGAAATCCTCAAAACGCGCGATTGATGCTTCCGCGATCACACCTGATATGGATGGCTCCTTTGCTGCCGCGATGACAGCTGCCGATCCCCCCAGGGAACAGCCAAACACAACGATCTGTGAATAGCCCCGACGACGCATCTCCTGCGCCGCTGCCACGGCATCTTCCGCTTCCCGCACAGCCAGTCCAGTCCCTCGGCTATCGCCATCGCTCAAGCCGTTTTCGCGCAGGTCGAACAGCAACACGGCGGCCCCGGTCGAGCGGAGCATCTGCAGGTTTTTCAAATGGCTTCGTCGATCCCCTGCACGCCCATGAAGCGTCACAAACACGAGATCAGATGGAGTTGCCGCCGGAACCAACCATCCACGCAGAACTTCCCCAGTTGGGGCCGAAAAGCTTACATCTTCAAAATCAATCCCGAATGTAGATCGGGGTGTTTCGGAAAAGGAGAAGCCTTCCGGGTTCGGCTGACTATACCATTGCGGAGCGATTAGTCCCTTTGACTCCCTCCAAGCAAGGAGAAGGAGCAAAAGAGCAAACGCCGCCAGCAATAAGCCGGCTCCCGCAATCAACGCCCCCCGCATGTCACGCGACCTCGGATACAGGAGTCGTTTCTGCGTCCAGCGCCTCAAGCCGGCGGGAAATATCCTCGGCGACAGCTTCGATATTGGGGGTTCTGAGGATGTTGTAGTGATCCGCGTCGAGCACAACGACTTCCATATTTCCCGTCAGAATACCATCCCAGCCCAGCTTGTTGCCTGCGCGTTCGAAGGGTAGCTCGGCATTCTTCGCGCGGTATAACAATGCATCACCTTCATATTGCGGAGGATGGTACAGCTTCTGAGCCCGTTTGTACCCGTCGATAACTTGCCGGGAGAAGATTTCGATGTGTGATTTCGGTGCCGGCGGCGGTTTGGGCTCAAACCGTGAGCGAACCTTTTCAACAACCTTATTCGCCCGTTTTACAGCTCGGGCGCCGATCTCTCCGAAATCAAGTTTAGTCCACCCTTTCATTTTCCCGGCTAGGCGTTTGACCTCATTGTCTATCCGGATCGGGCGATACATTTCTTGCGGCGCCAGCGTATCAAGCATGCACAGGAATTCGACTTCCCGTCCGCTTTGCTTCAGCTGATGCGCCATCTCGACAGCGATCACTCCGCCACCGGAGTATCCTACCAATCGATAGGGGCCAACCGGGTCCAGAGAAAGAATATGACGCACATAAAGCTCCGCCATCTCTTCAATGGTTTCCAGAATCGGCAGGGATCCGTCGATGCCTTGTGCCTCCACACCATATACGGGTGAGCCACACTTCAGCCCATCCGCAAGCGGCTTGAACACAAGCGCAGTTCCGCCCGCGCCGTGGATCAAGAAGACCGGCTTCTTCTCCGACGCGCCCGGCACCATTCTCACCAGAGGTGTCCAGCGGCTCTTGGTGATTGGTTTTGCGGCCGGTTTTTTCGGCAATTCCGATACCGTACCCTGAGCTGGCTCTGCCGCCTCTGCCGTTCCGGCCTCTCCGGAATTCGCCTCTGCTTCCGCACCGTGAGTTTCCGCTGCATCTTCCGGCAATTGTTCGCGCACCATAACTGCGAGGGCACGGATGGTTGGCGCTTGCAACAACGCGCTCAAAGCCAGCTCAACGCCCATCTCGCGGCGAATACGAGCAAACAGTCGAACACCGGTCAGCGATCCGCCGCCGTAAGAAAGAAACTCTTCGTCGAGCCCAAGTGTGTCAACTCCCAGGATTTCGGCGCACATCTGGGCGAGCCTTTGCTCGACGGGATCTCCCGCGTTCACCGCCTTACCGTCTCCTGCCTTCTTGCCGGTGGCAGACATTGTGTCCGCAGGCGCCCGTGTCAAATGCAGGATCTGAGCAATCGACACTGGCGTAACGACAATGGAGGAGGCGCCTTGCGTGAAGATCTGCTCAAACACAGCGCGGGACTCAGCTGAACGGATCCCCTCCGCCATTAGACGTTCCCGAATATCTGCATCCGGATTGGGAAGCGTCGGCACTTCACCAGAAAAGGTGACCCGCCGGAAGGACGCGCCACGGATTTCCAGCAACACGCCGCCCGTTTCATCCCTAAGGTCAATATCAAAGGACGCGGCGTCTTCTTCGACAGACTGCATACGGCACACCGCCGAGAACCGCTGCTTCAGAGCGCCGAATATTCTTACCTCATCGATAGACACAGGCGCGAACACGCCGCGTTCGGCGTCGTTTTCCAGCAAGAACAGACCAACCGCAAAGCTGGTGTCGAACAGGGCCGGGTGAATACGATAGCTTCTAAGATCGGATGCGAACTCTGGCGCGAGAACGAACTCAGCGGTCGCGACACATTCCCCTGTTCTTGCGTGCACCACGTTTTTCCAACGCGGACCAAAGCCGACACCACGGCTATCGAGCGTCAGCAACTCTGCTGACACCTCATCCGGGCAGGAAACTTGGCCAATCGGGCTTGTATCCGCAGACATGCGTTTGGAGATGCTGGCGTCAAAGTGCAGCAGCCAACCTTCGCCGGCATGAACGCGGCTTTCCACTTCAATGTGGTATCCATCGTCCTCAAGCGGCGTCAGCGTGGTACGCACCTGACGCGATTGACGCGGCTGGATCACCAACGGCACCACATAATTCAGCCTGCTGATCTCCACCGCATCGCCCATGCCGCCTGCCAACGCCGCGGCGCTGGCAATCTCGACATAAGCCGCCCCCGGAAGAACGGCCTTGGTGCCAATCCGGTGCTCGGCCAGCGCCCACAGGGCCGCTTCAGAATAGGTTTGGTGGAAATGCAATTTACCGTCTCGGCTATCAGACTTCGCTCCGAGCAACGGATGAAGAATGCCACCCTCGCCTGACGCACCAGTATCAGCCGCACGCTTCGCCATGCCGACATCGGACCACACGCCCCAGGTGATAATCATCCCGTCGCATCGCGACGCAGCAACCGACTCAGCAATCGCATTGGCAGCCACATAGTCACTTTGCCCGGGAGGAGTAATCAGCATACTGGTTGATGAAAACACCGCAAACAGATCGACCTCACCTTCAGGGAACAGACGGTCGAGAACAGCAGCACCATCGGCCTTCGCCGCAAGCACTCCATGCGCATCTTCCAGGGATTTCATCGCCATGGGCGCATCGTTGATCGTGCCGGCGCCATGGAACAAACCATTGACGGCGCCAAATCGGTCCCGAACCTCTTCCAGAACGCGTTGCATGTCTTCTTCATCGGAAACATCGGCAGAGATCGCCAGAACTTCTGCCCCCAACGCTTCAAGCGCGAGCAAATCCCGTACTTTTGCGACATCGGCGGATGGCCCTCGGCCCTCTGCCAGGGTGCCCCAGCTCTCTCTAGGCGGAATACTCGAGCGCCCCACCAAAACCAGACGCGCCTTGACCGTTTCGGCAAGATACTGTGCCAGCTCCATGCCAATGCCGCCAAGGCCGCCGGTGATCAGATAGACGCCGCGTTCGCGCAGCTTGTTGCGGTCGAGCGGAATCGCGCTGCGCTCAAGCGCCGGTGTAAACCGCTCGCCCTTACGCCAGGCGGCAACTGGCGCGCCCCCATCGCTATCAATTTCCTTCAGGATGTTGTCTGCCATATCTGCCGCGCTGGCTTCTGTATCCAGGTCAACCACGCGTGACCGGACGCCAGACTGCTCTGCCGCGAGCATCTGCCACGGCCCCAAAACGGCGGCCTGCATGGCGTCGCAGTGGTCTCCGGCGCTGACCGCCAAGGCGTTCTGTGTCAATGCAACAAAGTGTGCGCCTTCAGCCCAGCCGGTGAGTTGCAGGGCTTTGGCCAGCGTAAAGCTGGCGTCGAAAGCGCCCAGACGCTTGTCGCTGCCCGCAAAAAGTCGCGGCCAGAAGAAAAGAACCGTGTCGGGCTCAGACGGTTCGTTCGACAATGCCTCAATGAGTGGAGCGTAATCCTCGGCCCCGGCATCAAATGCAAAGCCCGATCCGTCTCCGCGCGGCTGATCCGCCGCCGGATCATGCGAGACGACGATACAGGAATCTCCGCGCGCCACCAACCGGTCGATCAGACCGAAAGCAGCATCGCTGCCATCGCTGAAGATCACATGCTTTCGTTTCCTCCGCCCGGCGGTCTCAATCGGTGCCTTCTTGAAGACGC